>JAGLWU010000001.1 GCA_023133275.1 Candidatus Moraniibacteriota bacterium
GGGGCTTCGGGGTTTGAATTCGGGCTAATCAAAAAAATTTCCTAATTCTCCAAAATAAATGTACAATAAAAGCATTGTCAATTTAAATTTAGTATTCACAAGATAAATCATAGAAATAAAATACATAACAAAAAATTAAATATCCAAGTTATCATTTGATAAAAAGAATAAAAGAAGCTTTACAAACAAAATTGAATTATGAAACACAATTTTAAAATTGAAGAAAAAGAAGTTGGACAAAGATTAGATAAATTTATTTTAAATAAAATAGACGGTTTTAGTCGAGGAGAAATTATCCGAGTTATAAAAAATAATCAAGTTTCAATAAATAATAAAAAAGTTAAACCTAGCACATCAGTAAAATTAAACGACAAAATTAAAATAAATATATCAAAAAAAATTGAAAGGCTAAAACCAAATTCCAAAATAAAATTAGATATAATTTTTGAAAATGACGATTTTTGGATTATTAACAAACCATCTGGATTACAAGTTCACCCCAGTGCAATTAATAAAAATGAAACTCTAGTCAACGCTTTGATAAATTTAAAACCGGATTTGGAAAATGTTGGAGAAAATTGGGAACGTCCTGGAATTGTTCATCGATTAGATAAAGATACTAGTGGCATAATGTTGGTTGCAAAAAATAATGAAAGTTTTCAAGAATTAAAAAAAATGTTTCAAGAAAAAAAAGTTCAAAAAACTTATCTAACATTAATTTGGGGAAAGTTAGAAAAAGAATCTGGTTTAATTGATTTACCCATTGCTAAAACACTTTCACATCAGAAACAAAAAATTGCTCAAGGAAAATTTAGCGGTCAAGCTCGTGAAGCTCAAACTGAATATAAAGTTGTTGAACAATTTACTTTTCCTTATTCTTATAAATTGAAAGATATTAAAGATGCTACGAATATCGAAAAACTTTTTGCAAAATCAGGTGAAGAAAAAATTAAAATTTCTTTGGTAAAGGTTAAGCCAAAAACTGGTCGCACTCATCAAATCAGAGTTCATCTGGCACATTTAGGACATCCGTTAATTAATGACAAACGTTATTATAAAAAAATTCATAAAACATTGAAAGAAAATTTTGTAAATAAAAACCATCAAACTTTTTTACTACATTCTGAAAAAATAGAGTTTTCTTTGCAAAATAAAAAATATACATTCTCCGCACCACTACCAGACTATTTTGAACAAATACTTGATAATTTGAGACAAAATAGTTAAAATAAAAAAGTGCTCGCCGCACGGGCTATGTTACATAATTTAAAAATTTCCTGTCATTCTGAATGGATTTATTTTTTCGCTAGAAAAAATAAAGAAATGAAGAATCCCTCATAGAGAATCCCAAAACTTTTAAAATAATTATAAATCAAAAAATATCATGAGAAAGAAAAACGAAAATTGGATCGTCAAAAAATCAACAGCTGGTTTAGGATTATTTGCACAAAAAGATTTCAAAAAAAATGATTTTATTATTGAATACACTGGAAAAAAAATCTCTCATGAAAAAGCTGATGAAAAAGGTGGTTTATATTTATTCACTTTAAATGAAAATTGGGTTTTAGACGGAACAGACAGAAAACACAAAGCTCGCTATCTCAATCACTCTTGTCGACCGAACTGTGAAGCCGTTATTGAAGATGATAAACGCATCATGATCTACGCCATAAAAAAAATATCCGCTGGCGATGAACTAACCTTTGATTACGGAGAAGAATATTTTGAAGATCTTATTAAAAATAAAGGCTGCCGATGTAAAAAATGTCAGAAAAAATAAATTTTTTATTTCGCAATTTAAAAAACTGAAAAAACTATCTCAATTAACTAAGACAGTTTTTTATTTCTGAACCGAGTAAGTACTGACGTTCGAACTGGGTGCGTTTTAAAAAGGTAAAAATTCTCAAGGCTTTGCTAAGAGTACAATCAATAGATTGTATTTACAAATGGCAAATATGTTTCAATAACGATGATTTTATTAATTTTAACAAAGAGCAATGTGATGAATTTAAATAAATATTAAGAACTATAAAACTAACTAACAAATAATTCGACATTTATCATACCAATAAGTCCCTAAGTTCAGTCTGTCTGACCTGTAATGGAAGGTTTGAGACGAAAATATTATTTCAGCTTATAAATTAAAATTTCTGTCTCTGTCTTTTTAATAAATGGCCTTTCAAAAGGATCTTTAGAAAAATTTATAAATTGATTGTCAATCTTTTTGGTATTTACTAACTCTTTATCTAATTTATCAAAAAGCATCAAGTCATCTTTTGAACTAAATAAATAAACATTAGAAAATTTATCTAAATCTAATTTACTAAAATCATCTTGATTAAAAAAATACACTGCCTGCTTTTTATAAATTACTCTTACAGGCTCGCTCATTAGAGACCATTCATTAGAAGAAGAATTTGGACTAAATAACAACAAATCATCCTGAGAATAATCACTAACCAATTGCTCTGTTTGTTTTAACAATCCCTCATTTTGAAATTTGTTAAACAAAAAAGGAGCCATTAAATAAATATTATAACCAATAAACAATATAGAAATTATTACAAAAACACTTTGTATTTTTTTACTCTTTTTATTAAACCAATAAACAAAGTAAAAAATCATTAAAGGAATCACAGCAAAAATAAACCGCCGCAACATCCAAGGGTGATCAGCCGAAATATTCGGATCAATCAAATAAACTAAACTTGGACAAAGCACAAAAGCTATAAAAATTGATTGCTTTAATTCATTACTCACGGAACCTAGTTTCTCTCTAATCTTCTTCCCTTCTTTTTGAACTTTTATTACTTTTAAAAATCTACTGCCAATAGAATAAAGACCAAATAACACTAATGGTAAAACTGCATAAGTCCACATTACTTTTCCTAAATAAAGATCTTCCCAGTCATCAGGGATCAAAGAAAAACCTTCCTCTCCCCAAGTTGGATCATCACTAATTTCAGTATTATTCTTAACTTCAAGTACTCCTTTAAAAGTATCAAAATAAAAGTTAAAATTTATTGCCATTGCAGAAAATACTGAAAAAAATAAAATTAAAAAACAATAACCAATCTTCACTTTAATAAAATCACGAAAGTAAAAAAGATATAAGAATACCCCTAACATAAAGTAGAATAACAATGCTTCAATTCGAACATACGGTAAAATCAACCAACTAAAGTTCGCTAAAAGAAAAAAATTAAAATCTTTTTCTTTAAAATATCTAACAAGAAAATAAATGCCAATCCATAAAAATGAGGAAAAGAAGATCTCTGTTAAACTAAATTTATAAAAAACAGTGACAGGGAAAAAAGACATTAAAAGAAATGTAGCGACATAACTTACATAGCTTTTCAAAAAAAACTGTCGTAAAATCAAATAAAAACTAAAAATAAAAATGATATAAGGGATAAAATTTACAAAAATCAGCCCTCCCAAACCAGAAAGAGCATAAACAATTGCTATCCAAACTGCATAACCAGGCAAAAATTGTGACCTGATTTTATCTTCGCCCCAATAATAAAACCCCGGAAAATTATATGCTTTTTCTGTTTGATATATTTCTCCAAACTGGCTTGTTAATTTATCTTTATGAATGATAGAATGATCTTGACTAATTAAAATCCCAGCAATACTCAAAGAACCTTCATCTCTACCACCATAAATCGTTGGCGAAGTTGTAAACGACAAAATCAAACTAAAAACAATCAAAAAAATTAACACTATCCAATCTCCTTTACTAGATTTTCTAATCTCAATATACTTCTGTTTAATCAAAAACATCAAAGCTCCAATTTGAAAAACCATAAAAGCAATAATCATCCACATATAAAACAATTTAAGCAAAGCCAAAAACAGACCGAATAAAACAAGCTCCATCCAAGCTAAACTAAAAATTTCAAATAAACTAAGTTTAAATTTCATAACTAATCATTAATTAATTATTACCTTAAGTCCTCTTAAGTGATTACTCAACTGCTTGCAATAAACTACTTCCATTTCTTTCATAAAATATATTATATCAATTTTTGTTTTATTCTAGCATAAAACAAAAAACTATTTTAAATTAATAAGATAGTTTTTCTTTCTGAGCGGGGTACGAGAATCGAACTCGCGCCTCTTCCTTGGCAAGGAGGTATACTACCACTGTACTAACCCCGCTTTATTCAATTTTTAAAAAGATGTGGGACCAACAGGATTCGAACCTGTGACCAAACGGTTATGAGCCGTGCGCTCTACCGCTGAGCTATGGTCCCCTTCGTCAGCCTAATTTTGGTGCCGAGGGAGAGAATTGAACTCTCGACACAAGGATTTTCAGTCCTTTGCTCTACCACTGAGCTACCTCGGCTTATTCGCATAACATGGAACGCGTAACGCATAACGAATCTATAATTCACATTTAACTAAAATCGTTATGTGTTACGCGATATTTTGGTTGCGGGAGTAGGATTCGAACCTACGACCTCCAGGTTATGGGCCTGGCGAGCTGCCAACTGCTCTATCCCGCTCTACTACGCTAAAGCTTCGTAGAGCAAGCTCATTTTATTCAAATGGCTTGCCATCCGAAGCTTTAGCGCAGGATGGTGGGCGCACATGGATTTGAACCATGGACCTCTTCCTTATCAGAGAAGCGCTCTAACCAACTGAGCTATGCGCCCTTGTTATATTTACGATTTACGATTTTAGATTTACGATTTATTTTGATATGTATTCTGATTTACTCCGAATTATTTTGATTTCACAAAAGACAAATTAATGAACGCAAAAATTATATCATTTTGAAATAATGAAATGCGTCTTTAATCGAATCAATCTTATTATCTGGACATGGATTTGTTCTATTGTTTGGATTAATTCTATTTGGCGCAGTCCTTAAAGATAATCCGTGCATTTCTTTTACATGAGCGATCCAACATGTCTTTACTGTAAATTCATATTTCTTCTTAATATATTCTTGGATTTGTTTATAAGTTGCCATAATTTTCATAACAAAAAAAGACTGGTTTAAGTGTTAAGAGCCAATCTTTTGAAAAAAGACAACAAATAGGCCCATAACACTATTTGTTTAAATTATATTGTTACGCGTTGCGCGTTATATGTTACGCGTTCTGCAATTTCAATGCTAACAGGCGCCAATTTTTATATTATCTATGTTAAAAATTTTTAACATATCATCGCTTCATCTTATTTAACGCAAATTAAATAAGTTAACAGAAGTGCGACTTAATTTAATTTTAATTATTAAAAATTAAAAATTAAATTTTTATCTCCCTAGAAAGGAGGTGATCCATCCACAGCTTCCGCTACGGATGCCTTGTTACGACTTTGTCCCTGTTACCAGCCCTACCTTCTCCCGCAGTATTGCGGGATTCGGGTATTGCCGGCTCCCTTGACATGACGGGCGGTGAGTACAAGACCCGGGAACGTATTCAACGCGACATGGCTGATTCGCGTTTACTAGCGATTCCAACTTCATGAGGTCGAGTTGCAGACCTCAATCCGAACTGAGAGAAGTTTTCAGGGATTTGCTCCGCCTCGCGGCTTGGCTTCCCATTGTACTTCCCATTGTAGCACGTGTGTCGCCCAAGGTGTAAGAACCATGCTGATTTGACGTCATCCCCGCCTTCCTCCCACTTAA
>JAGLWU010000010.1 GCA_023133275.1 Candidatus Moraniibacteriota bacterium
GGGCTTTAAATTGTTGAATTCAAGAGAAACTGAAGATTTATTAAATTAAAAATAAATGCCTAAAAAAATTCTAAAAAAAACTTTCGGTTACAACAAATTCCGACCGCTCCAAAAAGAAATAATACAAAACGTCTTGAACAAAAAAGATACAGTCGTATTAATGCCAACTGGAGGAGGAAAATCACTTTGCTATCAAATTCCTGCAATTCATTTGCAAGGATTAACTATTGTAGTTTCACCATTAATTTCCTTAATGAAAGATCAAGTCGATGCTCTTCGTCAAAATGGAGTTGAAGCCGCTTTTTGGAATTCCACACTTTCACTTGACCAACAAAATAAATTACAAGAAAAAATACATAATAAAGAATTAAACATTCTATACATTGCACCAGAAAGATTTGGAGCAGGCGGATTTTTACAATTTTTACAAAACCTCAAAGACGACATTTCACTTTTTGCTATTGATGAGGCACATTGTATTTCGGCGTGGGGACACGATTTTCGTCCAGATTATCGCAACTTGCAAATTCTTAAAAACGATTTTCCAAAAATTCCCATTATTGCTTTGACTGCAACAGCAACGCCGAAAGTTTTACAAGATATAATTTCAAACTTAAATTTAAGTAAAGACTTTAAAGTTTTTCAAGGATCTTTTGATCGGAAAAATTTGTTTTATGAAGTAAAACGAAAGCAAAAATCTTTTGATCAAATTTGTTATTTTTTAAACAAACGGAAAAAACAGTCGGGAATTATTTATTGTTTTTCACGAAAAAAAGTCGATGACATGGCTTCTAAATTGAAACATAAAGGTTTTTCAGTTTTGCCGTATCATGCAGGTTTAACTCCACAAGTTAGATCAAAAAATCAAGATAAATTTATTAAAGATGAAGTGCAAATTATTGTGGCGACGATTGCTTTTGGGATGGGGATTGATAAGCCAGATGTTCGCTTTGTCATTCATGACAGTTTACCAAAAAATATTGAAAGTTATTATCAGGAGACTGGGCGAGCGGGACGTGATGGTGATCCAGCACATTGTCTTTTGTTTTTTTCTTATGGCGATAAACGAAACATTGAATTTTTCTTCAATGAAATTTCAAATGATTTAGAACAAAAAAATGCGGAGGAAAAGTTGCAAAAAATGATTGATTTTTGTGAACAAAAAAGATGTCGGCGACAAATATTGTTAAATTATTTTGATGAAGATTTTTTAATTTCTCCAGATAGAAGTGAAGAGAATGCAAAAAAATGTTGTGATTTTTGTGCAAATCCTCCAGAGACTTTTGATGCGACAGAAATTTCTTTTAAAATATTTTCGGCGATTGCTCGGACTGATCAGCGATTTGGAATGACGACGATTGTTGATATTTTGAAAGGCAGTAAAAATAAAAAAATGACTGGGCGTGGTTTTGAGAATTTATCAGTTTTTGGAATTGTCGATGATTTTTCAAAAGATGCGATGAGTGAAATTATTCGTCAATTGGTTGAACAGGGTTTTTTGCGAATTACAAAAGATGAATTTCCTGTTTTGAAATTGATGCAACAAGCAGCTGAAACTATTTCGAAAAGGAAAATGATTAAACTTTTTGAAGTTAAGCGAACCGTTTCAGATTCAAGAACAGATGCGCAAGAAGATTTTGAATTTGATGAGGAATTATTTGAAGATTTGCGAGTATTACGAATGAAAATTGCTCAGGAGAAAAATCTTCCTCCTTATGTTATTTTTCATGATAAGGCTTTGCGTCAGATTTCGGCGATTTTACCGACTTCGACAGATGATTTGAAAAATATTTCAGGAATTGGTCAGCGAAAAATTAATGAGTATGGTGATGATGTTTTGGAGATTGTTCGAAATTTTTGTGAAAGGAAAAAAGTTAATGTCGGTGATCATAAAAATAATATTGATCTTGAAAAAATTAATAAAGTTGAAGTTAAGATTTCTCCGCCGAATGGTCGTTCGTTTGAAACGTTAAATTTTATTCAGGATGGTAAGTCCTTGGAAGAAATTGCAGAAATTTTTGCGGTTAAAGTTGGGACAATCTGTTCTCATTTAGAGCGTTTGATTTTTGCGGGGGAAATTGAGGATATTGATGATTTTGTGGATGAAAAGACTCAAGAAATTATTGCGGATGCGTTTGATGATAATTTTGAGCAGGGACTTTCTTCAATTAAAGAAGGGTTGGGGGATGATTTTAGTTATGATGAGATTAGATTGGTGAGGGTGATTGGGTTGAGGAATGAAAATAAAAAAGTTATAATTAAGATGTAAGTTTTTTAAAATTAAAATCTATGAGTAAAAGAGTTTGTATTCTTGGAGATAGTATCACACAAGGTTATAACGATTTTGAAAAAGGTGGTTGGGCAGATCGATTAAAAATTTATTTTAACAAAGAGAATTCTGATCATTCATTTTTCAATTTGGGAGTTTCTGGTGATAACACAGAAGATTTATTGAAGAGATTTAAAGTGGAAGCGGAAGCAAGAAATCCTGAGGTTTTTATTGTTGCAATTGGAATAAATGATTCTCAATATATAGAAACAAAGAGTAATCCTAGAATTGATATAGAAAATTTTAAAAATAATTTGAAAACAATTAAAGAGATCGCGGATAATTTTTCTAAAAACATAGTTTTTATTGGGTTAACTAAAGTTAATGAATCAAAGGTGATGCCTATACCTTGGAGTATTACTAAGTATTACGATAATGAAAATGTTCAATTGTATGATCAAGTGATTAAAGATTTTTGTGAGGAAAATAACATTTATTTTATAGAAATGTTTGATTTATTAGAAGAAGAGAATTTGTCTGATGGTTTGCATCCAGATTCTGAAGGACATAAAAAAATGTTTGAAAAAATAAAAGATTTTTTAGTTGAAAATAAAATTATTAAATAATTTAAACCTATGAATAAAAAACAACCGCAACCAAACAATCAAATAAAACTTGCAGATAATATCGTGGGAGCAGAATATGCCAACATTGCACAAATAATGCATAACAAAGAAGAATTTCGTTTAATGTTTGCTCATATTTTTGAACCGACGGGAAAAGTTGTGAGTAAAATTACAGTTACTTCCAGTCATTTTAAAAGAATAGTTTTAGCGATGCAGGAAAATTTAAAAAGGTATGAAGATCAGTTTGGTGAAATTGAAAAATCGGAAGGTCCGAGTTCCGAAGGGATTGGGTTTGCGGATAGGAAAGAATAGTTTTTTTGTGTTATAATCGATATACTTATTTTTAATAAAACATTATGAAGAAAATATTAATTTTGTTTGGGCTAATATTTGTTCTAGCTGGTTGTGGGCAACAGGTACAAAAAGATGTTTTAGATGAGCAAAAAGTAAAAGATGAGAGTAAGAAAAGTCAAAATAAAAAAGAAGTTGTTATTACTGAAGATAAAAATTTAGTTAAAGAAAAAAAGGACTTAGATAATATTTCAGAGCAAAAAGAGAACGATTTAGCTGTTTATAAAAATGAAAAATATAATTACAGTTTTAAATATCCAAAGGACTGGTATCTTTATGAATATTCTGAGTATAAAGAAAAATGTCCAACTGATAGTCCTATATATGGAGAAGGTGTTATTACTTTAAGTAGGACTAAACTAGAAGGATGTGAGATTGTTGGAGATGGAAGTCGTAATAGTATTTTTGGTGGGGATATTATTTTTTGGGCAGGAGATAAGGGTGGTTCGGTTCATCCTGTTGAGGGAAAAATAAACTATGGAAGGGAAGAAGTATTTATTGGAAATGTCATAAGATCATTAAAAAATATTCCTTCTTCAGATACAGCTTTACCGATAGTTTCTTATAAATTTAGGGTAGCAAAGTTTAATTATGGTGTAATGTTTAAATCAAAAGATAGAAAAAATATTGACCTAGAATTAGCTAAATTTTTAGATAGTATAGTTATAGAAGATTATTATTGTGAAACAGATAGTGATTGTGTTATAAAAGAAGAAAAAGATACTTGTCTTGAATGTGATAAAAAGTTTACTTGTGTTAATGAAAATTCAGAAATTGATAAAATGGAACCTATGTGTGCTCTATCGAAAGATTATGAAACATGTATTAATTCAGTTATTCCTACAGGTTGTCAGTGTGTAAATAACATATGTGAGTCTAATTAATTTTTGATTTAGTAAATAAAACCTCTTTCCTAGTGATTGAGGCTTTTTGTTTTGTTAGCGTGTTGAATATTTAAAATCATGCATTAAAAAGCCCGTGCGGCGAGCACTTTATTTATTTTTCTTGAGGATTTGAAAAAACTTAAAATTTTGCAACACCTTTTTTAAAATGTTACAATTGAGAATGTAAAATTAACTTTTTAAAATACTAAATTTTATGAAATTTTCATATAACTGGCTCAAGGAAATAAGCGGAACTAAAAAAACAGCTCAAGAAATAGCAGATTTATTTCTAACACATAGCTTTGAAGTTGAAGAAATTATCGATTTAGGAAAAAATTTAGAAAATGTAGTTGTTGGTGAAGTTTTAAGTGTAGAAAAACATTCTGATGCAGATAAATTAAATGTAGCTAAAGTGAATGTTGGCAATGAAAAATTGCAGATTGTTTGTGGTGCATCAAATTTAGAAGTTGGACAAAAAGTTCCTGTGGCATTGATTGGAGCGAAATTACCAATGCCAGAAAATAAAGAAACTATTAAATTTTTTGAAATTAAAAAGGCTAAATTGCGAGGAATTGAGTCGAGTGGGATGATTTGTGCGGAAGATGAATTAGAGTTGGGAGAAAATCACGATGGAATTATGGTTTTAGCTGAAAATGCGGAAGTTGGTCAGTCTCTCGCAGAATATTTACAGTTGAATGATTTTGTTTTTGACATTGATATTTTACCAAATCGGGGACATGATTGTTTAAGTTATAATGGAATTGCACGGGAAATTGTTACTTTGGATCAAAATATTGATTTAAAAGATTGGCAGGAAAAAAATGTTGAGAATGATATTTTTTCTGATAAAAAAGGTGATAGTTTGAATATTTCTATTGATACGGAAAATTGTAATCGCTATATTGGTACAAAGATTAGTGGTGTGAAAATTGGTGAGGCGCCAGAGTGGATGAAAGTAAGATTAAAAGCGTCAGGAATGAATTCTATTAATAATATTGTTGATATTACTAATTATGTGATGTTGGAAACTGGTCAGCCGTTGCATGCTTTTGATACAAATAAAGTTGAAAAAATTTCTGTTCGTCAGGCAAAAAATAAGGAAAAAATAATGTTATTAGATGATGATGAAATTGAATTGATTGAAGATGATATTGTAATTACTGATGGAAAAAATCCGATTGCATTGGCGGGTGTGATGGGTGGTAAAGATAGTGGAATTGCAGATGAGACGACAGATATTATTTTGGAAAGTGCTAATTTTAATTCCAGTTCAATTCGTTTTACACAACGGCGGTATAATTTGCAAACAGATGCAGCTTATCGTTTTGAGCGAGATATTGATCCTAATTTTACTGAGCAGGCGACAGTGCGAGCGATTGAGTTAATTCAAGAATTATGTGGTGGAAAAGTTGAAATTGTTAAAGATAATTATAATAAAAAAATTAAGCCGTGGACAGTTCAGCTTTCGGGTGAATACGTGAGAAAACTTTTGGGAACCGATATTTCTAGCGAAAAAATTGTGAATATTTTAGAGCGGTTGGGAATTGGTACAGATGGAAAAGCAGGTGAGGAAAAAATTTCTTGCATTATTCCAACTCGACGAAGGGATTTGCGAGGTCAGGAAGATTTGATTGAAGAAATTGGACGAGTTTATGGTTACGACAAAATTAAACCAATTCCAATTGTTGGAAATGTTGAATTGCCATATCGAAATGAACAGAGATTTTTTGAGCGAGCTTTGAAAGACATTTGTGTGGGAAGTGGTTTTAGTGAAATTAAAGGCTATTCTTTTTACGGAAAAGATCAAGCGGAGGCAATTGGTTTAGGTGAGAAAAAACATTTAGCTCTTTTGAATCCATTTAATGTGGAACAAGATTTTTTACGACGAACTTTGGCGGTTCATTTGCTTTCTGCGGACAAGAAAAATTTGAGTTATTTTGATCAAGTGAATATTTTTGAAATTGGTAGGATTTATAATCCAACTGAAAATTCTCTTCCTGATGAAAAATTAGTTTTTGGTGCAAGTGTGGCGAGTAAAAATAAAAAGGGTGAACAATTTTTTGAACTGAAAGGTTTGCTGGAAGTTTTATTTGAACGAGTTGGTTTGAATGATTTTTATTTCGATGATTCTTTAGATGAGACTGAACAATATTTAATTCCGTCTTTGCATCCATCTCGACAAGCGGTAATTAAGATTGCGGACGGAAAGGTTTTAGGTTGGATTGGTGAAATGAGTCGAAATTCTCATAAGCACTTTGGCTTGAAAAAAGTTAAAGTATCAGTTTGTGAGATTGACATTGATAATTTGCTAGCGGAGACAGAGAAAGAGCGATTTTTTGAACCGTTGGCGAAGTTTCCTTTTGTGAATCGTGATTTGTCGATGATTGTTGGCGAAGAGGTCCGAGTTGGTGATGTTGAACGGGTGATTTATATGGCTGGTGGTGATTTGGTGAAAGATGTTGATTTGTTCGATCTTTATGTGAATGCTGAAAGCAGTGAGCGTTCAATGGCTTTTCGGATTACATTTGGAAATGTTGAGAGGACTTTGAAATCTGAGGAAGTTGATGAGAGGATTATTAAAATTATTGAGAGTGTTGAGGAGAAATTGGGAGTTGAGGTGAGGAAATAAGAGATTTTAAAAATAAAAGTATTTATGAATAATCTAAAATTTATTGATTTTTGTGCAGGTATTGGAGGAGGGAGGCTTGCGTTTGAGAATCTAGGACTTGAATGTCTTGGTTTTTCTGAAATTGATAAAAATGCTGAAAAAACATATAAATTATTTTATGGAGAAAACGAAAAGAATTATGGAGATTTAACAAAAATAAATACAGATGAATTACTAGATTTTGATGTAATGGTTGGAGGTTTTCCTTGTCAGACATTTTCTGTAATTGGGCAAAGAAAAGGAATGAAAGATGAAAGAGGTGAAATAATTTTTCATCTTATAAATATAATGAAGAAAAAAAATGTTAAATTTTTTCTCTTAGAAAATGTAAAAGGTCTTGTAAATCATGATAAAGGAAGATCTTTAAAAATTATTTTAGAAGCTCTTAATGAAGCTGGTTATCATGTAGATTGGAAGGTTTTAAGTAGTATCAATTATGGAGTTCCACAAATGAGAGAAAGAATTTATTTTATGGGAATTAGAAAAGATTTATTAAATGATAATATAAAGTTTTCTTTTCCAAAAAATACTACACAAACAGCAAATGTTGAAGATTTTTTAATTGATGATAGTGATCTTACTTTTAATGAAAAACAACAAGCCTATAAAACTTTTCTAAAATATCTCAATAATAAATACAACCAAAACAAACATTTAATAGAAAAATTATTAGAAAGTGAATATCTTGTTTTAGATACAAGACAATCAGATTTGAGATTATATTACAATAGAGTTCCAACTCTTAGACTTGGAAGACATGGAATTTTGTATGTAAAAAATGGAAAATTCAGAAAATTATCTGGCTATGAATCCTTACTGTTACAAGGATTTCCGAAAAAACTAGCAAAAAAAGCAAAAGAAAATATTGCAGAAGCTCATATTTTGAGACAGGCAGGAAATGCAATGACTGTAAACACGGTACAAGCAATAGCTGAAAAAATGCTAGATTTTGCAAAAAATTTAAAAATTAACTAAAAGATTTTATGAATGATAAACAAGCCAAAGGTTCAAAAACTGCAAAAGACGGATTTAAAAATGAGTATATTCTATGTTATAATTAAATTATCATAATAAATTTAAAAAATATAGATGAAATTTATAGATTTATTCGCTGGAATAGGTGGAATAAAAACAGGTTTTGAAAAAGTTGGTTTTGATTGTGTTTTTTCTAATGATTTTGATAAAAATGCAAAAATAACATTTGATTTGAATTTTTCTAATCCAATGGTTCTTGGTGATATTCAAGAAATTAAACTTGATGATATTCCTAATTTTGATGTTTTATGCGGAGGTTTTCCTTGTCAGCCTTTTTCGATTGCGGGATATAGACAAGGGTTCAAAGATGAAGATGGAAGAGGAAATTTATTTTTTGATATAGTTAGAATTTTAAAAGAAAAAAAGCCAAAAGCCTTTTTATTGGAAAATGTTAAAAATTTAAAAACACATGATAAAGGACATACAGTAAAAGTTATTTTTGAACAGCTTGAGAGTTTAGGCTATAAAGTTGATAAAGATGTTTTGAATACTATAAAATATGGAAATCTTCCTCAAAATAGAGAAAGAATTTACATTGTTGGTTTTTTAGAACAGGAAGCTTTTGAAAAATTTGAATTTCCAAAGAAGATAAAACTTACAAAAACTATCCATGATTGTTTGGAAAATAAAAAGATTGATGATAAATATTATTATAATGACAAACCTCTTTATGAAAAATTGAAGGATGATGTTATAAAAAAAGATACAGTATATCAATGGAGGAGAAAATATGTTAGAGAAAATAAAAGTGGCGTTTGTCCTACTTTAACAGCAAATATGGGAATGGGTGGTCATAATGTACCAATTATTTTGGATTCAAAAGGAATTAGAAAGCTAACACCAAGAGAATGTGCTAATTTTCAAGGGTTTCCGAAAAGTTATAAATTACCAGATATAGCGGATTCTCATTTATATAAACAGTTTGGTAATTCTGTTTCGATACCTGTAATAAAAAGAGTTGCAAAAAATATTTATAAAGCTTTAAATAAATAGTTATGTTTTTTGATCTTCAAAATAATAAACAAAAAGAAGAATATCAGAATTTTTTAAGAATTACTGGTTGTCTTTCTAATTTATTCTCAGATTCAAATGTTCCGTATTTGTATTATCGAGTTGCTGAAAAAGTTTTTTGTCGTGCATTTGAAGCTGAAGATTTATCTAGGAGTGATGTTTCTGCAGATGCAAAAAAAGAAAAATTAGGAATAGGTTTAAAAACTTTTTTAATTGGAAATGATAAATCTTTTCAGAAAGTAGCTGAATTTAATAGTGACAGATCTTTATACATAAATTTAGAAAAAGAAAAATTAATTAGAAAAGTTTCTAAATTAAGAAATGCTAGAATTGATTTTACTGAAAATGCTCATGGATTGGATAATTCTATTTATCATTGTGTTTTGAGAGATTCTGGGAAATTTAAAGTTTTTGAGGAATCTATGGACAGGGTTGATATTGATAATATTAAAATTACAAGAGAAAATAAAAATTCAATTATTTTTGAAGATGGTAAAAATGAATATTCTTTCTTACTTTCAAAAAGCACTTTAACAAAAAGATTTGTAACAGAGAAAATAATTGATGAATTTGAAGTTAAAATTTTAAAGGATCCTTTACTAGAATTAAGTGAAATTTTGTTGAATGGTAATTTATTGATGCCGAATGAACAAAGAATAAAACAAACAGTTTATTTGCCTTTGTATGGTAAAAATCATATTGTTTTTGAAAGAAGTGGATTGAATCAGTGGAATGCTGGGGGCAGAGATAGACATTCAGACGAAGTTTATATTCCAGTACCAGCTAAAATTCATAAAAATTTTCCAAATTTTTTCCCAGATAGGGATATTCCTTTTTCTTTAATTTTTCCTGATGGTGAAAAGGTTGAATCTAAGATATGCCAGCAAGGTAAAAAAGCATTGATGACAAGTCCAAATAAAAAGTTAGGAAAATTAATTTTAAGAGACGGTTTAAAATTAAAAGAAGGAGAATTAGCTACCTATGAACGATTGCAGTTATTGGGTATTGATTCAGTTAGAATTGATAAAGTTAGCAATGATGAATTTGAAATAAATTTTGCAAAAAATGGAAGTTACGAATTTTTTGGTCAAAATAATCTTGAAAAATAGAAAAGAATTTGAGTAAATTAAAAAATGACCTACTACGTCTACATCCTAAAATGCTCCGACCAAACACTCTACACAGGAATAACTACAGACCCAAAACGACGAATCCACGAACACAACAATTCCAATAAATTAGGTGCAAAATACACCCGACCTAGACGACCAGTAAAATTAGTCTACACTAAAAAATACAAAACACGCTCAGAAGCAACTAAAGAAGAAATCAGAATCAAAAAACTTTCACGAGAAAGCAAAAAATTATTAATCACAAAAAATACTTTTTAAATAATTTATCATTTTTGTGTAGATTAAATTATTCTTAAAAAAGTTTAACGCTCATGCTATAATATTAAAATGATATTTATAATTTAAATAAAATATTTTTTATGGGAAAATTAATATTAGTTCGACACGGTGAATCAAAATGGAATAAAAAACAAATCTTCACTGGTTGGGTAGACATAACTCTAACCAGAAAAGGTATCGATGAAATTCAAGTGCTTGCAAAAAAGTTAAGAAAAATTAAATTTGATTTAATGTTTGCTTCTTGTCTTGAGCGAGCACAGGCTACATTATTACTAATTGCATCGGAGCAAGAAAAAACTGCAATTTTTATGCACGAAGAAAAAAAATATAATGCTAATGCAGATAGTAATCATAGCATTCCTATTTTTACAGATTGTGATTTAAATGAAAGATATTACGGTTCATTGCAAGGAATGAAAAAGGAATTAGCAAGAGAGAGGTTTGGAGAAAAGCAAGTTTGCAAGTGGCGACGTTCATATAAATCACGTCCTCCAGAAGGCGAGAGTTTGCAGGATGTTTGTTGTCGGGTGAAAGCATTTTTTGAAGAAAATATTAAGCCAGTGTTGGATAATGATAAAAATGTTTTGATTAGTGCTCACGGAAATAGTTTGCGTGCTTTAATTAAATATATTGATAATATTTCAGATGATGAAATTGCACATCTTGAATTAGCTCCGGGAGATATGATTTCGTACACTATTGAAAATAAAAAGTTGATTAAAGATGACGGTGGTCATAAATTTACGAGACCGTTGGAATGGAAGTAGTTAGCAGTGAGTGTTTTTTTGAGATGATGTTTAAATAAGTTTATAGAAAATGTAAGTTTAACGAATTTTTTTGAGATGAAAGTTTAATAAAATAAATAGCAAATAAAATGGAAAATGAAAAACAACAAAATTTATTATTTTTAGATGTTGAAGCGACAGGATTAGAAAAAGAAGATCGGTTAGTTCAAGTAGCTTATTCTTACAAAGGAGAAGAGCAAGAACAAATGTTTAAACCAGAGGAGCAAGAAATGTGTGTGCGAGCGATGGAAGTAACTCACATTACTAATAAACATTTAGCAGATAAAAAATCTTTTCAAGGATCAGATTTTTATGAAAAACTTAAAATAATTTTAGAAAAGGATGAAACTATTTTTATAGCACATAATGCACCTTACGATATTGAAATGATTGAAAAAGAAAATCTAAAAACTGGAAAATTTATCGACACTTTTAAAATTGTACAGCATTTAGACACAGAAGCGAAAATTCCTTTTTATCGTTTACAATATTTACGTTATCATTTTGGAATGGAGGTTGATGCAAATGCTCACGACGCTTTAGGTGATGTTCGAGTTTTAGTAGCTTTATTCGAAAAATTGTATGATGAGATGAGTGAAAAATTATCTCACGAAGAAGTTATTGAAAAAATGATAAAAATTTCTAGTGAAGCAACTTTAATTAAACGTATTAATTTTGGAAAGCATAAAGGCGAGTTAATTTCAGATGTGGCACGAAAAGATAAAGGTTATTTGCAATGGCTTTTGCAACAGAAAGAATTTGCGGCAACGAATGACGATGTGGATGCAGATTGGATTTATACTTTGAGAAAATATGTTTAAATAGTTTTGATAGAGTTATCCACAGTTTTCAATTTGTTTGCGAAAAAAAGTGAATGGGTGTAATATGAATTATGTAGGAGAATTTAAAATATATTATTTATTATTTCTAATAAATAAATGTCAAATATATATAAAAATAATTAATAAAATAAAATCTATGAATAGAATAAGTTTTTTCGTTTTAGTTTTGTGCTTGTCATTATTTTCATTTAATGTCATGGCTCAGAGTCAGGAGGAAGTATTAGTCGATGGGTTACCAGCGGATGCAGTCGTTACTGAAATAGAAATGGTAGAAATTGCAAATGTTAATTTTAATGACATTTTTATTAAAGAGCAAAGTGGAAATAAATTCACTATTGTTTTTGATATTTATAATGGACAGGGAGTTCAACCAGATATGCGTTATGGTATTAAACTGATTAACAAGACTTCATCAAAATCAAATCCGAATAGTAGTTTTGTTGATGAAAAAGTATATGATGAAATATTTTCGATGGAGTCAGAATCATCTTTAAAGGAAGAATTTGTTTATGAAGCACCAGAAGGATTGAAAGGCGTATATCATTTATATTTTTCTATAAAAAATTCGAACGGTCTTTCTTTGGCGTTAATGGATTTAGGTGAAGTTAGTTTTACAGGAGGTAAAAATAATATTAAATTAAATCTAGATGATTCTAAATGTTATGTTAATGTTGTAGGAGAAGAAAAGAAATATATTTTAAGTGAGGGCGTTGATATTAACCCATCGGAAAATATTGAATTAGTATGTTTTGTTAAAAATAAATCAGCAAATAATGTAGATGCTTCAGTTAATTTTGAGGTTAGAAACAGATCTACTTTCGGAGATAAAGTTAAAGTAAAAGAAGAACAACAAGTATTTAATTTTGCAGGAGGTGGAGAAAAAGAAATTAAGATAAAAATTCCAGTTGTACAGAAACCTCAGGCTTATAGTGTGAACGTTTCTTTTTTAGATGAAGAAAAAAATGCAGTTTCAAATGTTCTGAATGTTCATTATGTTGTGGCGGGAGAGAGTGCATCTATTATAAATGTTATTTTTGATAAAAATGAGTATAAAAAAGGTGATAAAATTATGGGCAAGATTTCACTTTCTCAATCAGCTGATAGTTTTGCTGGATCTAGGTTAGGTGGTACACAAACAAAAGGATTGAAATACAATTTAGATATTGAAAATGACAAAAATATAAGTTGTATAGAATCAGTTCAAAATAAATCTATTGATAATGAGGCGAATGAAATTGTAATTGATTCTAAAGCGGTGGTTGATTGCACTAATCCTAATGCTTCAATTGTAATAATGGATGCTGATGGGAATGTTTTAGATAGTCAATCATATAAAATGTTTTATGATAAAAGTTTAGAAATGACTGAGAATAAAAAAACAGGCTTTACCGATTTAAAAAATAATACAGGTTGGATTGTTGGTGGAATAATTTTATTTTTAATACTAATAGTTACTATAATTATGCTTATAAAAAATAGAAAAGGTAGTGTTCTTGGTTTATTAATGTTAATGTTGTTTTCTGGACTTTTTTCTTTCCATAAGGTTGAGGCAATTACTCTTTCGGCAGATAAGGCGACATTTACTGTAAGTATTAACAGTACTTCTTATGCACCAAAAGGAGATATAAAAGTTTGTGGAAAGGGTGTTATAACTTCTTGTTGGAATGAAATGTATGCTGGAGCTTCGGCAAATGGGACAGATTTTTTATATACGCATGTTAAAGATGGAGATGGAGGGGGCAAAACATTTGAATGGCCTATAGATTACAACTGTAAAACAATAAAAGCTGCAAAAACTTGTGGTAATCATTGTGTTGATATAGATGTTGTTTTTTGGCATTTAACTAGCTCTGGATGGAATAAATATACTGATAGTAAAGAAATATGTTATACAATTCCTGATTCATATTGTGAAGTTAAAGTGAATGGACAATGTAATAGCGTATATAACGGACAAGTAGTAGATTCAAAGCCAACTTCAGGTTTATGTACTGCAGGTACAACTTCAGGCGTTTCAGGAGCAGGTCTTTTAACTAATCCATGGAAATGGTCTTGTAGTGGTTCTGGAGGTGGGAGTACAGCAAGCTGTTCAGCAACTCAGACTCCATCAGATGGACAATGTAATAGCGAATACAATGGACAAACAGTAGATTCAAAACCAACTTCAGGTTTATGTGAAAATGGTACGGCTTCAGTCATCTCAGGAGAAGGATCTTTAACTAATCCATGGAAATGGTCATGTGATGGAATTAATGGTGGAGTACTTGAAAATTGTTCAGCTAGAAGAGCTTGTGGAACTGCTGCAAAAACTTTTACAGAACAGTATGTTGTGCCTAGTGAATGGTCAAGCCCTGTTGAAGGATATTTTTGTCCAGCTGGAACAGTTGCAACACCAACTAATCCAGAATTTCCACAAGCAGGTAGCACAACGATTTGGCAGTGTGATGGCAGTGATGGTAGTAGTGATTCTTGTTTAGCAACAAATGATGCCATTGTTCCGACATGTCCAGCGTGGGATGGTACTGTTATGACGAGAGAGACTCTTGAAGGAAAAACAGATGAACAATTATGTGGTCCAAATGGTAAATTAAAAGAAGGAACAAGTTTTGTGTCAAATGATATATACTGGAATTGGTCATGCGTACTTAATATGGATCCTTTGCCTGCTGGAGTTAATGCTGATGATGTTTTTGCAGAATGCAAAGCTGAAAACTGTTTAGCAAATACAACTTTCAATGAGGAACTTTATGTTTATTTCAAGGAAGATGGAACAGTTGACCCAGCTAAATTCTTTATAGAAAGTGATTGTCCAGATTTATGTTGTGTTTATAAAAATGATAGTTCGGGAGAAGAGGTAAAAGTTGGTACTTGTGATGGAGAGGATTTAAAAGAAGGTGAAATAGTTGTAGATGGTCATCCAGATGAAATAATAAAGAAATGTACAGGAGGTCCAGAAGATGAATGTGATGATTATGATTGTCCAGATGGAGATGATTGTCCAGAGGATTGCAAGGATTCAATTGATTGTGATGATTATGACTGTCCAAGTGGAGATGACTGTCCAGATAGTTGTAAAAGTTTAGAAGAAAGCCTAACTATCCAATGTGTATGTACAGCTAATAGATGTACTGCTCAAGGATCATGTGCTGCGACTCCAGTTTTTGCAAGTTCTATTGCAGACGCCAACTGTTCAAGCGAATGTTCTTCTGACTCTGATTGCGGAGATGGAGGTGTTGTAACAGAGAAAAACTAATTAATTTGATATTTTAAATTCATTTTAATTAATAATAAAAACCACTCGAAAGGGTGGTTTTTAATTACCTTATATTTTTTTGTCATAACTTGCAACGATGAGAATTTATTTAAAAATATTTTTTATTTAAAATATTGTCTGAAGAGATTTGATGTAAATATGTTATAATATAAAATATATGAATTTTCACATAATTACAATTTTTCCAGAAATTTTTGATTCCTATTTTTCAGAGTCAATTATTGGACGTGCTCAAAAAAAAAGTTTAATTAATATTAAAGTTTATAATTTGCGTGATTTTTCTGAAAATAAACACAAAAATATTGACGACACTCCTTATGGTGGTGGAGCGGGAATGGTTATGAATGTGAAACCTATTTTTAAAGCGATTAATCATATTAAAAATAAAATAATTTTTGAGGGAAGAGAAGTTGAAAAAGTTAGAACGATTTTGTTTGCGGCGAAAGGGAAAAAATATTCCCAGCAAGATACGGTTCGTTTTAATGATGATTTTACTGATTTAATTTTTATTTGCGGACGATATGAAGGTGTGGATGAACGGGTTGCTAAATATATTGCTGATGAGGAAATTTCTATTGGGGAATATGTTTTGACTGGGGGGGAAATTCCGGCGATGGTTGTGGTGGATTCTGTCTCTCGGTTAGTGCCAAATGTTTTGGGTAATAAGGAATCGTTAAATGAAGAGAGTTTTTCTTTTCAAAATGATTTGAATAATTCTGATGATGTTAATTTTAAAAAAAAATTAGAGTATCCACAATACACGAAACCCAGAGAATTTAATGGTTGGAAAGTTCCAGAAATTTTATTAAGTGGTGATCATGGAAAAATTAAAAAGTGGAGGGAAAATAATAGATTTTGAAAAAGCATCAAGATTTAATAATTAAAAATTATTCGGAATCTAGGAAACTGTAAGATTAACAATGAAACTTTTAATTTTAATCTAAGATCCTGAATGAATTATTTAATTTTTTTACAAAAAATAAAATAATTTTTCAGGATGATATGACTTGAAAGACTTAAAAGTTTTATGATTTACCATTTTGGATTGAAAATTTTAAACCTTTGCATTACAATGATAAAAAATATTTTAGAATTTCAACAAGTAGTCATGACTACTTGTTGAAAAGCCCGTGCGGCGAGCACTTTTTTGATTTTTTTAAAAAAAAGTGTAAAATGGATGTAGACTAAGAAATTTTTGTTTTATGATTATTTTGTTGTCAGAAAATTTACTTAAAAACAATATTCCCGTTGGGGTGTATTAAATAATGAAGTTTAAAGACCTTAGGTTTTTTTGGATGATTGCAATTAATGATTTTATTCAAAAAATTTAAAGCAGAAAATATAATTTATTTAATTTAATATTATGAAACAATCAAAATTATTTGGAAAAAGCATTAAAGAAATTCCAGTTGGAGTTTCCACAAAAAATCATGAGTTTCTTTATCGAGGAGGATTTATTCGTGAGTCAGTGGCTGGAAGATATTATTTTCTACCTTTGGGAATGCGAGTTCATGACAAGTTAGTTAAACTTATTGAAAAGGAGATGGATAAAACTGGAGCACAGAAAATTGTTACTCCGACTTTGCATCAGCTCGAGCTTTGGAAAGAAACTAATCGAACGGATACAGCAGGTTTTGAATTGATGACAGTGAAAGATCGGCGAGAGGCGGATTTTGCATTGGGTGGAACAGCAGAAGAAATGATTGTTGATTTAGTGCGAAAGTTTAATATTAGTTATAAAGATTTACCATTTAACATTTATCAATTTTCCAATAAATTTCGTGATGAGATGAGAGCGAGAGGCGGGCTTTTGCGAGTGCGAGAATTTGTGATGAAAGATGCTTATTCTTTTCATGCGGACGAAGAAGATTTTAAGCGAGAATATAAGTTGATGGAAAATACCTATAAAAATATTTTTGAAAAGTGCGGTTTGAAAACATATTCAGTATTGGCGGATAATGGTTATATTGGTGGAGAATATTGTCATGAGTTAGTTGTCGAATCTGAGATTGGTGAATCTGATTTCTTTGTTTCTGAAGATGGAAAATATGTTGCTCATGAAGATGTGGCGGAATTTGATCGTGGTGAGATTAATCCAGATGATGAAATGAAAGAAGTGGAAACTATTGAACAGCCAGAATGGGTAAAGACAATGGATGATAATGTAAAACATTACGATTTGCCAGCATCAAGGTTTTTGAAAAATGTGGTATATCAAAATACGACTAATGGAGAGTTAATTATTGTGGTGATTCGTGGAGATTTGGAAGTGAATAAAACTAAATTGGAATCAAAATTAAATTTAGTTGGTCAATTGGAGGCGGCGACTGATGAGGATTTGGCAAGTATTGGAACGAAGAGTGGATGGGTTCATTCTTGGGGACATGACGCAAAATATGTTGGTGATATTTCTTTGAAAAGTGTGAAAAATTTTATTGGTGGTCAGAAAGAGGAAAAGACAGATACAATTAATGTGAATTATGGACGTGATTTTGAATGTGAGATTTTGGATGACTTTGCGTTGGCGGAAGATAGATTTATTAAAGATGGTCAAAAATTGATTGCTAAAAAAGGTGTAGAAGTTGGAAATATTTTTCAGCTCGGTCATCATTATTCTGAATTAATGAATGCGACTTTCAAAAATAAAGAAGGGAAAGATGAATTTTATTACATGGGTTGTTACGGAATTGGTGTTGGACGAACGATGGCGACGATTGCGGAAATTCATCATGATGAAAACGGAATTATTTGGCCAGAAAATTTAGCACCTTTTAAAGTTCACTTGTTGAGTTTGAATGTTAATGAGAAAACGGAAGAGATTTATCGACAACTTTTGGATCAGGATGTCGAGGTTCTTTTTGATGATCGTGATGTTCGACCAGGGCAGAAGTTTGCGGATAGTGATTTGATTGGTATTTCTTATCGTGTGGTGGTGAGTGAGAGGTCTTTGGAGGCTGGTGGTTTGGAGGTTAAGAAGAGGGATGAGAAAGAGGGGAAGATTATGAGTGTTGAAGAGGTTTTGGAATTGGTTAAGTAATTTTTAAATTAATTTCTTAAAATAAAATTTATGTTTTTAGAAAAAAGAGAAAATAAATATCCTTACAATATTCCAATTGAAAAACCTGAAGAAGAAAGAGATCCTGATGATGAAAATTTTCCAGGAAACATTAAAATTGAAAACCCTGATGATAAAAATCCAAAAAGTATAAATGAAATTTTTGAATACAGAAAAAAATTTATTCCTGAAGTTGGAAAGCAATTAAAAAATCCAACAAGTATTGACGTTGAAGTCGCTGGAGAAAAATTAAATATAGATTATCGAGTCGTTCAAATTGAATCTGAGATTGATAAAGAGGAAAATAAAAATCAAGATCCTGTTCTACTTTTGACTGGCTTTGGTTCGGGCTGGGAAGGAATTGCAGAATTAGCATTTTCGTTAGCTTGTGAAGGAAGATAGGTTATTTTAGCTTCTCTGCCAGGTTATGGAAATTCAAGTAATCCATCAGAAAATTATTATAAAAATGATCATTATAATAACGAAGGAGAAGTAATTTCAGAACTTTTGACAAAATTAAATAAAGAGAAAAAAATTAAAAGTGAAAAGGTGCATTTGGTGGGACATTCAATGGGAAGTGAAATTATTGCATCTACTGCTGTGAATAATTCAGAAGTTGTTTCTAGTTTAACTTTATTAGATCCAAGTGGAGTTGATGAGAAAGAAAATATTCCATTATTATTTTCAAAATTTGTTGCGTCAGGAATTCACGCATCTGCAAAGTATAATATAGCGATGTATTTATCTGGGGAAGGAGATTATGAAGGAGGTTTGTATGATTATATTCCTGAAAGAAAGCAGTGTGTTGTTGAAGTTGAAGAGGGTAACAGAAAAAGATGGAGACAAAGACTTGCGGAAGGTAAAAAATTTAAAAAAGGTCAATTATTGGAAAAGTTGAAAAAGATAGCAAAAAATATTCCTGTTAATTATATCGCTGGGGAAAAAGATTGGGTTTATCCTCCCGGAAAAACTACGAATGAGGATGATGTGATTAATGCAAGCTCTCACTCAGGAAAAGTGGCTGAAATAATTGGTGTGGAAAATATCCATGTTTTGGCAGGATTGCCTCACAATACTACTTTAAGTCCAGATGAAATTGTTGCGGTATATATGGATAATTGTTTTAAGCAATCTGAGTATAGAAATAGAATAGAAGAAGTTAGAAAAAGTTTAGAAGAAAATTAAATTAATTAAAAAATATGTCAAAAAAATATAAAATTATTATAACTGTAATTTTGGCGATTATAATTATACCAGTCGGTAAAATAGCTTATAACGAAATTCACAAAGAAGGTGTTACTCCTTTAATGTTTGCATCAAAAGATGGAGATTTGGAAAAAATAAAAGGCTTAATTGAAAAAGGTGTAGATGTTAATGAAAAAAGTGATTACGATTGGACAGCTTTAATGTTTGCTTGTTGGAATGGTGAGGAAGAGATTGTAAAATTATTACTTGAATCAGGCGCAGATCCAAATATTGTTTCAAAGCCTGTATCTTCTCCGATGTTTGCTACATCAGGAGGACATTTTGCCACTAGTGCTTTAAAAATAGCACTTGATCGTAGATATAACTCAATTACAAACATCTTACTTCAGTATAATGCTAATGATCCTATTTCATCTGCTGTTTTATCAATAGAGGAGAAAGAATTAAATAGAAACTTTAAGAATGATTCGAATGTTTCAATAATTAGTGCGATACAAAGTGAAGATTTGATAGATATTAAAAATCTTCTGCAAAATGGAGCTAATCCAAATGTTGTAATAGAGAAAGGAATATATTTAAGATCAGCTTTAGGTTATGCTATTAAAACTGATAATAATTTAGAAATAGTTAAAAT
Organism: Candidatus Moraniibacteriota bacterium; assembly: GCA_023133275.1. GTDB lineage: Bacteria > Patescibacteriota > Minisyncoccia > Moranbacterales > JAGLWU01. The sequence goes on from JAGLWU010000010.1 coordinate 20,053, forward strand.
TTTATTGGAAAATGGAGCAGATCCAAACATTATTTTTATAAATGGGGAAACTCCTTTTTTTGAAATAATCAGTGATGAGATTTATTCTAATGATTTGGAAATTATCGAACTTTTTTTGAAATATGGAGCGAATAAAAATCATAAAAATAAAGGTGGTCAAACTGTTTTAGATGTTTATAATGAAATGTTAAATGCTTCAACCAAAAAATATAATGAGGAAAAAGATATAAATGAAAAAGATTCATGGAAGAATAAAGTGAAATATCAAAATAAAATCATTCAAATATTAAATAAATATTAATTTATAATTACATGAAAAAAATAAAAGAAATAAATCTGTTTAAGTTTTTTGATTATTTTGGTTTGCCAGTTTTTATTTTCCTAATGACAGACTCCATTTTTTATTTGTTGGCTGGCGATGATAGTTGGAGAGTTATTATAAGACTTTTAATTGGTGTCGCTGGAGTTTTGGTAGATGGTTATTTAGTATTTTTCCATAAAGATAAATAAATTTTTAGATTTATTTATTAAAGTTTATAAAGTTCACAAAAAACTTTGGAAAATTGATATGGATAATTTGAAGAAAAATTAGTTTTTAAAATTCTCTTTTTGAAAAAAGATGAAACCCCGACTGATATATACGTACCAGCGGGGTTTTTGTGTTTGATGGAAGACCGTTTTTAAAGCAATTGATGAGGAATGTTTATTGTTACCTCATCAGATTCAGTATTAAAAAGAGTGACTTTTTTCCAGATTTTTCTTCTCCCTTTTGAAATCCTAACTAAAACTTTTAACCAGTTTTTTGAAGATCTTTTATCAGGTTTTAATCTTTTTTCAATTTTACAAACAAAAAATTCTCTATCACCATTTCTGGTTTTATAGAATATTAATATTCTATTATTTGAATTCACACATTTCTTAATATTTTTTCCACTAGGAATTGTGTAAAAACATCCTTGCCAAACGGTTTTATTTTTGCGTTGAGGATGACAATTATTTTTATGTCTTCTGTTTAAATTTCTCACGGCACACCTCCGTTTTTTGATTTAAAAAACTACAAAGAACTTACTTAAAACAAGTCTATATATATATATCAATAATTAGTCAAGTATTTTTCAAAAATATTTTTACAAAAAAATTAACAATGTGCTAAAATAAAAACATAAATCAACAAAAAAACAAAATGAAAAAATTTACCAAAAAACCTTATTACATTTTATCAATCCAAGAAACATTAGCTACTCTAAAAACCAGTCGACAAGGATTGAGCGAGTTCGATGCACAAGGACGTTTAGAATCATTTGGCGAAAACGTTTTGCCAAAAAAGAAAAAATTATCAAAAATAATACTTCTCTTAAAACAATTTAACAGCGTTTTAATCTACATAATTTTAGTAGCGGCGGCAATTTCATTTTTCATTGGAGATATAATTGAAGGCACTTTCATTATTTTCGTGGTTTTGGTAAATGTAGTGGTAAGTTTTTTTCAGGAATACAAAGCTGAACAAACTTTGAAAAAATTACAAGGATCTGTGCAACAATATACTCGAGTAATTCGTGATGGTCAAAAAAGACAAATTTTAGCTAAAAATATTGTAGTAGGTGATATTGTTGAAGTAATGTCGGGTGATAAAATAACAGCAGACGGACGAATTATTAATGCAACAGATTTGAAAATAAATGAATCTAGTTTGACAGGCGAATGGAAAGGAGTTTCTAAAAATAATAATTCTTTGAAAAAATTGGTAGCAATTAGTGATCAGGAAAATATGGTTTTTTCTAGTACAAGTGTAATCCAAGGACAAGCTCTTTTTATAGTAACGACAACTGGAAAAGATACAGAAATTGGAAAAATTGCACAATTAGTTAAGGAAAGTGAAGAACCTCCAACACCACTTCAAAAAAAATTAGCACATCTTTCTCGACTTGTGGGAGTTTTTATTTTAGTTTCGATTGCTATTTTTGCTTCTTTGGAAATTTGGCGAGGTGAGGGAGTTGAGGATGTTTTTCTTTCTTCAACGGCTTTGGTGGTGAGTGCGATTCCAGAGGGGTTGTTGCCAGCGATTACGATTATTCTTATTTTTGGAATGCGACGTTTGGCGAAACAGCGAGCCTTGGTTCGTAAATTAGCGGTTAATGAAACTATGGGTGCAATTACTACAATTTGTACTGATAAAACTGGTACTTTGACGGAAGGGAAGATGCAAGTGAGTCATATTTTGACTGGTTCGAAAGAACTTTTTAATTATGAAATTAATCATCTTGGATCGAACGGCGAATCTCATGGTCATATGAAAGCTTTATTAATTGCATCTTTAGTTAATGATGCCTACATTGAAAATAAAAGTGAAAGTCTAATTTCTTGGAAAGTGCAGGGTCGTCCGACGGATAAAGCTTTGTTATTGGCTGGTGTGCAGTCGGGAATTGATGTTGAAAAATTTCGGTTAAATAATAAATTGATCGATCAAAAATTATTTAATTCAAAGCAAAAATATGCCACTCGAACTTTCCAAATTAATGATGATTCAATAAATTTAATGATGTTGGGTGCACCTGAAAAAGTGTTAGCTAAAACTTCTCAAATTTGTATCGGAAATCATTGTCAGTCAATAAATTCAAAAGAGGGAGAAGAGTTGAAAAAACGTTTTAATGAATTGACAAGTAAAGGTTTGCGAGTTTTGGCTTGTGCGGAAAAAATTATTGATAAAAATGAATATGAAAATTTATCTCGTGAGGAAAAAAATCAAAATTTATCGTTGGTGGGCTTTATCGCTTTAAAAGATCCGTTGCGATCAGATGTTCACGAATCATTGGCGTTGGCTGAAAAAGCTGGAATTAAAACTATGATTATTACGGGTGATCATGCAATTACGGCGGAGGCAATTATGTCGGAATTAGGATATTATTTAGAAAAAAATCAGATTTGTGAGGGTAAAGAATTAGATAGAATTTCTGAAGAAGAATTAGATAAAAAAATAAAAACAGTGAAAGTTTTTGCCAGAGTTTTGCCGGAACATAAAATTAAAATTGTGAAAGCGTTGCAAAAAAATAAGGAAATTGTAGCGATGGTGGGTGATGGAATTAATGATGCCCCTGCGTTGAAAGCGGCAGATGTGGGAATTAGTGTTGGCAGTGGTACGGATATTGCGAAGGAAGTTTCTGACATTGTTCTTTTGGATAGTAGTTTTAATACAATTGTTAAAGCGGTGGAGCAGGGTAGGATGATTTATGAAAATATTCGGCGGATTATTATTTGTCTTTTGGCGGATGATTTTTCGGAAATTTTTGTTTTTTTTATCGCAGTATTTTTTGGTTGGCCATTGCCACTTTTGGCGGTGCAAATTTTATGGATAAATTTAATCGAGGATAGTTTTTTAGATATTGCCTTGACAGTGGAAAATGATAAAAAGGGTTTGATGAATGTTCCACCACGAGATCCTCAAGAATCAATTTTGCCTAAAAATTACAGAAATTTTGCTTTGAATGTATTTTTAATTTCTGGTGTAGTGGCGACTTTGACTTTTTGGTTGACTTTTCAATTTACTGAAGATATTGATTTTGCTCGAACGATGACTTTTGTTATGATTAGTTTTGATTCGTTGATTTTTGTTTTTATTATTCGTAATTTGCACAAACCGATTATTCGTTGGGATATTTTTTCTAATAAATTTTTAAATTTGGCAAATCTTGTTTCTTTGGCTGTGCTTTTAGTGGGTTTGTATAATCCGTTTGTGTCTCGGTTTTTGCATACTGTTCCGTTAAGTTTGAATAATTGGTTTTTAATAATTGGTTTTACTGTTGTGGAAACGATTATTTTTGAGATTTTAAAAGTGAAGTTTTTTCGGAAGGTTTAAGCTTGAGTTTAAAAGTTTGACGTGAATTAGTTTGTGTGATAATTTAAAGAAAGTTAATAAGCTTTAAATTATTCTTTTGTGAACAAGTATTTTAAACAATCAGTTTTTTTAATTTTGCTTGCAGTTATGTCTGTAAGTTTTTTTGGTTGTGGTAAGGATAAGAGTTTTGAAGAAGTTTGGGAAATTCAAGAAACTGAGAATGTTGAAGTAGTTGGAGAAGAGACTGAAGAAACCGATGAGGAATGTGAGGAAATTGTGAAAGAAGAAGAAATTGAAAATTTTCAATTAAAGCCAAATGAAAAATTAAATACATCAAACTGGCAAACTTACAAAAATGATGAGTTTGGTTTTGAGGTTGAGTATACGAGAGGTTGGAATGTTAAAAAGAAAGAAAGAGAATACTACACTTATTTTATGTTTGGTGTTAACACTGGAAATTATTGTTCTCTTGTTTATGTGCGTGTGCATGATCTTCCAAAAGAAAATATGACTTTAGATGAATTGTTAGAAACAAAAACAGATAAAAGTGACTACGTAAAATATAAATTTGAAAATTCTAAAAAAGTAAATATAAATAATCAAGAGTTTATAATTTCTGATATATATCCTGATTTTTTAAATGCAGTCACAGTCAAAAATAATAAGTATTACATAATTGAAATGGGAGACGACACAGGAGGAATAACAATTACAAATGAATGTAGAAATTACTATTATAATGTTCTAGATTCGTTTAAATTTACAAAATAGCTATTATTGAATAAGTGAATAGTTCGCTTATTCTACATAGTTATTTTTTGTTCTTTTCAAATTCAACTAAGGTGCGAACATATGAAAGCTAAACTGTTTTTAGCTGTATTTTGTGGAATGATGTTTTTTGGTGCTACTCAGTCTAATGCTGAGATGGTTTTACACAAAAATTATTGGGTTTATCCTATGGATAGAAAGCCAACTAAGTATGAATGGAATGAAAGTTGGTATAGTTATTCTGTACATATTGGTCATGATTATATGCAGCCAGCAGGATATACTGTGAGAGCTATTGCTGATGGTGTGATTGAGGATCATAATGATAGCTTGGGTTTTTACGGGGGCTGGGATGGAGCTAGTGGTTCTGCTATTCTTGTTAAACACAAGACTTCTACAGGGAGAGTGTTTTATGCTGTGTATGGTCACAACAAGCTTCAAGGTTGTCTTGATACTGGTGATAAAGTCAAAGCTGGTGAAGTTATAGGACATACTCATGTGTATTTTGGTGATGGAGGAAAACGAGCAGATCACATCCACTTTGGTATTCGTCCAGATGAAAAAGATTCAAAAGCATTTCGTGGCAGATGTTCTGCTGCTGATGACTGCGGATGGGTTCATCCTGATGAATTCCTTAACGATAATTTTCCCGAGATGAAATTTATCAACGTTTACGAACCTGCAAGAATGTTCTTTGATGAAGATGATTTCGACTTCGGTTGGTGGCCTAGTAATGTTACTTGCATAAATGCTGAAGCATGGGCAAGAGACAAAAAAATTGTCAAAAATGCTAATGAATCAATATGTCGAGAAGCATTTGATGATTTGGAAGGAAGATTTTTATTTGGAGATCAATATGGTTTTATTGATATGTGGCAAGGAGCTTTTTTTGGCGATGATATGAATATCGGAACTCTTCAATGTATAGCAAGATAATAAGGGGGTAATGTAATGAAATCAGTTATAGTAAGTTTGTTGGTTGTGTTTTTATCATTAAATACAGCTTTCTCGGAATGTGTTGATGTTATTGTCATAAAACCAGTAGGAGCTATTGGAAATAGCAATGATGCGGGAGGGGTTAATTACCCTGATCAAGGCTACGAAGACTTCACAACCTACAAGCACCGAGTCTCAATGAAGCACGTCAAAGCTTCAATTCATGATAGAGATAAATACAGAAAAAAGCTGACTTTTCTCTACGATCAAGAAATCCCAAATATCGATCTCGAAGCTAAGGTGAGAAATAAATATAATACACCAATTGAGGATGTATATATTGATTACTATTATTCACCAAATAAATGGTTTTCCAAAAATCATGACAAACTACTCGGAACCGATAAGATCAGTAAGATTAAAGGAAAGAAGAGCGTGGAAAAACATCTAAGAGAAATAGACATTTCCAGTCTTGAAATAGGAAATCACTATTTTTTCATAGATATCAGATACACAGGAGGTCATAACATTAGTAGTCGCAACGACAAAACTGAGTTTGTCAAAATCTCTATAATCGGAGAGATCGAACCCGAAATCCCATCTATAGAGCCAGATTCAGACGGATCATTTCCAGTTTATAGATATGAAGATTTAGACTATGGTAACATACGATACAGTCTGAATTACATATCAAATCACGTAGCTTGGAATGCGTTCGCAGAACAGCAATTGGACACAACTCCAGTTTATGAACTTTGGTCAGGTTATCATTTCTTCTACGTTACAGGAGAAGAGGTACGTCAAGAACTGATGAATGACAGAGGTTGGGAATATTTAGGTATAGCATTTTACGTGTATGATCAACTCTACTCAGGAACCATGCCAGTTTACAGAATCTACGATAATGATACTGGCGAACATCTCTACACTGCTGATGATCAAGAAAAAGATCAATGGATGAGCGTTGGAGATAAGAGAGTTGATGGTCCAGGTTTTTGGGTTCCAATTCAACCTTAAATATTTTCTCTTGATATATATATATATATCTTACAAGATAATTCTTGAAGATAGATATATGGATATCAATTGAAATTTACTCCCCGACTTTTATTTTTTTATTTAAAATAAAAGTATGGGGAGTTTTTTTATTTTTATGTATCAAAGCCCGTGCGGCGAGCACAATTATTTTTTTGAAAAAACTTTGACTACCCACTTTCTATCTGATAAACTGAAGAAAGTTATATTTTTAAATTATTTTAATAAACAAAACAATGTCCATATTCACAAAACTGTTCGGATCAAATGAAAGTCAAATAAAAAAGTATAATCCAATCGTAGAACAAATAAATTCACTCGAAAGTCAAATAAAAAAACTAACCGATGAAGAAATAAAAGAAAAAACAAAATCTTTTCAAAAAACAATTCAAAGCGAGGAAAAAACTTTGGATGAAATTTTACCAGAAGCCTTTGCTTTAACTCGGGAAGCGGCTCGACGAACATTGGGCGAGTGGGCACACAACACTCAATTGATTGGTGGAATGATTTTACATGAAGGAAAAATTACAGAAATGAAAACTGGTGAAGGTAAAACTTTAACTTCAGTTTTTCCAATTTATCTTAATGCTTTGACTGGAAAAGGAACTCATTTAGTAACAGTTAACGATTATTTAGCAAAACGTGATTGCAACTGGATGGGCGTAGTTTACGAGAAATTAGGTTTACAAGTAGCGTGCATCACTCACGAAGGTGGATTTCTTTACGAGGCGAATACGGTTGATCGGGATGAGGTGGATATTGAAATGGAAAATTTGAAAGCAGTTACAAAAAAAGAGGCTTATAATTCTGACATTACTTATGGAACGAATAATGAATTTGGCTTTGATTATTTACGGGATAATATGGCACAGTCTGAGGAACGATTGTCTCAACGGGAATTACATTTTGCAATAGTAGATGAGGTGGATTCAATTCTTATCGATGAGGCACGGACACCTTTGATTATTTCTGCACCAGACAGTGAATCGACTAAACTTTATGAAAAATTTGCTCAAATTGTTCCAAATCTTCAAATAGAAAAAGATTTTAATGTTGATGAAAAAACTAGAAATGCAACTTTAACAGACGATGGAATTCAGAAAGTGGAAAAACTTTTAGGTGTGGGAAATATTTACGAAGAAGGGAAAGTTCAATATGTTCATCATTTAGAGCAATCTTTGAAAGCACATGCCCTTTTTACGAAAGACAAGGATTATATGGTTAAAAATGGTGAGGTTATGATTATTGATGAATTTACTGGTCGGGCGATGGAAGGACGGCGTTATTCAGACGGTCTTCATCAAGCAATTGAAGCAAAGGAAAAAGTGGCGGTTCAGCGTGAATCAAAAACTTTAGCGACGATTACTTTTCAGAATTATTTTCGAATGTACGATAAGTTGGCGGGTATGACGGGGACAGCGGTAACGAGTGCGGAAGAATTTAAGAAAGTTTATGAATTGGATGTTATCATTGTGCCGACAAATAAAGAAATGACTAGAAAAGATTTAGCGGATGTTGTTTATAAAAATGAAAAGGGAAAATTTAAAGCAATTGTGGAAAAAATTAAAGAGTTGCATGAAGTGGGACAACCTGTTTTAGTGGGTACGGTAGCGATTGAAAAATCTGAGTTACTGAGCAATATGTTGAAAAAAGCAAAAATTTCTCACAGTGTTTTGAATGCTAAATTTCATGAAAAAGAAGCTCAAATTATTGCTAATGCAGGTTTGAAAGGATCTGTTACAATTGCGACAAATATGGCGGGACGTGGTACGGATATTAAATTAGGAGAAGGAGTGCGAGAAGTTGGCGGGCTTTACATTATCGGAACTGAGCGTCATGATGCTCGGCGAATTGATAATCAGTTACGAGGGCGTTCTGGACGACAAGGTGATGCTGGGACAACTCAGTTTTATATTTCTCTTGAAGATGAATTGATGCGACGTTTTGGCGGTGATCGTTTGAAAGGGATTATGGAGAAGATTGGTTTTGATGAGGATCAACCGATTGAAAATAAAATTATTTCTAAACAAATTGAAGGAGCTCAGTCGAAAATTGAAGGCTTTAATTTTGACGCACGTAAACATGTTTTAGATTACGATGATGTTGTTAATAAGCAAAGGGAGGTTATTTATAATCGACGGCGAAATATTCTAGAAAAATTAGATTCCAAAGAAGAGATTTTAAAAATGTTTAATGAGGAAGTGGATGAAATTGTAACTGCTTATACAAATTTGGATAGACATAAATGGAGTGATTCTGAAATTATTAAAGAAGTGAAGGCAATTGCTCCTATTTCTGATGGATCTACAGAAAGTTTGAAAAAAATATTTGACGATGAAAGCAGGAATGATAGCGAAGTTATTGAAGAAGTAAAAGAATTTTTAACGAAAGAATTACAGACTACTCACATTAAAAAAGAAACGGAAAATGGTGAGAATGCGATGCGAGTGATTGAGCGTTCAATTTTGATGCAGACGATTGATCAACATTGGATGAATCATTTGGATGCGATTGATCATATGCGACAGGGAATTGGTTTGCGGGGTTACGGTCAGCAAGATCCTTTGATTGAATATAAAAAAGAGGCGTTCGGCATGTTTAACCAACTTTTGGGAAATGTTCGAAATACGGTTTTGCATACGGTTTTTCGGGCAACTGTTGTGAGTAATCAGGATTCAAGTGCAGTTTCTGAGTTGGCACGGAATATGAATTTTTCTGGAGCGGAGAGTAATCCTGAACAGTTTGCTCAAGTAGCGGAAATGGAAAATCGACAAATGAATGCGAATATGTCAAAAATTGAAAAACCTGTTCAATCTGAAAAGACTGTTGGGCGGAATGACCCTTGTTCTTGTGGGAGTGGGAAGAAGTATAAAAAGTGTTGCGGGCGGTAGATGTTTAAATATTATTTGGATAACATATTTATATGAAAAAATCTACAAAAAAGTTAAAGAAAATTCCAGTTAAAGAAGTAGTAAATAAAGTTTCTGTAGAATTAGCAGAAATTATAACGGTTAAAAATGATCTTGAGTTTTCAAAAACATCTTGTCAAATAATTTTATTAAATTCACATGATGGTCAATATGAAACAGTTGATATAGCTCTTTGGAACAGTGCGATCATTTCATTTTTTCGCTGTTTTGGTGGGGGAAAGAGGGGTTATAAGTTGGATAAAAAAATTTTCGAAAACTTGCCTGGTGAGCCTATGAATTTTTATGATTTTTTAAAAAATTTACGAGATAAACATTTAGCACATCCAGTTAATATTTTTGAAGAAGTTAAAATAGGTGTAATATTTTCGGATGACTATAAAGAACTTCTAGGGATAAGTAATTTCTTCATAAAAAGATTACTTGAGACACCAGAAACTATTAAGCAATTTATTGGTTTTATAAATGTAGCTTTAAAAGAGGTGAATTTTGAATTAGAAATAAAGAATATTCAGTTAGTTAATGTAGTTAAAAAAGAAAGTGCTATAAATATATCAAAATGGGAAAATTTGAAATACGTAGTACCTGACTCTTTGAAGGCATCAGAGAAAAACCGAGTCGGAAGTAAAGAACCTAGATTTAAAAAATAAATATTTGTAAAATTATCAGTTGCATAATCAAAAAAATTAGACTATCCTTAAAGATAGTCTTTTTTAAATTATTCAAAAAAGACAAAAATTAACAATTTATACAAAAACATGAAATACCCAATATTAGACAAAGTAAATTACCCAAAAGATTTAAGAAAATTACCAGTCGAAGAATTAGAAATTTTAAGTGCAGAAATTCGTCAATTCCTAATCCAATGCGTTTCCAAAACAGGAGGACACTTCGGTTCAAATTTAGGAGTAGTCGAATTAACAGTCGCTTTACATTACGTTTTCAATACACCAAAAGATTTACTCGTCTGGGACGTTGGACATCAAACTTACCCACATAAAATTTTAACAGGACGAAAAAATCAACTTTGCACCATTCGACAAAAAGACGGGCTAGCACCTTTTCCAAAAAGAACAGAAAGTGAATACGACACTTTAGGCGTTGGACATTCCAGTACCTCAATCAGTGCAGCGGTGGGAATGAGTATTGCAAATAAAGATAAAAAAAATCCTCCGCAGACAGTGGTAGTGATTGGCGATGGAGCATTGGGTGGAGGAATGGTTTTTGAGGCGATGAATCACGCAGGCGATGTCGGTACGGATATGTTGATTATTCTCAATGATAATAAAATGTCAATTTCACCAAATGTTGGAGCGATCGACAAATATTTAACACGACTTATTTCTTCACAAAAATATTTAAAAATTCGTCGAAAAGGTAAAAAAATTCTTTCTCAATCTTCCTCTAGAATTCACAAACTTGTTCAGCGGGCGGAAAAGTACGCCAAAGGAATGATTACTCCCGGAACTTTATTTGAAGAATTAGGCTTTGGGTATTACGGTCCGATTGATGGTCATGATACAAAAATGTTAGTCAAAGTTTTAAGTAATCTTAAAAAAGTGAAAGGTCCAAAATTATTGCACATAGTTACTCAAAAAGGTAAAGGTTGTGAATTTGCAGAAAGCGATGATTTTTCTCTTCATGCCGTTGCTCCATTTGATCCAAAAACAGGTAAATCTTTGAAAAAAAGTAGTTCAAAAACTTTTACAGATGTGTTCTCTCAGTGGATTATTAAAACAGCAGAAAAAGATGAAAAACTTCATGCAATTACGCCAGCGATGTGTTCAGGATCTGGTTTAACAAATTTTCAAAAAGAATTTCCTGAGCGGTTTCATGATGTAGGAATTGCGGAACAACATGCAGTAACTTTTTCAGCAGGATTGGCTTGTCAGAGCAAAAAACCAGTAGTTGCGATTTATTCGTCTTTTTTGCAACGAGCGTATGATCAGTTAATTCATGATGTGGCGATTCAAAATTTGAATGTTCTTTTTGCAGTGGATCGAGCGGGGTTGGTTGGTCCAGATGGGGCGACACATGCGGGAAGTTTTGATATGGCGTTTGCACGAAATATTCCTAATTTAACAATTCTTGCTCCAACGACAGCAGAAGAATGTGAAGCGATGTTGGATTGGGGCTATGAGTATGAAGGTCCAGTTATCGTTCGTTATCCTCGTGATAAAGTAATTTCTAGTAAAAAAGATAATTTTCAAGAAATTAAATTAGGGAAATCTGAAATTATCAGAAAAGGTAAAAAAATAGTTATTTTAACGTTCGGTACAGTTTTGAATAATTGTGTATCTTTGGCGGAAAAGTTAAATGCGACTTTGGTGAATATGCGTTTTGTGAAGCCGTTGGATAAAGAAATGATTCGAGGATTGGCTAAAAATCATAAAACTTTTTTGACGGTTGAAGAGGGAGCTGTTTTGGGCGGGGTGGGAAGTGCGGTTGGTGAATTTGTAGCACAGGAAAATTTGAATGTTACGGTAAAAAATATTGGTTTGCCAGATAAATTTTTACAACACGGAAGTCGGGAGGAATTATTGGTTGAAGCGGGATTGGATGAAAGGAGTATTAAAAATGTTTTGAAAAGTTTAGTTTGATTTTTTGTGTTATAATTAACGTAAAATAGTAAAATAAGTATATGGAAAGTAATAATTTGTTAACTGATAAAGTCCAAAATAATAAAAAAGAAATTAAAAATTTTCAAAAGATTATAATTATATTTGGAATAATTAGTTTATTAATTGTCGTAAATTTAGTATACACTAATTCTTCTATTTCAATATTGAGTAGAATAGAAAGTGAATCAAATATAGATTTTCCTGATAGTTCGAATATAATTGATTTTGATAAAAAACCACCCATAGATCCTATAATAATAGCAAAAATATCAATATCAGAATCATCAGTTGAAAAAATGAAAGAAGATATAGAATCAAAAACTGAATATAGCGGTTCTGTTAGTGGGGCATTATCAGAGTCGATGAGTTGGTGGACGCCTAATCAAGTTATTGTTGAAAAAACATATTGGTCAAGTGAACACATACTTGTACACGTTATTTTATCAAAACAAAATAATGAATATTTTGTTTATATAGAATGCTCTGTTTTTTAGAATGAAACCTTTTTAAAATTATATGATTATAAAAAATTTAATTCAAGTGGGAAATCCTTTATTAAAACAAAAAAGCAAAATTGTTAAAAATATAAATTCAAAAGAGACACAAAAAATAATTAAAAATTTAATTGATTCATTAAATTATCATGAATTAGTAGGATTAGCTTCTTCTCAAATTGGAGAAAAATCAAGAATATTCGTTACAAAAATTGACAAAACACCAAACAGAAATCCTGATGAAATTGACAAGCTGAGAATTTATATTAATCCAAAAATAATTTGGAGTTCTAAAAAGGAAATTATTATTTATGAAGGTTGTGGCAGTGTCGCTTATGCGAAATTTTTTGCACCAGTTAAAAGACCGGAAAAAATAATCATTGAAGCGACTGATGAAAAAGGTGATAAATTTAATTTGAAAGTTGAGGGACTTTTAAGTCGAGTGATTCAACATGAATACGATCATCTTGAAGGAATAGAGTTTACAGAAAAAATTACTGATATGAAAAAAATAATGAGTTCAGGAGAGTATAGAAAAATGATTTTTGCAAAAAGTTAATTTAAAATTATTTAAATTTAATTTTAAATCCAATTTTAATTCAATGTATCAAAAGCCCGTGCGGCGAGCACAGAAAAAATCTAAAATTACAAAAATTTGACAGTTGAAAATTATTCATATAAAATATTAATGTAAAGTAAAATATGAAAAAAGATAAAAATAATCGAGAAGAAAGTTTGAGAGATATTGTGAAAGGTTCCGCTATTTATACGGGCGTTTCTATTTTAACACCAATGATTTTCTTTGGCGGAATCGGTTTGTTTCTCGATAAACATTTTCAAAAAAAACCATTGTTTATACTTATCTTTATCGGAATAGCATTTATCATTACCAATATTTTACTTTTCAAGAAAACGAGGATGCTTACAAAAAAAATGGAGCAATACTCAGATGAAATTAAAAAAGAAAGTTTGTAAAAGAAATTTGAGTGCCTCGTGCATTCAGTTTTTATTTTTATTTAAATTCAAATGGAACTAAACATATCATTAGCACCAGAAATACTTTTTAAAATAGGATCATTTCCAGTTTCCAATTCTTTTTTTTGGATGGTTGTGGTATCTATTTCGTTGATGATTTTAATTTTAACAATCCGTTATAAATTCAAACAAGTTCCAGGCAGGACTCAAGCAGCTTTTGAAATTTTAATTGAGGGCGGACTCGATTTTGTACAGTCTATCATAGAAGACAAGGATATAGCAAAAAAAGTTTTTCCTTTAGTTTTCACACTTTTTCTTTTTATCATGCTAGCAAATTTGATAACTTTCATTCCTGGTTCAGCAGTTGTTCTTGAGAGCGGTGAGGGAAAAGTTTCTTTATTTCGAGCAGTGATGTCAGATTATGGTATAGTGATAGTAATGACTTTAGTAGCGGTGATTACAGCTCAGATTGTGGCAATTATTTCTTTTGGACCATTTGGTTATCTCGGAAAGTATTTTAATTTTAGTGGGATGAAAGAATTTTTTTCAGAACTTTTTCGTGGAAAATTGAAATTTGGATTGTTGGCACAAGGTTTTTTAGATATATTTTTAGGATTGATGGATATTGTTGGAGAGATTGCTAAGATTGTTTCACTGTCATTTCGTTTGTTTGGTAATATTTTTGCAGGTGAAGTTTTGGGAATGGTGATGTTATTTTTGATGCCATGGTTTTTGCCATTGCCATTTCAGTTTTTGAGTCTTTTGACAGCAGTGGTGCAAGCATTTGTTTTTGCGGTATTGACTTTGATGTTTATTTCATTAGCATTAAAGATAGATGATGAAGATTTAAATGAAAAAGCGACGGTATAATATTATTTGAAGTTTAATAAATTTAATTAATAATTAAAATAATAAAAATATGGAAGAAGTAGAAGGATTAAAGTATATTGCGGCTGCTTTATCGATTGGTTTAGGAGCTATCGGTTCTGGTATTGGTGAGGGTATGATTGCCGCAAAAGCTCTTGAAGCTATCGGACGAAACCCAGAAGCTGGAGGAAAAATCACGCCACTTATTTTCGTAACAATGGCGATCACTGAGTCAACAGCTATTTATTCATTGGTTGTTTCTCTTATTATCCTTTTTGGTTAATAATTTTAGTATGTCTTGTATTTCAATTTAAATATGAGACATCTTGAGTTATTAATTTTTTTGGAAAATTTATATTTTTTAAGATTTCTGTTTCTGTGGAAATGCTAAATAAATATATTTTTCAAAAAAACGTTTAAAAATATTAAAAAGTTTTTGCTAAAACTATGGAAATTATTAAAGCTTTAGGAATAGATAATTATTGGGTGCTTATTGCACAATTTGTTAATTTGGCAGTATTGCTTTTTGTTTTGTATAAATTTGCTTATGGTCCGATGATGAAAATGTTGGACGAGCGAAGTGCTAAAATTGCGGAAGGAATTAAGGATGCGGAAAAAGCTAATAAAAAGTTAGAGGAAACTGAATCGAGAGAAAAAGATGTTTTAAATAAAGCTAAAAAAGAGGCAAAAAAAATTATCGCTGCAGCTGAAGAAATTGCTGAAAAAAATAAGGCAGAAATTTTAGAAAATTCTAAGATGGAGGCTGATGAAATTTTCAGAAAAGCGGAAGAAAAGATTGAAGAAGAAAAGAATAAATTGAGAGAAGAGTTAAAAAAAGAAACTATCGAGTTAGTGATGATGGCGACGGAAAAAGTTTTAAAAGAAAAAATTGATAGTGATAAAGATAAAGAAATTATTGAAAAAGTGGTGAAAAATTAGCTTGCATGGAAGATTGATTTGTAAAATATTTTGTGAGTTATTTAATCAAATTTAGAATTACGAAAAAATTGAAATATGAAAATCAAATCTAAACAATATGCTCAAGCTTTGTTCGAGTTAACAAAAGAAAAAAATAAATCTGATGTTGATGCGTTGGTTTTGAAGTTTGTTGAGAATCTGAAAAGAAATAGTGAGTTTAAAAAAATTGATGAAATAATTAAAAGTTTTATTCAAATTTATAATAGGGAAAATAATATTGTAGAAGCCGAAATTATGAGTGCGAAAGAATTGAATGTAGATCAATTGCAGAGTGTGAAGGATTTTATTGGCAAAAAATATGAATCTGAAGAAGTTATTTTGAAAAATGAAGTCGATGAGAGTATTTTGGGAGGTGTTTCTGTCAAAGTTGGTGAAGAGGTTACTGATTTTAGTATTGGTGGACAGTTGAAGCAATTGAAAAATTGTTTGGTGAAGTAGTTATTTGTAAGTTTATATTAAATTGCAAATAGAAATTGTAAATTAAAAAAGTTTTTTGAGAAATAAAAAAAGACCCTTTGAACATTGTTCTGGCAGTAAACGGGTCTTGTGCCAATTGGAAGTTAAAGATTAGGATCAATTACAGAAAATTTATCTATTGCTTCAACATCTATTCCCTTTCTTTGTAATTCATTAAAAAAGTTGTTCATGGAAAAAGTGTGTATTGCCTCAATCGTTACTTTTTCTCCAGAGAAAAGAATTATTTTCAGAGTCAATTGGTTTGTACCTAATTTTTTCTTTATTTCTTCCCAAATTTGTTTATCAGTTCTCATTTGAAAAATTCTCCTTTTATATGTTGTTGATTCGTGGATTTTTCTACGAATATATAAATTTAGCATAATGATAATAATAAGTCAAGAGGTAAAAAATTGAAGAAAATTTTAAAATAAATTAACATTTAAATTATCAAAACAATTAAATAAATTATAAATTATGAAAAATTACATAGTCGATCAATTAAAAAAACAAATTGAGAATTTCGAAACTCAATCTCAAACCGAAAAAGTCGGAAAAGTTTTAGAAGTAGGGGACGGAGTAGTTCGAGTTGAAGGACTTTCAGATGTAATGAGTCAAGAAATGCTAGAATTTTCCGATGGAAGTTTAGGTGTGGCGTTAAATTTAGAGGAAGATCAAGTTGGTGCAATTGTTTTAGGAGATTATAAAGGAATTAAAGAAAGTGATGAGGTAAAATCAACAGGAAAAATTCTTTCCGTACCAGTTTCTGAAAAAATGATTGGACGAGTGTTAAATCCGCTTGGACAAACAATCGATGGAAAAGAAGAAATTAAAACTGATGAATTTTATCCAATTGAAAAAATTGCACCAGGGGTTATTTCTCGAAAATCAGTTCATGAGCCAGTGCAAACTGGAATTAAGGCAATTGATGCGATGATTCCTGTAGGAAGAGGACAACGAGAATTAATTATCGGAGATCGACAAACTGGAAAAACAGCTGTGGCAATTGATGCAATCATCAATCAGAAAGGACAGGATATGGTTTGTATTTATGTAGCAATTGGTCAAAAGGAATCAAAAATTGCTAGAATTGTGGCGGAATTAGAAAAAAATGGAGCAATGGAGTATACAACTGTTATTGTAGCGGGAGCTTCGGATCCTTCATCTTTTTCATTTATTTCTCCATATTCAGGTTGTGCTCTAGGTGAATATTTTATGGATAAAGGATTGGATGTGATGATTGTTTATGATGATTTGTCAAAACATGCGTGGGCTTATCGACAAATTTCTTTAATTTTACGTCGTCCACCGGGGCGAGAGGCTTACCCTGGAGATGTATTCTATTTACATTCTCGTCTTTTAGAAAGAAGTGCTAAATTGAACGAAGATTTTGGTGGAGGTTCAATGACAGCTTTTCCGATAATCGAAACACAAGCAGGAGATGTTTCTGCTTACATTCCAACTAATGTTATTTCTATTACTGATGGGCAAATTTATTTAGAGGCAGATTTGTTTTACAAAGGCATTCGACCAGCGATCAATCCAGGGTTAAGTGTGTCCCGTGTAGGAGGCTCTGCTCAAACTAAAGCAATGAAAAAAGTAGCTGGAAAATTAAGATTAGATTTGGCACAGTTTAAAGAATTGGAAGCGTTTGCTCAATTTGGATCTGATTTAGATGAAAAAACTAGAGCACAAATTGAAAGAGGAAGGAGAACAGTTGAAATTCTAAAGCAAGATCAGTATTCGCCACTTTCAATGGAAAATCAAGTTGCAATTATTTATGCTTTGATTAATGGATTTTTAGATGATATTGAAGTAAATAAAATTATTGAATGGGAAAAATCTTTTCACAAATTTATGCACTCAAGCAAGCGAGAGGTTTTGGAAAATATTGCTGATGAGAAAGAATTAACGGATGAAATTGTTGAAAAATTAGAAAGTGCGATTAAAGATTTCAAGGAAACGTTTTAATTAATTTAATATTAGGTTCTATGTTAAAGTTTGATATAAATTTTGATTTCAAAAAACGTTTTTTGTATAATCTTTTTAGTATTACTTGGAGTCGATGGTTTTTGGTTTGTATTTTTGTGATATTTTTTGCTTATATTTTAAATAGGGAGCTAGGAATGTTTTTGAATAGCTTATTTAAATATGTTATACCATTTCTTTTTATTGTTTCTCCTTTATATTTGCACTTTTTATCAAAAAATAGAAATGTTAAGTATTTTTTTGATGAGAATAAATTTGGTATTGAATTCGAAAATAAAAAGTTAGAAGGAAATAAACAAAGTATTGATAAAATGATTTTTAAACCCAATTATTTCTACTTGTATATAAGATATTCCAAAAATAAGAAAATAATATTCATTGGGACGAAAGATGAGATATTTAGTATGAAAGAGGGATTATCAAAAACTGATTATAAAAAATATTTTATAAATTAATTTTTTTATAAAAAACTCTTAAATCATAATTCTAAATTTAAAATTATTAAACTATGTCAAATAGTAAAGAAATACAACGGCGAATAAAATCAATCAATAATACTGGAAAAATAACTCGAGCGATGGAGATGGTTTCAGCTGCAAAAATGCGACGAGCGACGGAAAGTGTTTTGAAAATTCGTCCTTATGCTAAAAGTGCTTGGAATATTTTGACTAACTTAGCTCGTTCTTTTGATAAACACGAATCAAAGCTTTTAGAGGTGCGAGAGGTAGAAAAGGTTTTGGTTATTATCATTACTTCTAATCGAGGTTTGTGTGGATCTTTTAATTCTCAAATTATGAGAAGGATTAGAAATGAAATTGATAATCCAAAAAGTTTGAAAATAAATAGAATTGGAGCGAAAAAAATTGAGCCAAAAGATTCAAATAAAGAATTGAAAGTCGATTTTGTAACTATTGGAAGGAAAGGTGAAAATTTAGTTGCTAAATTAGGCAAAGAAATAATCGCTTCTTTTCCTGATTTGACTTATTTACCAGGAATTGAGGCAGTGCGACCGTTGTCGAATTTGGTTATCGAAGAATATGAAAAAGCTAATTATGATAAAGTGGTTATTGCGTATACGGATTATATTTCAGTGGTAAAACAGGAGCCGAAAATTCGTCAAATTTTACCTATTTCAAAAATTGATTTGGAAAAGCAAATTATTGAGATGGATAATTCAATTGAAGAGCGTGAATTAAAAGAGCCGAAATTTGAGTATAAAGTTGAGCCGAGTCCAAATGAGGTTTTGTCAAATATTTTTCCACGGTTGATTGAGATGCAAATTTACCATTCTATTTTGGAGTCGAATGCGTCTAAGGAATCGGCTAGGATGATAGCGATGAGGAATGCGACGGATGCGGCGAAGGAGATGGGTGAAGATTTAACATTGGCGTATAATCAGATTAGGCAGATGAAGATTACACAAGAAATAGCTGAAATTTCGGCGGGGAGTACAGCTGTGGAATAAGTTTATGTTTTTTTGATTAAATTTATGTAAGAATATATGAATAAAAAAATTATCTTTGGTTTTATAGGGGTGATTCTTATTGGAATGATCTTTACAATGATTATTTATTTTAAAAAAGAAAATGAATCTGTTGAAAATATTAAGGAGTTGGAGCTTTTAGAAAATTCTATTATTATCAATTTTACGGGTCATACAGATACAGTAGTAAAAGAAGATGTTGAAAATGGTGAAAATAAAAAAGAGGATTTAAATTTAGAAGTTATTTTAGGAGATGATTTTTTTGTTTATAAAAATTCTTCAATAATGAAGATATATAATTTTAAGACAAGAAAAATTGTTATTGCTAATTTAGAAAATAATACTTATGAAGAATTTTCATTGTATTCAGATTTAGGACTTAGATTATCTGAATTTAAAAATAGTTCTAGAATAAATGAATTATTAGATCACGGGGATTCTTCATCGGAACAAATTTTAGATAAAACATTATTGGAACATCAATTTTCTTTACAAGGAGAAAGTTTAGAAAATAATATAAATATATCATTTGAAAATGATAAAACTAGAATGAGTTATTCAGATAAAGATAAACTTTTATTTGAATATACAAGGGATTTTTCTGATGACTTAGAAGAAAAATATAAAGTTTCTATAGATGAAATGAAAATGTTTACCAAATTTATAAGGTACTCATTTGGAGGACATCCTTACATTTTAGATAATATAGTGAGAGAAAAAAATAATGCTATTCCAGAAAATGTAAAGATTACTCAGTATAACTTTATGGATCAGAAAGATTATAATTTGTTTGTAAATTCAATTGAAA
>JAGLWU010000011.1 GCA_023133275.1 Candidatus Moraniibacteriota bacterium
ACGAGTGCATTAATTGTTTTTGCTCTGTCGCTTGCTGATATACCTGTTGTGCAACCATGTCCGTTCAAATCAACAGAGACAGTAAAAGCTGTTTCGTGTAAGGAAGTATTTTTACCAACCATCAATTCTAAATCCAGTTCATCACATCTGTCTTCGGGTACAGCAGCACATATTAATCCTCTTCCATTTTTAGCCATAAAATTTACTATCTCGGGAGTAATCAACCCGGCTGCAGCGATAAAGTCACCTTCGTTTTCTCTATCTTCATCATCAACGACAATAATGACTTTTCCTGATTGTATATCATCAATAGCTTGTTCTATTGTATTGAAATTATTAATTTCTTTTTGTTGGTTTCCAGACATTTGTTTCAACTCCTTTTAAAAAATTAATGAATCCAAATAATAAAGCCAGATTCATTGAATAAAAATGAGTAATAAATCGTAAAGTTACAATATGTATTTTAAATTTCCTTAATAAATAATCAATAACAGGAAGGATAAAAACAAAACATTGAAAATAAAATAAATATTTATAAAATTCCGACCTGCCCGCCGTAAAACTTTGGCAGGGTGAATCGGGGTGAAAAAGTAAGAAAATATTTGAAATAAAAGCAATTATGAGGAAGAAAGGTCCAAGCCATCGTAATACTTTATGAGATAAAAAGCAAAAAGACACAGATTTAAAAGGTGTTAATAGCAGGTATGCGAAAGTTTTAAGGTTTTGAAAGTTTCCTGTTGCTATTCTCACTTTTCTGCGAAATTCATCTTTCAGGTTGCTTGAAATATGTTCATATACTTTTGCATTTAAGTTATTAATAGCTTTTTGCTGTTTTTCAAATACTTTCATATTAATATAAAAATCGTCAACAAGATAATTTTCCGGAACTTTTGAATATAGTTCTTTTCTTATAGCATAGCATCCGCCGAAAGGTCCCATCATAGTTCCCCAGATACGGCTTTCCTGATTTTTAATAATAACTTCACGTGACAGGTATGCATTTTCCTGTATTGAGATTCCCTCTTTTTTCAATCCTTTATTAATCATATTTGTATCAACAAGACCTATATCTTTGTTTTTAAAATGTTTAACAAGCTCGTAAATCGTATTAGTTTCAAAAATAACATTAGCATCAGTTAAGATAAGAATTTCACCTTTTGTTTTCTCAAAAAGTTGATTAATAATATTCCCTTTCCCCTGTCGTTGTTTAAAAATGAAAAAATGTAAAGAATGGTATTTTTGTGATAAATCATCTAATAATGAATTTGTATTGTCGGTTGATGCATCTGAGCCGATAATTAGTTCAAATTTTTCAACAGGATAATTTGTGTTGTATATACTTTCTATTTTTTCAACAATAACTTCCTGTTCATTGAATACAGATATTAATATTGAAACAAAAGGCAGATTTTCATCATACGGAAATACAACAGTATTATCAGACTTGTTAGATGAAAATATTTTCAATAAAAAAGGATATAAAACATAAGTATGAAAAACTGCAAAGACTGATAGCCAGAATAATACTTCAAATACCATATTATTGAGTCTTATTAGAAAAGTTATAAATTAATTGTCTCACGCAAAGACGCAAAGGTCGCAAAGTTAAAGACATAACTTTGTAAATTTATTAAAAAACTATAATTTTCGTGCTTCCTCAGACAGTCGGCAGTCCACAGTCCACAGTCGGCAATTGGCAGTGCGCTATTTTGCCGACTGCTGACTGCCGACTGAAGACTAAAGACTGTCGACTGTGGATTTATTTATTATGAAACCTGAAAACTAAAAATTTTTTAATCAATTTGTGAAACAAT
>JAGLWU010000012.1 GCA_023133275.1 Candidatus Moraniibacteriota bacterium
GGGCTTTAAATTGTTGAATTCAAGTTTCTTTAATTTTAATTTTGAAAGTGTTGGGTCTCGGTTTAGAATTGATTATTTTTTTATAAAAATTCTTAAATCCAATAGGTCCAACTAGAGTTAATTCTTTTTTTCTGTTGAAATTTGGAGTATTATTTAGTGCATTCAGAAATGCATGAAGTTCCCCAATGTGATCATTGTGAAAATGTGTTATAAAAACACAATCAATCTCTTTATAATCAATGTTAGCTTTTAGTAATTGATGTAGAGTTCCAGCTCCAAAATCAACTATGATTTTTTTGTTTGAAGTTTGTAAAAAGTTTGATGGTGAGCTACGCTTTAAAGATGGCACGCAACTTCCGCTACCTAAAATTGTTAGTTTCATATTTTTAAATTCTTTGGGCGACTAGAGGGAATCGAACCCTCATTCTCGGTACCACAAACCGATGTCCTAACCGTTGAACGATAGCCGCCATAATTAACTTAACATTTTATAGTATAACAAAATAACAAATTTTTTCAAGGGCTTGTAATTTTTTTCTGTCATTCCGGAAATTTTTTAGGTTTTTCGCAGAAAAATTTAAAAAATTATCCGGATTCTAGGAAACTGTAAGATTAACAATAAAATTTTAAGTTTAATTTTAATCTGTATTGAACGCATATATGCGTTCAATACAGAATGAAGAAATTTTTTAGAATTTCAACAAGGGGTCATGATCCCTTGTTCAGAAAAGCCCGTGCGACGAGCACAGAAATTCTTTACTTTTAAAATAATTAGGAAAAATAAAAATTACTTTTTACATTTCAGATTCAGATTTATTGTCCACTAATTTGTAAACAGGATACAGAGTTGCGAATGAAATAATGGCACTTAAAATAAAAATACTTTTCATTTCGAAAAAAATTAGTAAAATACTGGAAATAGCGGGAGCGAGAATGTAAGCAATTGGTTTTGCGGTTTGGAAAAAGGAAATCATTTCAATGTCGTTGCCGTCAATTCTTTTGTAAAAATAGGATGATTGTAAAATTTCTATCAGAGCAGCACCAATTCTTGAGAATAATAAAATTATAGCTAGAGTGGTAACTTCTACGCTGTCGGTTAGATAAAAAATTATTGTTGCAACTCCCATGATAATGAAGGAAATGAATATAATTTCTTTTTCTCCGAACTTCTTGTCGGCCAGTAGTCCAGCGGGATATTGAATTAAAATGAATGGAATTAGCATGATTGTGAAGATGACGCCTATTTGACTCCAGTCTAAACCTTTATTTAAAAGATAAAGTGGAGTGTAGATAACCATTAAAGCGTAAAAAAATCTTAAAGAAATAGAAACGAGAAAAATATTGAGAATGTCTTTTCTGACGGATAATTTTTTGAAAAGAGCTTTGAAATTTATTTTTTGTGTGTAGCGATGATTCACCTGTTTAATTTTAAAGAAAGCGATTAAGAATATTATTGTATTCATTATGATAACTAAAGAAAATACACCGTTAAATCCAAATTTATCAAGTAAATTAGTTGAGATGATCGGTGCAATGATGAAGCCAGCGTTAAATAGAGTGAAATTAAAGCCATAAATTTTTCCAGAATCTTTATCAATTGAGCAAGATTCGAGGATCATGCTCAGTATTGTCCAAGCTAAAACATCGAAAATGATAAAAATCATTAAGAAAAAAGTATTGGCGAATGTATTATTAATTAAAATTAAGGCTACAAAGATGGAGACTTTGCAAACATTAATTAGGTGAAATAGTGGAGTTTTTCCGATAATGCGAACGAAGTGATGAATATTTAAGAGAATAATGAGTAATATGATGTTGGCGACTAAATATGTCCAAGCTATGTTTTCTGTGCCTAATGTTTTTTTAAAATAGGCAGAAGTTATGTAGGTTAAAAGTGCGGTGGAAAATCCCATTAAGAATGTGATTACGTTTACAAAGAATATTATTTTGTAATTTAGTTTTTCTTGATGGATGAGATTATTCATGAAATTTATTTTTTACTATTTTTAGTGTTTATAATTCTTATAATTATTGTAACATAATTTTTTTCTATAAAAATGGTATTTGTGTTAGATAATTGCTTTTTTGGATACTTTTAAATAATAGACTTCCAAAAAAACCTATCCATGTCATTTCGACTGGAGCAAAGCGGAACGGAGAACTCTCAAAGTTTACAGAGAATCACAGAGTTTTGAGATCTCTCGACTTTGCTATCGCTACGCTCGAGATGACAATATGAGGGTTTTTTAAGAAGTTTAGTGTTGATTAATTCTACTTGTGGAGATAAATACTTTAAAAATTGATGAATATTTAAAAGATTGGCTTGAATTTTATGGAATAATTTGAATTTAATAAATTAAAATTATAGGTAAAAACGTTATTCTTGGCTTAAAATAAGGGAAAAACAGGGGTTGCAAAAGTGGCTTATTTATGCTACAATTAGTTAGTTAAAGTTCTGTGTGAGCATTATTATTTTGTGAAAAATACTGTAAATTTGATGCTAGATTTTAAATAAAAAATTATAAATTCATGAAAGATCAAAATATTATTAAAAATAATTCTAATTTAGAAAATCAAGAAAGTATTTTTGATTTTCTTTTGGAAATGGTGAAAATGTTTACTTTGGCAGTGGTTATTATGTGGCCAGTGAGGACTTTTCTTTTGCAACCTTTTATTGTGAGAGGTAGTAGCATGGAGCCTACTTTTTCAGAAAGTGAATATTTGATTACTAATGAATTTGGTTATAAATATACTCAGATTGGTTTATTTGGAAAAGATTTTTTTGATGTGAATCCCAGCAAGGAATTTAATCGATATGATGTAGTTGTTTTTAGGTCGCCGAAGGGTGATGGGGAATATTATATTAAGCGAATAATTAGTTTGCCTGGCGAGACGGTAAAAGTTGAGAATGGGGCT
>JAGLWU010000013.1 GCA_023133275.1 Candidatus Moraniibacteriota bacterium
ATTTTTTCTTTGACAACTTCCCCGCCACAAATTTCTTCACAAGCCTTCATCAGGTCAAAATTTTTCTCTTTCCCTTCTCGCAAATTTTTTAAAACTTCAATCACTTCTGGAATAATATCGCCCGCTTTTTGAATCACAACTGTGTCCCCAATTTTTAAATCTAATTTTTTAATTTCACTTTCGTTATGCAAAGTCGCCCGAGACACCACTGAACCCGCCACTTGAACTGGTCGCAAATGAGCTACTGGAGTAAGCACACCCGTTCGTCCAACCTGCACTGAAATATCTTCAACCACCGTAGTCGTCCGTTCCGCTGGAAATTTATAAGCAATTCCCCACCGCGGACTTTTTCCAGTATAACCTAATTTGTCTTGAATTTTTTTACTATTAATTTTAATCACCAAACCATCAATACCATATTCTTGTTTATCTTTTTGATCAATCCAATTTCGATAAAAATCTTCAATTTGTTGAATATTTTTACACAATTTGTAATGTGAATTTATTTTGAATCCTAATTTTTCTAAAAGTTTCAATTCTTCAATTTGATTTTCTGGAAATTTAATTTGTGTATCATTAGTTTGAATATCATCAATATCGTAAATGAAAGTACTTAAACCTCGATTTGCCACCACTTTTGGATTGAGTTGACGAATCGAACCTGCCGCCGCATTTCGAGGATTTGCAAAAGGAGCTTCGTCATTTTTTTCTCGCTCAGCGTTAATTTTAATTAATCGACTTTCAGACAACCAAGCTTCTCCAACAACTACTAAATCAATTTTTTCATCAAGTTGCAACGGCACACTCTGAATTGTTTTAACATTGTGAGTTACGTCCTCGCCAATTTTTCCATCGCCTCGTGTCGCTGCCGTAATTAATTCACCATTTTCATAAGTCAAAATTAATTTCAAACCATCAATTTTAATTTCACAACAATATTCTAATTTTTCATTAATTAAATCTGGATATTTTTCAATCATTCGTTTTATTTTTTTCTCCCACTTTTTTAATTCGGAAAAGTTAAAAAGATCGCCAAACGACCATTGTTTAACTTTATGCTCAACTTTTTTAAATTTTTCCAATGGTTTCCCGCCGATTCTTTGTGTCGGACTATTTTTGCTTTTTAAATCTGAAAATTCTGATTCTAATTTTGATAATTCATCCATCAATGAAGAATAAACAATATCGTCAACGCTCGGATCATCTTTCACATGATACAAATATCGCAATCGATCAATTTCTTTCGTCAATTTTTCTATTCGTTTTTTTGCTTTTTCTTTATTCATAATATTTTAACTTTGTGATTCAAAATTCACGATTTAAGAATATTTTTAATTTTATAAAAAAGCCCCCTTGACTTATTTTTCTTCTTTTGCTATAATTTAGTATTCTATTGATGATTTCACTGTGAAATTTATCAATGGAAGCAGTTCTAAACTTAAATTTTTTTCGTAAACTTACGAAAAAAAGGAAATCATTATTATGAGAACGATTGAAGTAGCTGAAGAAAAAAAGAAAAAGAAAGAAAGAAAGAGCCCACAAAAAATTAGTGGCAGCGGAGATCCTATTTTTTGAACAACAAGATACTGAAGATCAAAGACAGGCATATAGGAGAGAAGTCTCACATGCTGAATATAAGCCTTGAGAGGCAGTTCCCCTGAAATTATTTTCAAGGGAACTTTTTTTATTTACCAAAAATATTTTAAAAAACTCTAATTTCAATCAAAATTCAAAATTTTTAATTTAAAATTCTCTCAACTCTAATTATACAACATTCAAGAAAATAAAAAAGCCCCTCATTAAATCGAAGAGCTTTTTTCACATCTATTATAATTCCCAAAGCACATCTTCACATAATTCTGCAATAGAACCACTCTCACTTTGCCAACCCTCTCCCGCCGCCATATTACACAACTTTTGTGCCTCAAAGTTTATCAAGTAACGATTATAAATTTCTACATGATCAATCATTCCACCAAAGCCACCTTCAAAATCATCAATATTAAATTCATCTGCATCATCTCCGTCATAAACACCTCCAATAAATAAAGGCGTCTCAGAATCATCCTTAACTTGTCCAGCTGTAGAAAGTCCTAGTTGTTCAATTTTTCCTCCATCAATTAATATACCACTATTACTAGATGTTTTATCGTATCGAGCGACTACATGATGCCATTGATTGTCATCACCATATTTCACACTAACATTCCTACCATTCACTCTAAAATAAATTTTATCCTCCTTAAGATATAATTCATATCCACTATTATTAGTTTTTGTTTTTGAAATTAAAATTTGTTTTTCAGTGCCATCTTCTCCGCCACCTGTTTCTGAATTATTATTAAACCAAAGTGAAATACTAATTCCTTCACTATCCTTTAAATTTAAACTTTCCTGAGATCCTTCTTTAACTCGATTAGCACCTTCGTTACCAAGATTTGGAGCTAAATAATGACTAAATCCATTAAATTCTAAAGCCTCTGAACCTGTTTTATACTCTTCATCATAATAATCTTCACTATCTGGAGAAGTATCATACATTACAGGATTAAATCCACCCAATCCAACGCCTTTTCCATTAACATGATCAGACACTACACCCGACACAAATGCTCCACAAGATGTTTCTAGATCTTCAGCTTCATTGAAACAAATTTCATCATCATTAGGTTTTCCTCCTTGTTTTTCGTCCCATTTTGGTAAATGACTCATATAAAATCCGTTAGTTTCATCAGCATCTTCAAACTTCATCAATGGACAAGTATTTGACTCTTTTGTAGTTAATAATTGAAAAGGTCCTTCAGATTCAATTGGACACAAAGTTAAAATATAATCATTTTTAGAACGATCTTTAACAATAGGAGACCCTTGAGGATCTTTAGAATTATCATACAACCTAACATGTTCCGCACTTTCTTCAAATGTCCAACGAGCAACCAATCCACGCTTCAAAGAATTACTCAAATTAACCTCAATCGAACGAGACGCCGTTGCAAAATTACCAGTAACCTTAATCTTAAAAATCCTAGCAATTTCCATTTCGCAACTTTCCACAACAGCAAAATCCTTACCATCACTAACTTCAGGATTTGCCTCTCTATATGAAATTAAACTAAATTCACCACTATCTTCTCCTTGAATTACAGCTACTTCATCAATAGTTACACATTCATATCTATTATCGCTACCATCAACAATCGCCTCTGCTAAATCATTTAAAGTATCGAAAGGTTTTGTATTTGTATACAATTCAAGAAGAAATAATTCCATTCCCTTGTCTGTATTTTGAAAAGCACTGGTCGAATTACTACTCACATTTGCACCCTTTCTACTCAACAAAGATGATGCCACCATTCCTAAAGCAATAATCATCATAAAAGACATTATAATTACCGCAAAAGCCAATATTGAACCTTTTTGTTTTTGTTTCATAAATTTAATTATTAATTATGTTAAATTTTATTTTTTAAATTATTTACAATTTTTATTTAAAAATATAGAGATTATCTAAATTTTAAAATAAATTAAAAAGTTAAATCACCTGGATAATCTCTCAAAGCAACAGATGTCTGAATTATAACTTTATTTTGAATACCTCCTTGTTCTTCTTGTTTTACCGATTCGCTGGCACGATTGTCAATTTCTAAATTTATAGTTACTTTTCCCATTGATTCATCGTAAACTTCTAACGCTTCAGTTTCTTCAGTAAGATCCTTGCGAGTGGGTGATATATAAAATCCTCCTGTTACATCCCCCGAAGTTAATTTTCTGCCATCGCTCGAATAATTATTATCATAAGCACAAGTATGTATTACTTTTCCAATTTCAAAAGTTTCATCCTCTCCACTGCCATAATTTTCTTGAGTAAGTTCATCCATAGAGTAAACTACCAAACTTCCTTTACCATCCTCTTCTTCAAAGGCAAATTTAAAACAACTTTTTTGGGAATAATCATAAGCGTAAACTATGTCTGTATAAATAGTTCCTAAACTTTGATCAGCTGATGAACCAGAAGCTGTACCATTCCCTATCCCCTCTTCACTTGTCGGCAAAGAACTGGTTCGCAATGTTTTAGCAACATAATTCATCGCAAAATCCGCGTCCTCAATATTCCTCTGTAAAACTCGAGCATGCCTAGAGGCTACGACTTGCTTGCCAAAAATTTCAATGACTAATGAAATAATAATCATAAAAATGAAAATTGAAACCATCAGTTCGATCAATGTAAAACCTTTTTGTTTTTTTGCTAAAAATTTCATATTTATTTTTATTCTAGATTAATCCATGCTGTTAATATTGTTTCTGAATACATACAATTTTGTCCTATGTTACATTCAGATTTATCATTAGGAAAATCATCTCTGTTCCAAATAACCATACTCACAATGTTTCTTTTAAGTTCCCCCTCATAACCAACAATAATTTTTCTTTTAAATTTAGTAAGATTATCCGATGAACCTTCATGAGAATAAAATAAATTACCATTATCACCCTCTCTAAAATATAATTCATAAGATGATGGACAATTTAAAGAACTTAAAAAAGATGCGTTATTATAATCTGTATCCGTGTCATATTCATAATTTATTGAACATTCACCATCGCCACTCGGAAAACCAGTAAATGGTTCACTTCTCACATCAGTGCTAGAATTTTTTTCTGTTACATTATTATCTCGAATATTACGCATTAATTCAGTCCCCTCTTGAGAGAGCATCGCCGCAACTAGCAGATCCCGACTCCTCATTGTGTCTTGCATACTTCCCGCCATCAAATACACAGAAGTCATAATTCCAAAAGCTAAAACAAATAAAGCCAACAAGACCTCTCCAATTGAGAAACCTTTTTTTACTTTTATTGTTTTTTGTTTTTTTATTTTCATTTTTTCAAAATTTATTCTTCAGCTTCACCTGAGCCAACTTCTTCAATTCTGCCTGAAGAATACACGATAACTTTATATTCTTGACCTCTTTTTTCTATGATAAATTCTGTTTGTTCTTCCATAGCTGGATCAGGAGACGTGTAGTGTGCATGTGGCACAGTAAAAATAATATCTCCACCTGTTACATTTTCAACACTGGCAAATTTAACTGGCTCTGCAAAAATTTCAAAAACAGGACTAACTTCACCACATTGTTCATTGATTGACCGAGGAATGTAATCAATTTTATAATAAACGCCATCTGTCTCAGGTTCAATAGAAAATCTAAAAGCACATGGATATAAATCTGACTCTCTTTGTTTTCCTGTTAAAGCGTAAGTTTGTGTTTCTCTTATTGCTCCCGCTAACTGACGACTAGCTACTTTTAATGCATTACTGACACCACCTCTCGCCATGGCAATAAAAAGAGCGGAAGTCATAATTCCGATTATTGCAACTACTATTAATAACTCTAATAATGTAAAACCTTTTTTAAAAAATTTATTTTTTTGTTTTTGTTTTTTCATCTTTTTATTATAACATACAATCGCATACTGTAAAAATATTTTTGATATTATTTTTTTGATTGGAAAAAATTTATTGATTAATTAAATTTTAATTTCTTTTGTTTTTTTATTTTGATTGTAATATGGATGTTTTAGACAAGAAATTGAAAGGTATAAAGAAAAAGACATTACGAAAATCATAAAGAAGAATATTTTAAAACATATTTCCTCTCTTGGCTCATTCAAAAGATATAAACTTCCAAAAAATTCCAATATTAAAGAAAAAATAAATAATAAAATAGACTTTTTAAAACCTTTCAGAAAACCAGTGATTAAATAAATAAAAATACACAACAAAAATATCCAGAAAAATATATCTAATAAATAAAAGACTTCTGAAATAAATAAATTATTTATAAACACATAAAATTTAAAAAAAGGAGTAACAGCTAAATCAAAATATAACAACACAGAACCTATCATTAAAGAAAATGAATTAAGCAAAGATCCTGAACATAGAAGATCCTCTGCTATCGATGTATCATCAAAAGTTAAACCTAAAGGAATAAAAGTTATCAAACAGAAGATAATAAATCCTATTAGAGTCTTCCCCTGCCAAGGCATTTTCACTTTTTCCAAATTTCCCAATTGTTTTTCGTTTTTCATAAATTTAAAATTATCAATATATTATATTCCAAAAATACCAATTCACCCAATTACCAAAACTAAAACTGTTCCGTGAATCTAATTTCTCCGCTGTGGAAAAGACGAATATCGTTAATTTTATATTTCATCATCGCCAACCTTTCCAATCCAAAACCCCACGCAAAACCCTGATATTTATTTCGCTTATATCCGGCTGACTCCAAAACATTCTGATGAACCATTCCCGCACCACCAATTTCAATCCAACCAGTTTGCGAACAAGTGCTACACCCATCACCGCCACAATTTGTACAAGAAATATCAAACTCAAATCCCGGTTCAACAAAAGGAAAATAACTCGGTCGCAAACGCACTTTAATTTTCTTGCCAAAAAATTTCTCAAAAAAGTTTTCCACCACTGAGAGAAAATTCGCCACATTTACATCATCACCAACCACCAAAGCCTCAAACTGATGAAAAGTATGTTCGTGTGAAGCATCCGTCGTCTCACTCCGAAAAACTCGCCCCGGAACAATAATTCGAAGTGGTGGTTTATGTTCTTGCATGTAACGAACTTGCACGGAAGAAGTTTGTGTCCGCAAAACTGTTCCAGTTCCCTTTTCACGACTCTCTTCTTTTGAAAGCCAAAAAGTGTCTTGCATGTCTCGCCCTGGATGATCGTCTGGCATATTAATTGCATCGAAATTGTAAAATTCGGTTTCTACATCTGGACCGTCTGCAATTTCAAATCCCATAGTTGTGAAAATATCTTCAATATCTCGCTGAACAATTGAAAGTGGATTTAAATGTCCTTGTTTAATTTTTTTTCCAGGTGCGGTTACGTCAATCCATTCTTCTTTTGCGTCGAAAGTTTCTTCAATTTCACTTTTCTTTTTTTCTAAAATCTTTTGGATTTTTTGTTTTGTTTGATTAGCTAACGGACCGATTTCTTTTTTTTCTTCTGGCGATAAGTTTTTTAATCCTTTTAGTATTTCATTGAAAGCACTTTTTTTGCCGAGATATTCCACTCGTAAATTTTCTACTTCTTCTAAAGTGTTTGCTTTTTTAAGTCCACTCAACAGTTGGCTTTTGATCTTCTCTATTTTTTTTCGCATAAATTTTTATTCTTTTAATGATATTCTTAAATTCAATTTTTCTATCTTGATTATAAAACGAATTTCCTAAACAAGCAAAGCCTAAATAAATTATGGATCCAATACTATTATAAAAATAATATTTAAAATTGAAAAAGTTATGCTGGATATGAAGCGATGAAATTTATAATACCTTTAATCATTAAATCAACATCATCTTTATTATATTCAGAATATTGTCCATGTGCTGCATTATTTCTTAATCCTAACCAAACAATTATTTGTTTCTGCATTATTAAATTATAAATTGATTTTTTATATAACTCTGAATTTAAAACGCCTGCCTTTTTTGAAACAACATCGCCCTTTTTATTAGTAAGTTTAATATCAATTGAATTTTTTAAACATAGTTTTTTAAGATGGCTTTCAAAAGTACTCCCTACAATAACGGCTGTAGCATCCTTATATTCTTCAGACAATAAATATTCTGCCATCTCTATAAAGTCTGTGAAAACTTCAGAATGAATAATTTCACCCAGATTCTTCAAATAATCATTATTCAAATCGTCTCTCAATGCAATAACTATTCCTATTACTGGTTTTAATTTAATACCATCATATTCTTCAGTTTCTAAAATTCTAGTTAATTCTTTATAGTATTCTGAACTATTACCAACAATTCTTTGAATTGAAGTCTTTGCTTTTGTAATTAAAGTTGAAAGATCTTCTTTTTTATCTAAAAAGTTATTTTGTTTTCCATGACTTTTTAAAACATCATATTCCTCAATGATTGTATTGAGTTGTTTTAAGAAAAAATTTTTTCTATTCATAATAATTATATTTATTATTCTACTTAAAAAATCCCTCATTTCCTTCTGGCGGAACTGACGACGAAGCCGTTGGACTCTTCACTCTTGTCCTCTCCATAACCTCCTGTTCAACAACTTCCCTGTCCCGACCATATTTCAAACGAGAAAGTTCCTTCAAATGCGGAACCAATTCCAATGAACCATCCGTCGGCGGATAAGCCTTAATATTAAACGGAGAAGTCGCCACATTATTCAAAAGCAATTTTGCAAAGAAATTATAATTATCAACATTTGACAAATCCTTCGCTTTAAAAATAGGTTGGAACTGCTTCTCCAAAAACTCCGCATCTTCTGGACCAACTCGATAAGAAATTAACGAACCAACATTTCCAAAAACAGCTTTCGAAATATCCTCACTCAACTGCCCAATAAACTGATGTGCCAAAGTCAAAGACAAACGATATTTACGTGCCTCAGAAAGAATTTGCCCAATCGAATCAGTCGTAACATTCTGAAACTCATCAATGTAAAAATAAAAATCCTTACGCTCTTTTTCAGGCATATCCACTCGAGACAATGCTGCCATCAACAATTTACCAGTAATAATCATACCCAATAAATGACTATTTGTTTCCCCAATTTTACCCTTTGAAAGATTTATGAGAAGAATCTTTTGACCATCCATCACTTCCCGAAAATTAATCGTACTTTTCTGTTGCGAAATAATCGGACGCATCATGTCATTAGTTAAAAACGGTGTTAATTTAGAAGTAATGTAAGGCACCATATTTGCCAACGCCGCTTCACCACCAGCTTTTTCCGCCTCCTTCGTCCAAAAATCAACCACGATTGGATTTTTACAACGACTAATTTTCATCCGACGAAAATCCTCGTCTGCTAAAACTTTCGGAATTTCTGCCAATGTTGAGCCAGACTCAGGATCATCCATAACCAAAAGCATTGCATTTCGCATGTACTGCTCGAACATCGGACCACCTGTCGCTTTCAAATCGTAAAGTTTATCAAAAATATTTATCATTTCATTAATCACGAAAGTCTTTTCTTCAGGTCGCTCAAATTCCATCATGTTTAAACCAAACGGTCGCTCCATATCCGCTGGATCAAAATAAAGAACATCTTCTGCCCGTTCTTTCGGAATTGCAGTAAAAATATCTTCAATCGCATCTCCGTGCGGATCGATAAAACAAAGACCATGTCCATCACGAATATCCTGTTTCGCCATTTCTTGCAATAAAGTAGATTTACCCACACCAGTTTGTCCAATCACATAAAGATGTCGACGCCGATCTTCAATATCCAAACGAATATCAGTTTTTTCTCCTCGATAATCATTGTAGCCAAGTAAAACTCCCTCTTTCGGAACATTTGTCGGCGGAGCTGCACTGCCAGATTTTAACCAAGTAATTTTTGGTGTTTCAGTGGTTGAAATTGGAAAGTGAAAAATGCTAGAAATTTCCTCTGTGTCTAAAATAATTGATTGACTTTCACTAAACGCTCGAAAAATATAATTAAAAGCAATTTTTTTCGTATTTCGTCCAAAACGCCGAATTTTGAAATTATTAATCCCTGGATTTTCAAATTGAGTAAACGCATTTTCCATGTGAGACAAAATTTCCTCCGCTCGCTCCTGAGTTTTTGCTGAAGCAATCAAACGAATATTGACTTTAAAACCAGTTTTTGACGCTTTATTTTCAATACTTTTAACTAATTCTTGTTCTTCAGGAGTAAGTTGAACAGTTTCCTCCCGTCCACCAAAAGAATTTTCATCTTTTTTTGATTTAGTCAAAGTGCTAAAAAATTCTTTGAAAAATTTACTGAGCATTGATTTGTTCACATCTTTCAATCTTTTACCTTGTTGCATTTCGTGAGCAATTTCTCTTCCCTTTTTCCGCCAAGAATCGCCCGCACTCTGAATGACAAGTTGCATACATGCCCCTTCTTCAATCGTGTCTAATTTACTAATCGCCGTTGTGATTTCGCTCAACGGATCAACTTCCATCGATTCATAAGTTTTTAACGGCAAAGCAAAATTTTTCTGTAATTTCATCACACCGATTGCTGTTTTACTTCCGGGTGAAAAAACGGTGTAGTCTTTTATTTTTTCGACTTGTGCATCTGGAAAATAACTATGTACTTGTTTTTCTAAAGATGATCGATATTTTTTCGGCACTGAAATGTAGAAAAATATTTCCTCGCTGTCATGCGGATTGGCAATTTCTAAAGCAATTGATGGTTTTCCGTAAATTATTTTTTTGAAAAAATTTCCTGTGCCTTTCATGTACGCCACTGTTTTTAAAAGTTGCTCCATCGCTCCAATTTCTTCTTTCCAAAGTTCGGGATTTGACTGCCCTGCTTCTTCTTGTTTGTAATTTTGTGCTACTCGGATTATTTCTAAATCTTCGTTCATTGAAACGTTGATAATTTTTTTGTAACCGAAAACACTTCTTAAAATTAAAAGTACTCCCGTTACTAAACTGGTTATTACTGAAATTGCAAGTATACTCAAGATAATTATATCAGTCATATAAATTTGTTTTATTGTTTATTTTTGGATTTTTATTTATATTTCTATTATCTACTATTTTTGGATTTTAATCAAAGATTTTTCTTGACAAAATGATGATGATGATGTAAATTGACTTTAGGTGCAACTTTAATCGTAAAGTTGTTTTTTGTTAAATTTTTCTCTTGGAGGAGAAAAAATGTTGGATAAACTTTTTAAAACATTAGTAATATTATTGGCAATTTTCATATTGACTGGTTGCGGAAGAACAATACAACAGCACCACTCGATGACATCATTGTCTACATCCAAAGTAGTTAAAACTCCTCAATCAAATCCTCAACGATACTTTCCTGCATCACTTAGCGTTCAAGCTATTGAAGATATGAAGGCAGGATTGGAAGAAAATATGTATTCAAGAGGTTACTATAAACTAAACTTCATTGTTTATTGTTATGAGATAGGTAGTCCTCAAAACAAAGAATATGTCCCAAGCGGGAATGAACTTCTTCAAAGAAGGGAATTTTCTACGATAAGACATTTCTGTTCAAATCAAGGAATTGGAATGTCTGTAGAACGTAGTAAGAAAAACCCATTTGGCTATCGATAAAAAATAACATGCAAATAAGTAGCCCGCACGGATCACTCCGTTGCGGGCTTTCAAATTTCTTATTTTAAAATTTTGAAAAACTTAATTTTCATCAATCAACCCATTCGAAAGCAAAGCATCATGCAAATCATCTGCCAGTAAACTATCATGCAACTGATCCAAAACATAATAATCCTCCGTCTGCTGAGCCACTTTCACCGCATGCACCACACCCTTATTAAAAGCCAACTCCACCAAATGCTTCACCTGTGAATCACGATCAATCTGCTGATGAAGAACGCTCGCATCATCCATCAACGAATCATCATCCTGATCATCATCAGATGTCGTTTGCACTTTTAAAAGAATACTTTGATAACTATTATCACTTTCTGCCTGAGATTTTTCAATCACCACTTCTGCTTTTCTCTCGGTAAACTGATTTTCCCGCTCACCGCTAAATTCTGCGTTTTCAAAATTAGATTCTGGATTAAAATTTTTCTTTTCCTGTAGATTATTATTTTGATTAGCCATTTTATTTTAAATTTATTTTTACAAAAGCACATCATTGCGAGAAATGACTGTAGGGAATGACGTGGTAATCTCAGTAAGTTTTTCTGATACTAAAATTATACCACATTAACTAATTTAATTACCAAAAAGCTCATTAAACATTATTTTTAAAATCCTCAATCACATTTTCATAAACCCCAATTAACTTTTCCCCACAAACATCAATCGTATAATTTTTTAAAGCCTTTTTTTTAGCATTTTTACCAATCAACTCCCTTTTCTCTTTATTTTCAATTAAATTATTTACCGCCTCAACAAAATCACTTTCATTTTCCTCAGTTAAAATTCCAGTTTCACCATCAACAACAATATCTTTAACGCCACTCGCCTTTACTACTACAACAGGCTTACCAACATACATATTTTCCGTAATAATTGTTCCTTGAGTTTCCGATGTTGATGAATAAACAAAAATGTCGCCACTACTTAAATAATTTTTTACCTCTGAACGCTCAATTTTACCTGAAAGAAAAGCCCGATCCGCCACACCCGCTATCATAAAAATATCTTTTAACTCATCTTTCAAATCCCCTTCACCACCAAAAATAAAAATTACGTTTTTATTATCTTTTAAAACCTGAACAATACTTTTTGCTAAAAAAACAACATTTTTTTCTTCAGTCAAACGAGAAATACTAATTAAAACAGTTTGATCGTTTTTAATATTAAATTGCTTCCTAATTTTTTCTCCATTCGCATTTTTAAATAAACTTTCGTCAACGCCTGAAGGCACTACACTGATATTTTTATTTTCAATTTCCTGTGATAAAATAAAATCTTTAACTGACTGGGTGGGCGTAATAATATGATCACATTCCTCCGCAAAACCGATTGCATTTTTCAACGCCCAACTGCCCGCAATAGAATCTGGAATGAGCGGAGCATAATGACCATATTTATCATATAAAGTATGCCACGTAAAAATTAAAGGAACATTTTTTTTCAACGCCCAATTTTTTGCCGCTGAACCTAACAAATTCGGATGTTGTGCGTGAATTATATCTATTTCCAAATCTTCAATAATTTTATTTATTTTTTTCGAATAAGGCACGACCAAAGAAAAAGGCACTTTGGTTTTTATATTAATTGAAGGATAACGAAATATATTTTCATCATCTTTACAATCCCCTTCCCAATGCGGTGCAAAAATATAAACTTGATGACCTTTTTTAATTAATACTTTTCTAAATCCATCGACTGAAGTACTCACGCCATACGGATTAGGCAAATAGTTATTGGTAAAAATTGCAATGTTCATACATTTAAATTAGAGATAATCTTTCCTCTTTTTATTCTAACATATTTTAATAAATTTACTATAAAATTAAAAAAGCATCAAGACTTTCACTTAATGCTTTTTAAAAAAATTGGCTATGTCATCATAAATATAACTGTGTGCTTGATTAGAAATAAAATTATGATAAGCATTCGGAACTAATTTTGATATTTTATTTGGCGATTTAATAGATTTGTGAATTTTATGAATACTATTTTTATCTAAAAGATGATCTACATCAGATTGAAAAATTAAAACTGGCTGATTGATCAATTTTAAGTTTTCCCTAGATTTACAAATAGTTTTAAAAACCTCAAGAGCACTTTTTATTGGAAATTTCTGATATGAAATTAGTCTATTCATCCCACATTTTTTTCTTGTTTTAAGAGGATAATATTTTTTTGAATATTTGCGAAACCAACTGATAAATTTAGTTGTAAAAAAATTTATTTTTTCATTTTTCATTTTAAAAGGTGTTCCTAGCAAAACAATTCCCGAAATACATTTATATTTTTGAGCTAAAAGCAAACTCAAATTTCCGCCTAATGAACAACCACCCACATAAACTTTTTTATATCTCTTTTTCAATTCTAAATATTCATTCTCAACAAAATTATACCAATCTTCCCAAGACACATTTTCCAAATCACTCGGCTGAGTTCCATGACCCGGCAACAACGGTGCGTGAACTGAAAAACCTTCAGAATTTAATTTCTGACTTAAATTATACATTTCATAAGACGTCGAAGACCAACCGTGAATTAAAAATACACAGTTTTCATTTTTTCCTTCTAATTTAATTGGTTTATTTACTAAATGTTTATTGCGATCATATTCTTTCATCATTTCTTCTGACGCCACCTGTTGCCTGGAAATAAAACAGTAAAGTCTACTGATGTATCTTGTCATAATTAATTTAAAAAGATTAACAAAAACATGATTTATTATACCTTATTTTAAACCTTTAATAAAGATCGTTAATCCCATCTTCAACAATTAAACGCAA
>JAGLWU010000014.1 GCA_023133275.1 Candidatus Moraniibacteriota bacterium
TTATCTATATTTTGGTAGCAATACCTAAAATTCATTCATAAAAATAACTTAAATTTTAAAAACTGATTTTGCATTTTTAGTTGTCTGTTCGATCACTTTTTCTATTTTAATATTTTTAACTTCAGCAATTTTTTTTGCAATCAGTTTAACATTTATCGGTTCATTGCGACTATCTCGAGGAAGTGGTTTTGGAGTTAAATATGGAGCATCTGTTTCAATTAGTAAATCTTTCAAGGGACAATTTCTAATAAGTTTGTCATAAGATTCTGAATAAGTTGCGATTCCATTAATCCCAATTTTAAATCTTAAATCTAAAAATTTTTGAGCCGTTTTCCAACTTCCGATGAAACTGTGAATAACGCCTATTTCATAATCAATTTTATTATTTTTAAAAAAATCATTTAATATTTCTAATAAATCATCATAAGCATCCCAGCAGTGAATGATTAGAGGTTTTTTAGTTTGTTGAGATAATTTTAAAAATTCTTTAAAAACTTCTTTTTGTAATTTTTTAATAGATTTTATGTCGTGATTTTCTTCAAAATGATGGTAATCTAGTCCAACTTCGCCGATAGCAACTACTTTATTTTGTTGAGTGAATTTTAAATATTTTTGGTAATTAAATTTTTCTACATTATTTTCATCTTCTAAACTTTCTATAGAAAACAAATGAATTGGATGTAATCCGACTGCTGCGTAGACGCCTTCCTTATATTTTTGTGCGTAGTCAATTGCTCGTTGACTTGTTTTATTTTCGGATCCGACGTTAATCATCCAAACGTTTTCTTGTAATGATTTTTTTATTATTTCATCGCCGTCTTTTTTGAAAGCGTTAAAATTTACGTGAGTGTGAGTGTCTATTGTTATCATATTTTTAGTTAATTAAGATTAAATTATTTTTTTATTTCGTTTTCACAAAGTTTGAATTCATTTATTTCTTCTGGAAATATATTATCATATCCAAAAACTTCTAATGTTGAAATATGTCCATCCTCTAAAAAAATAATAGAATTTGCTCCATTAGGCAATAAGGAACTTTTAATTGAAGGTCCATTAATTCTTTTTATAGCATTTTTAATTTTAGTTACATTCTTTGGTACTGAAAATTCAAAGAAAAAGCCAGCTCCAGAATATTCTCTTTTGATAATGGTAGATTTTTCAAGTTGTTCTTTTAACTGAAGTTGATTTGTTTTGAGCCATTTTATAATTTCAATTTCAAGTTTTGTGGATTTATTTGTTAATTGCATATATTTATTGCTTTCTAAATTAATTCTTTTTCTAACTTTTTCCAATCGTCAATTGAAAGTTCTTGAGCACGCACATTTTTTTTAAGATTAAATTTTTCAAGAATATTTTCAATATCTTTTTTATCACGCTGAAAACCATTCGCTAAATTATTACATAAAGTTTTTCGTTTCGCACTAAAACCAATTTTAACCACACGAAAGAACTCTTTGTCTTCTTCTGTTTTTTTATTTTTAATTTCTAATTTAACAACAGCACTATCAACTTTAGGTGCCGGATTAAATTTTTCTCTGTTTACAGTAAAAAGATAATTTACATCAGCGTAATATTGAGCGGAAATTCCGAGAATACTCATTTTTCCAGGACTGGCGGTGAGGCGTTCGGCGACTTCTTTTTGCACCATCAAAATAATTTCAGTTGGAGGATTTTTTAATTCGAGAAATAATCTGATTATTGGAGCAGTAATGTAGTAGGGGATGTTAGCGATTACTTTGTAATTTTTATTATCTAGTTT
Source organism: Candidatus Moraniibacteriota bacterium (assembly GCA_023133275.1). Taxonomy (GTDB): domain Bacteria; phylum Patescibacteriota; class Minisyncoccia; order Moranbacterales; genus JAGLWU01. The sequence goes on from JAGLWU010000014.1 coordinate 1,760, forward strand.
ATATTTTGCAAAAAAATCAATCATGTTTATATTCAAAATTCCATCATGAATAATTTCAATGTTTTTTGTATTTTCAAATTTGTCATTTAAAATTGGAATGAGGCGATCGTCTATTTCGATGGCAATAACTTTTTTGGATTTCTCTGCTAATTTTTGAGTTAAGATTCCTTCGCCAGGTCCAATTTCTATGACAATATCATTTTCTGTTAAATTTGCATTAGCTGCTATATTATTAATTATTTCATTATCGTTAAGAAAATTTTGTCCGAGTGATTTTTTGTGTTTAAATTTTTCCATATTTTTTACTACTTTATTTATTAACATTTTAGATATTTTATGATACACTTTACTTTTAGCATAAAGTAATTTTGATAAATATTCAAATCTTTTTTAGCATAATTTTAAAAAGCCCGTGCGGCGAGCACAATTATTTTTTGAAAATAAATTTTTGGACAAAGGAAGCCATTTTATGATAGAATGAAGACTTATTAAATATATTTTATAATTATAGCATGAAATCTAAAGCGGAATATTTTCACTTTTGTGGATACGAAATTGATTCAAAGAATAAAGAAATTTCTTTTAAGTATAAAATAGAATTTTCTAATAAAGGGCCTCTTGAATTCATCGACAAGGTGATTTTGCCTGAGGCTACGGAAAAAATTAGGGAAGAAAAATTTAAAAAATTTCTTGAACCTTTAAGTATTATTTTAGGAATAAGTTATTACAAACTCTATTGTCCGTCAAGAGTTAAACTTTCTTATAAATTATCCAAAGAACAAGCTGAATTTTGGAATATTGTTTATAGAAAAGGTTTAGGAGAATTTTTGTACAGAAATCAGTTAAATTTTGATCAAATGGCTAAATTTCCGTATTCGGAAATAGAGGCTTCACCAGTTTCAGTTGACATAAAAGACAAAATTCTTTTGGGGATCGGGGGCGGAAAAGATTCTATCGTAGCTTCTGAATTATTAAAAGATTTTGATGTTACATCTTTTTTAATTGAAACTCAAAGAACAGATGAATTGTCTGAAAGCGTTTCTGAAGTTATTGGAAATCCTATTTTACGAATTCAACGAGAATTAGATCCAAAAATTTTTGAAAAGCATGAGGGTTCTTATAATGGACATATACCCATTTCTGCAATTTTTGCTTTTATTGGTCTTTTGACTTCGGCACTTTATGGTTATAAATATATTGTTGTGGCTAATGAGTGCAGTAGTAATTTTGGAAATATTGAACATTGTGGTGAGGTGGTAAATCATCAGTGGAGTAAGTCAATGGAGTTTGAATCAATGTTGCAAGAATATACAAGAAAATTTATAACTCTTGACATTGCTTATTTTTCAGTTATTCGTCAGTTTCATGAAATTAGAGTTGCTAAAATATTCTCTCAATATAAAAAATATTTTTCTGTGTTTTCAAGTTGCAATAAAAATGTTCGAATTTATAAAGATCGTCCTGAAACTTTGTGGTGTGGGGAGTGTCCGAAGTGTACTTTTGTGTTTTTGATGTTGGCTGCATTTTTGAGTAAGAAGGAACTTTTAAAAATTTTTGGTAAAAATCTTTTTGAGGAGAAATCTCTAATTTCTTTATTTAATGATCTACTAGGATTTGGAAGTTTAAAGCCATTCGATTGTGTGGGAACTTTTGAAGAATCGCAGGCGGCTTTGTTTTTATCTTCAAAAAAGTTTAAAGATACTTTGGTAGTAAAAACATTTTTGCCAAAAATTAAAAGTCCAGAAAAAATTGTTAAGAAAGTTTTTAAAACATCATATTCTCCAACGCTTCCTGCACCCTTTCGTTTTCTTGGAATTGATAATATTTGTATTTTAGGCTATGGAAAAGAAGGAAAAATTTCAGAAAAATATATTAAAAAAAATTATCCTAATTTAAAAATAGGTATTTTAGATCAGAGTTTGGATGAAAATTATTTAGAAAAACAGAAGTATTATGATTTGGCTATTAAAACTCCTGGAATTTTGAGGGGAAAGGTTAATATTCCGTATGTTACGGCGACAAATATTTTCTTTTCGCAAAATAAAAACTTTACAATTGGAGTTACGGGCAGTAAGGGAAAAAGCACTACAACTAGTTTGATTTATGAGATTTTAAAAGAAGATGGTAAAAAGGTTCGGTCAATTGGAAATATTGGAAATCCAATGTTAGAAACTACTTTTTCTAAGGTTAATCCAGATGAAATTTTTGTCATTGAACTTTCTAGTTATATGTTGGACGATGTTGAATATTCGCCGAAAATTGCTGTTCTTTTAAATTTATTTCCTGAACATTTGAATTATCATATTGATGCTGAAAAATACTATAAAGCTAAAAGAAATATATTTAAATTTCAAAAATTTACAGATCATGCAATCGAACCGCCATTTGCAAATAATTATCTAGTCGAAAAAGCTGATTTTATGTTATTAGGAAAACACAATAAAGAAAACATTAAAGCTGCTATTGAGGTGGCTAAGATTTTAAAAATTGATGATTCTGTGATTGAGAAAGCTTTGAATAAATTTAAACCATTGCCACATCGTTTAGAACTAGTTGGGAAGTTTGATGATATATATTTTTATGATGATGCAAATGCGGCTATACCAGAAGCAACTATTGTAGCTATTGAAACACTTGAAAAAGTTGATACAATATTTTTGGGTGGGGAAGATCGTGGTTATGACTTTTCTGAATTGGAAAAAACTTTACGAGAATATAAAGTTAAGAATATTGTTTTGTTTCCTGATAGTGGCAAGTGTATGTTGAAGTTGCGAAAGGGTTTTAATATTTTGGAAACAAAAAATATGGAGGAGGCTGTAAGATTTGCTTATCAAAATACTGAAAAGGAAAAAATTTGTCTTTTGTCGATGGCGTCCCCGAGTTATTCTTTGTGGAAAAATTTTGAAGAAAAAGGTGATTTGTTTCAGAGATTAGTTAAAAAATATTCAGATGATTAATATTTTAATTAAAAATTTAATTATAGAAATTTTTAATTTTATGTATCATAGCTCGTGCGGCGAGCACAATTATTTTTTGAAACAATAACTATTTCATGGTAATATAAATAATGTAAGATATTAATTCATAAAAATAATAAAAATATGGCTGAGGTAATAATTTATTCAACACCAACTTGTGGTTTTTGCACATTAGCAAAAGATTTTTTCAATGAAAAAGGAATAGAATTTAAAGAAATTGATGTTTCTGTTGATCAAGAAGAGGCACAAAAAATGGTAGAAAAAACAGGGCAAATGGGCGTGCCAGTAATTATTATTAACAAAGATGGCAAGGAAGAAGTAATCGTTGGTTTTGATCAGGCACAATTGATGACTATTTTAGGAATTGAATAATTTTAGGAATTTTCAATTTTATAAAAAACAGGGATTTAAAGTCCTTGTTTTTTATTTTACAGTTTTTTTATTTGCTAAAATCTGTTAAACTAAAAGATAGATGTTTAGATTTGTAGATTGTTAGACTTTTAGATAATTAGATTTTGTAGAAATGTTGTATCACAATGTTTGGAGGTTGAAATATTTAATAGTTTTAGTCTAAGAATTTATTTTTTTATAAAAAGTTAAATTTTAAAATTATGTACGATATAATAATTATTGGAGGTGGACCAGCTGCGGTGGCGGTGGGAGTTTATGCGGCTCGCAAGAAAATGAAAACAGCTTTTGTAGCTGATCAAATTGGTGGGCAATCAATTGTTTCTGACGGAATTGAAAATTGGATTGGGGAAATAAATATAGCAGGTCCAATACTGGCGAAAAAGTTGAAAGATCATATTGAAAATTACAAAGATGAAATTGAGATGAGATTTCCAGCTCGAGCGGATAAAATTGAAAAAAATGAAGACGGAACTTTTTCTGTTTTTATTGGTGAAGAAAAATTAAAAACTAAAACAATTGTTGTTTGCACAGGAGGGCGACATCGTAAGTTGGGCGTGCTTGGTGAGGAAAAATTTAATGGAAGGGGTGTGGTTTATTGTGCTACTTGCGATGCACCATTTTTTAAGGAAAAAGATGTGGTTGTTGTTGGTGGGGGAAATAGTGGTTTGGAGGCGGTGGTTGATTTATTGAAATATGCTGATAAAATTTATTTAATTGCTCGAAATGGTAAATTGAGAGGTGATTCTGTAACTCAAGAAGAAATTATTGATAATGAAAAAGTAGAAATTATTTATCATTCTGAAGTTCAGGAAGTTTTGGGGGATAAAATGGTGGAGGGTGTAAAAATTAAAAATTTAGATGGTGATGAAAAGTTGATTGATGTTCAGGGTGTTTTTGTTGAGATTGGGAGTGTTCCAAATAGTGAAATTGTCGGTGAACTGGTTGATTTGGATGAATGGGGAAATATTAAAATTGATTTTAAGAATCAGGCGACTAGTTGTGAGGGTGTGTTTGCGGCGGGTGATGTTACGGACACGATTTTTCGGCAAAATAATATTGCGGTTGGTGATGGGATTAAGGCGTTGTTGTCGGCGTATGATTTTATGAAGAAGAATTAATATTAAAATTTTTTATAGAAATGGATTATAATTCAAGATATTTAAAGAAAGAATTTTATTGGGGAATGGAACCTCAGGGTTTAGTTGTTGAATCAATTAAGTATTTATTGCCTAATGCGAAAGTTTTAGATTTAGGCTGTGGTGAAGGTAGAGATTCATTTTTCCTAGCAAAAAACGGGTTTAAAGTGGCAGCTGTTGATATTTCAGAAGTTGGCATAAATAAACTTAAGAACTTTGCCAAGAAAGAAAGGTTAAGTATTGAAACAACCGTTTCAGATGTTGAGTCTTTTTTGGATAGTTGTAAAAATTTTAATGCAATTTATTGTTGGAATGTTCTCCAGTTTGTTAGTGACGATAGAATTTTTTCTGTTATAAATAAAATAAAAGCAAAAACTAATTCAGGTGGTTTTAATGTGATAGCATCTTTTGTAGCGGAAAATAGAAAACAGAAGGAAAAAGTTTTATCAAAGCAAGGATATTATTTTGATGAGGGAGAGTTAAAGGAATTGTATAAAGATTGGAAAATTATTTCTTATAAGGAAGAATTGGGAAATTTGGAGACTCATGGAGAACCAGAACATAGACATTTTAAAGTTCAAATGATTGCACAAAAAATATAAATTAAATATTTTATTAAAAACAAAAATAGTTTTATGAAAAATACATTCTTTTTAACAACATTAATTTCAATAAGTTTTTTTACTTTTGTATTTTCCACACAAGCCCAAGAAGTCGCTGTTTTTACATCTGGAGGAAATGTCATAGATTCAGTAATTCAACAAGCTAAAATAACAGAATGGACAGAGGACAAAAAAATTTACGTAATAGAATTTGATGTTGTAAATAATTTAGACAAAACCCAAGAAGGTATTAAATACGCCTTAGAACTTTATGATTCCACAAAAGAGCAAGGAAAGTTTTTAGTAGATCAAACAGTTTATGATGAAATTATAACTTTAGAACCAAAAGGGCGTACTCGAAAAAGAGTACAATATAATTTTCCAGTCAGTTTTCAAGGGGAGTATGAATTGCATTTATTGACAGCAACTGAAGATGGAATTGAATTTGATCGAAAAGTTTTAGGTGCTATTAGTAAAGACAAGTCAGAAGGAATTGATATTGATATTACGCAGTGTCAAAACAAAATAGGTTTTGATGAGCAACACATTTTTAAAGAGATGGATTTGTTTGATGAAGAGTCTTTTGAGATTAGGTGTAAAAATTTGAAAAATTTGTCGAAAGGAGATTTAGTTTTTAATCCTAAAGTCATTATTAAACAGCAAACGAAATTTGGTAAGGTGATTGGTGAGGAAATTTTAGAGCAGCAAAATTTAAAATCAGGTCAGGAACAAAATTTTTCGTTTCAGATTCCGGTTATGAGTAATGGTTTGTATCGGTATAAAGGTGAATTGATGTTGATTGGTGCAAATCAAAAAAAGATTTCTAATAGTATTTATTTTAATTATGTTTTTAAGAAAGATAAAAATGGTGATAATATTTCAGATTTTGATGAAAATGAAATTAATTCTGAACAGATTGATATTGAAAATAAAATTACAGATTTTTCAGTAAAAAATGTTATTGTTGGATTTACGATAATTATTATATTAATATTAATTATTATTTTGATAATTCGAAACAAACAAATATTTTTAAGTCTTTTTGGTAGAAAATAATAAATTTTTATTAAGTTGAATTTTTTTATGAACAAAGCAATCGTTATTGGAATAATTTTAATATTTTTAATTTTTGGTATTTTGATAACATTAGTTTTTTTGGACAAGAAGATAGTTAGTGAATCATTGACGATTAATGAAATGCAAAATAATTCAGTTAGTCAGGAAGATAATTCTGATTCAATTTCAATAGAGAGTGAGAAAAATTCCAGTAATTTTAAAAATAATGATTCTAATGAAAAAATTGATTCTACGGAAAATATTTTAAAGGAAGATGCTTGTGATATAAATAATTCAGAAGATAATTCGATTGAATGTTTTGTTAAAGAAGAAAATTTGAATGAATCTAATGATGAAAGTGATAAAGAAAATGAGTCAATAGAAAATAGTGAGGTAAAAGTTATAAAAAATTTAGCCTACGATTTTTTGTTAATTAATTTAGCGGGCGAGAAAGTTAGGCTGTCGGACTATCGGGGGCAGAAACCGGTGATTGTGGAGTTTTGGAATTCATGGTGTCATAATTGCCAAAGGGAAATGCCGAAATTGCAAAAAATTTATGGAGAATATGACGGAAAATTTGAAATTATTGGCGTGAATTTATTAAAAAATAAAGATGATAAAGATAAAGTGAAAGCTTTTATTAAAAAATATGGAATTACTTTTCCGATAGTTTTGGATGAGACTCTTTTTGTGGCAAGTAAATATAAAGTTAAAGCGACTAATCATCATTTTTTGATAAATATGGATGGCACGATTTATGATAGTTTTTTTATTGATTTAGAAAAAAAGAAACTAGATGAATTTTTGAAATTTAATGGGATGGAATAGATTTTTAGATAGGTAGACAATTAGATTTGTAGAAATGTAGTACTGCTACGTTTCAAATTTCAATTAGAAATTTATAAATTAAAAATTTTCAAACAATATAACCTGTCATTCTGAACGTATTTATTTTTTCATAAGAAAAAATAAAGGAGTGAAGAATCTTGATAAGTTTTTCTGATATTTTTCGAGGCAGGAATGGGAAACGTTTGTATTTTAAAATAAACGTGTGAAACTGATTGTAAAACCAGTTCCTGCAAAGATTTAAAAGTTTAATGATTTTACGTAGGGGATTTTTCATTTAATAAATTTTTTTACAAAAAATTTATTACGTTCAGAATGACAGTAAATTTAAATGATAGGAAGCTTGAATGACAGTAAATTTGTAGGGGTTTTCCACTGGCAAACTCAAAAAGCCCGTGCGGCAAGCACTTGAATTTTTTTAAAGATTAAAAATTTTGAAATTAATAATTATTAAAAATAAAACTATGAAAATTTATTTGGGGACGGATCATGCTGGATTTGAATTGAAAGAGAAAATTAAAGCTTTTCTCAAAACTGAAATTAATTGTGAAATTGAAGATTATGGTGCTTTTGAGTTTGATGAGTTTGATGATTATCCGGATTTTATTTTTCCTGTGGCTAAAAAAGTTGCGGAAGATTGGAAAAATGGAACTGAAAATTTTGGGATTATTTTTGGTGGTTCGGGTCAGGGCGAGGCAATGGTGGCTAATCGGATTCAGGGGGTTCGGGCGACGGTTTTTTATGGTGGTCCAGAGGAGATCGTTAAACTTTCTCGTGAGCATAATAATGCGAATGTTTTGTCGTTGGGTGCGAGGTTTGTTAATTTTAAAGAGGTTAAGGAGATTATTAAATTATGGTTGGACACGAAATTTTCTGGCGAGGAGAGGCATGAGAGGAGAATTGATAAGATAGATTTGTAGAGTGTAGATTTTTAGACGGTTAAATTTGTAGAAATGTTGCAATGTAATATTTAATATTTAATATTTAAGAAAATTTTAAATTTTTTAATATAATTAGTTATCAATTATAAATATGAGTAAAAATAAATGTGAGAAAGATCCTGTTTTGTGTAGTGCTTGTTTGTTGGGAGTGCGATGTCCTTTTGATGGAAATTCTTATCCGAAAGAAAAAGTTTTAGAATTGGCTGAAAAAGAAAATTTAATTCCAATTTGTCCAGAACAGTTGGGGGGGGCTATCGACTCCAAGAATTTGGTCTGAAATAACAGGTAAAAAGGTGGTTACTAAGGATGGCGAGGATGTTACTGAACAATATGAAAAAGGTGCTGAAGAAACTTTGAAAATCGCTAAACTTCTTAATATTAAAAAAGCTATTTTAAAACAGAGAAGTCCTTCGTGCGGAAGTGGTCAGATTTACAATGGAAGTTTTACTGATACGATTATTGAAGGAGAAGGTTTGACTACAAAATTGTTGAAAGAAAATGGGATTGAGGTTATTTCGGAGGAGGAATTGTAAAGTTGTGTGATTAATTAAAATTAGTTACGGATTATAATTATTAAAAATAAAAAGATGAAAATAATACCAACAATTTTAACGGATGATAGTGATAAAGCCTTGGAACAAATTGAGGCTTTGCGAGGAGTGGCGGATTGGTTGCAAATTGATGTGATGGACGGAACAATGACGGACAGTTCGACTTTTGACTTGTATGATTTAGTGGGAGAAGTGAATGACTTTCAAATTGAGGTGCATTTAATGGTGAATAATCCAGAGGAATATTTTGATGCGTGTGAGACTTTGGCAGCAGAACGGGTTTATTTTCACCTTGAATCGGTGGAGAGTCCCTCTTTTATTTTAGAAAAAATGGAGTATTTTTCTTTTGAGCGTGGGATGGTGTTAAGTCCACAGACTGATGTTGATTCAATTATTCCTTATATCGATGATATTCAGGCAATTCAAATTATGACGGTTGCTCCAGGGAAACAGGGGCAAAGTTTTATTCCTGAAATGTTGGATAAAGTTAGGGAATTGAAAAAAGATTATTCTGATAAATGGGTGAGTGTTGATGGTGGTGTGAATGAGGGTAATTTGAAAGAGGTTCAGGATTCGGGGGTTGATGCGGCTGGGGTGGGAAGTGCGGTGATGGGGGTTAGTGATATTGCAGGGGCTTATGAAGATTTGGTAAAAATGGCTGGGTAGTTTTTTGCTATTGTGTTTTTTGTTGATTTTTGATAGATTGAATGTGCTTGAAAAAAGCGTTTATTTTAATTTATTATTTTTAGAGATATGACGAATAAAAAGGTAGTTAAAAAATCGTTAGGTTTTTCGTTGATAGTTTATTTTTCAATAATATTTTTGTTACTTGTATCTTCTCCTTTTTTATTTTTTATAATGATTTTGGATGACCTTTTGTTTCTAGTTGTTGTTTACAGTCCAATTTTTTATTTTATTACTTTTATAATATCATATTCAATTTTTAAGAAAGACCCAAATAAATCAAAAAAGAGAAAATATGATGGAATTTGTATTTTTTTGGGCAGACACACTCTTTTGATAATTTCAACCTTTGTGCTTTTTTGTCTCTTTCTTTTCTATTCTCTAATTTTTTATATGGAATTTGATGTAACTCTAAAAGGATTTTTTGTTTGTGAAAATGATTTTACTTTTTCAAAAAGCGTAAAGTCTTATGGAAAATTTTTTATTACAAATAGAGGTGTTTGCGTGCAAGAATCTGTTTGTGAGAAATTAGAAGGTTTTGCTGAATGTGAAGAATTAAAGGAGAATGGTTATTATTCAAAGGTAGTATTAAAAGGAGCTGATAAAAACAATTTTGATTTTAAGTTTCTAACAGGTTTAAAAAAGACAGAAAATTCAAAAGAAGAATTTATTATCAGTGATTTAGGTGATGAATTTAATTTGCCAAAATATACTTGTACACAAACGCAATGTGATTTTAATACTAGTGGCAAAATTGACTTTTATCAAATGAAACGTTATGGAATGTTACTTATTAAAGATAATGATGTTGCTATTTTTTTGAGATCACAAAATGTTGTGATCTTTAAGGATGTAGACTTAGATAATTTTCAATTTGAATATCTTGGTGAAAAATATTTAAAAGTTCAAAATCAGGTATATTATAATAATGATAGAATTTTTGTGGAATCAGAAACCTTTCAATATCTAGGAGGAAAATATTCAAAAGATAAAAATAATGTATATTACAAAAACGAAATAATTACAGCAGATCCTGAAACATTTATTTACGAAAAAGGCAGAGGAAAAGCAATTGGAAAAGGACGAGACAAAAACGGAACTTGGATAAAAGGAGCTTTAAAAGAATCTGACAAGCGATGTCCGACCAAAAAAGAAATTCAAGAATTGTATGCAGAGGCAGAAAAGTTAAATCAATTGGTTGTAGCTGATGCTATTTATAGAAATAATGAATTCAGTATTAACTTTGGTAAGTATGGTTTTGATGAGAAAATTAATAAAATAGAATTTGGTCCATATATACCAATGGGTCCACCATGTTGGAGTAGAATTTTATATAGGAAATATGATTTGATAACCACTCAAAACAGAACAAAAGATGAAATTTTAGTTGAGATTAAAGCACTGGAAGATCAATCAAATGAAATTGATATTTTTAAATTAAAAGAAGTCTTGAATGTTAATGATGTAGATATAGTTATTTCAGAATCATGGGGTCCAATGCCTACGTATAGTTTGACTGTAGAAATTGTTGGGAATGATCATAACTATGTTATTGCCAATAATTTTCTTGTATACGATGAAAAGGAAGATTATAAATTTATTCGTCAGGTTGTTGATAGTATAAAATTAATTAATTAAATAAAAAGCTATGAAAAATCCATTTGAAAATGCGATGACTCAGTTAAAAAAAGCAGTTAAAATTATTGATCTTGATGAAAGTGTGTTTGTCTTATTAAGACAACCGCAACAGATTCACGAAGTATCTATTCCAGTGAAAATGGATAATAGTTCATTAAAAACTTTTCGCGGTTATCGAGTGCAATACAATAATGCACGAGGACCGTACAAAGGCGGAATCCGTTTTCATCCGCAGGTTGATATTGAAGAGGTAAAAGCGTTGTCTTTTTGGATGGCGATAAAATGTGCAGTGGTGAATTTGCCGTATGGTGGTGGAAAAGGTGGCGTGGAAGTTAATCCACAAGAGCTTTCTGAATCTGAGTTGGAAAAATTGGCTCGAGGTTATGTGGAAAAAATGTATCGACAACTTGGTCCAGACAGGGATATTCCAGCACCAGATGTTTATACTAATCCGAAAATTATGGGTTGGATGATGGATGAATATTCTCAGTTGGCGGGTAAAGTTGCTAAAGGATCTTTTACGGGTAAAGCAGTAGAAATTGGCGGAATTAAAGCTCGGGAAAGTGCAACGGCGAAAGGAGGATTTATTTTGTTGGAAAAGATGCGAGAGGACTTGGGTAAAAATGCGAGTGAGATGAAAGTAGCGATTCAGGGCTTTGGAAATGCGGGGTATATTTTTGCAAATTTTGCTTATGAGGCTGGTTATCAAATTGTTGGAATTTCTGATTCTCGTGGAGCGGTTTTGAGTAAAAATAGTGAGTTGATTAATCCACAAGAGTTATTTGATTATAAACGGAAAAAGGGTTCTATTGAGAATTTTTGCGAGGACTATAAAGATAAAAATTTTATTGCAGGAAGTAATGAGGATTTATTGACGATGGAATGTGATATTTTAGTTCCGGCGGCGATTGAGAATCAGATTACAGAAGATAATGCTGATGGAGTTAAGGCGGAAATTATTTTGGAGTTGGCAAATGGTCCAGTTACTCCTGAAGCGGATGATATTTTGAGTAAAAAAAATATTACGGTTGTGCCAGATGTTTTGGCGAATGCTGGTGGGGTTACGGTTTCTTATTTTGAATGGGTACAGAATTTGCAGAATTTTGTTTGGTCTGATGAGGAGAATGATGAGAGATTGAGGAGCATTATGATTGGGGCTTATGATGATGTTTTGGTTTGTGCTGAGAAGTATGAGACTAATTATCGTGAGGCTTGTTTTGTTTTGGCGGTTGAGAGGATTGGGGAAGCGATGAAAGGTAGGGGTTGGGTTTAGGGATTTTGTAAATTTTGGGTTTTTTAAAATCACCGTGGAAGCGGTGATTTTTTTGTAAGATTGTTATTCTTTGATTTTAAATAATTCTTCTATTTTTTCAAAGAGAGGTTTGAAGTTTTTGAAATCTTTTTTATTGTTTCGTTTTAAAATAAATTTTTCAAACGCACTTTTTTTAAATTCTTCTATTTTTTTTATTGAGCCATAATCATCAGATTCTTTCTTTAGAAAATAAAATTTATCCCTGTTTTCTTCTATTAATGTTTTATCAAATAAATTTTCTATTCCTTTTTTTATGAGATTGTTAGCACTATTTTTATCAAAAATATAAGGTATCAAAAAATTTGTTTTTAGTTTTTCAATTTTTTCAAAATCTAAAATTGAGTCACAATCTAACACAAAAAACTTTTTAGGACTTTTATTTTGAGTTTTTATTAAAAAATTAAAAAGCTTTACAATGTCTTTATCTCCAAATTCTTTTTGTTCGAATATTTCATAATCATAGTTATCATTAAAAAGTTCCTTCGCTTTTTTTATAAAATTAGAATTTCTACCTTCAGAGATTAAAATGGGTTTATTGATTTTATTTATTTCATCCTTTACTCTTTTCATTGTTTTTAAAAGCTCTTTTTTCTTTTTTTCTGTTTGAACAAATAAATTTTCTAAATCTTTATTTAATTGAAATATACCCAATTCTTCATTCAATCTATCTGGATCATCATTATTGAAGAATTTATTATCTTCAGAAATAAAATTTCCATCCAAATCTTTTTTTATTCCAGTAATTATTGAACTTTCAATTTTTTCATCTTTCCATACACGATAGATTGAAGTACTATCTCCTTCAATAGAAATAAAATTAAATGAATGTGTTGTGATAAAAATTTGTGCGTTATCTGTAAATGTTTTTTGAAATCTTTCTGCTAGTAATTGAGCATTTTTATATTCATAAGAATTCTCTGGTTCTTCAAATCCCCATATAAAATATTTTCTAGGCTTTTCTCCATTTTTTGTTTTAGAGGGTTTTATTTGCAGCTCTTTTATGGCAATAAAATTTAGTATTTCAGGTATTAATTTTGCTTGTATCCCATCTCCTCGATATTGTAAATTAACATTTCCTGTTTGAACATTCAGAGTTTTAAATAAGTTGATTAAGTCTGGTAATTCAAATGCAGCCGAAATATTTAATTTATCGTTATTAACAACATCTTTGAAATCCTCCATTAAATCTTTTGTGCTTTCTTGAATAGCATTTTGAAAAGATTTTTTATTATCATTTACATTTGAATCTTCTTCTTTCAATAAAGTTTTTTGGAGTTCTCCAAATAAATGAGCAAAATAATTTTTATCTTTTATTGCAGGAATATAATGATATTGTATAGATTCAAGAAATAGTGATAATTGGCGTGATAAACTAGCTTGTGGGCGTTGTTTTAATTTTAATTTTCCCGTTTTTTTATCTTTTTCATAATATTTTCCCCATTGATCACCTTTCTCTTTTTTAAAGGAAGTCGCTATTCCTCCATTGTCTTGTTTAAAAAAACTGTATTCAGAACTTTTTAGCCATTTTCTTGAAACCCAAAATTTTTCTGGTAATCTAACAAAGTCATTTTCTGCATTTTTATTTTTATTTTTTTCATTCCAAAAAGTTATCCTTATAGTAATCATTTCTTCTTTTACATCATGTTTATCAGGATCCTCTCTTTTGAAAAAGTCATTATCAAAATCTAAGAAATCTTCTAAATTTGTTCTTTTATTAAAGAACAAATTTAAAGCTCTTAATATGTTAGATTTTCCAGAATCATTTGAACCAGAAAAAATATTTAAATCTTTAATATTAGAAATTTCTGTTTTTTGTTGTACTCTGTTTCCAAAAGAACGAAAGTTTTTTATTTCAATTTTTTCAATTATTCTCATTATTTTTTGATTTATTATACAATTATGTTTTGAAATAAAATATATTTATTGTTGAAAGCTAGACACCCTTTTTCTTTCTACAATTAAATTCATTGATTCCTCTTGAATTTCATTTTCATCTTCTTCAAAATATTCAAATCCCATATCATTTGAAAACAAATCTGCAGGAATATTACCCAATCTTTCTCGTGTAACTTTTATAGCCTCGTCAGATTCATCTATACCAATCCAATTCCTACCCAATTCCTGAGCTGCCTCTAAAGTAGTTCCAGAGCCACAAAAACAATCTAAAACAATACTGTTTGGATTTGATGAGGCTAAAACAATATCTTTCAGTAGATTAAGATTTTTTTCAGTTGGATAAGTTGGATATGGTGAATCCTTATATTCCCATATGTCTTGTTTCTTTTTCCCTTCTTTTTCATCTGCAAAGATAATCTTTCGTGGGTTTCCAGTTTTTGACCATTCAATTAAGCCTTGTTTGTCCCAATCTTCTAAAATCTTTGGATCAGTTCTCCAATGTCTTCCTTTTGGTGGCTCCTGTCCTTTCCATTTTTTTCCAGTTGGTCCATTTCTTGTTTCCCCAGGTGCGTGCAATGGAATTGTTGTATATCTACGACCTTCAGAATTAATTTTTTTAAAAAGTTTTTCAATATCTTCTTTTGTTAATTCTTCCATTGAGTCATTCCAAATTGGATTTTGTGATTTAGAATAAAATAAAATTAAATCTTTTATGTTTCCATAAGCTTTTCTTTTAAAGTTTTTAGGATTACATTTTATTCGAGTGATATCATTTTTAAAATTTTCTATACCAAAAATTTCATCCATTATTATTTTTACATAATGTCCAATTTTATAATCAATGTGTAAATAAATTGATCCATTTTCTGATAATAATTCTTTCAATAAAATTAGTCTTTCTCTTAAAAATTCTAAAAAATCATCGCCTATAAGATCATCTTTGTAAGCAGTTTTATCATTCTTGCTATTACTTATAGTACTAACCCTTTCATTTCCGATTGTAAAATGATTGTTTGTGGCAAATGGAGGGTCGATATAAATAAGATCAATCTTGCCTTTTAAATTAAAATTTTCTAATAAAGTTTTTAGTGCTTGTAAATTATCACCTTTTATCAACTTATTTTTTCCATCACCAAAAATAGAAGTTAGATTTAGTGTAGAGCTTTTTGATAAAATTTCTTCTTCTGATTTTTTGCTAGGATATTGTAAAATCATATAAATTAAATTTGATATAAAAATTCTCTTAAAACTAAAGCACTCATAATATTTTGATCTTTGTAAGTTTCAGTTACACTTTTATACATTTTATTTTTTCCAGGTATATAAAGTACTCCGTCTAAAATTGCTATAGTAATTGCGTTAACTTTTGTTGTTGCTGTAGTTATAGCGTCATTGAATTGTGCATTTTGATGACCTCCAAAATCAGTTAAAAATTTAGCTTCTCCGATTATATATTTTCCATTAAATCTCGCTACAAAATCTAAACCTTTGTTATGCTTGTAGTTTAAATGCTCTTTTGCAAAATTCATCATTTCATTATCTCCTGCATCTAAAATTGCATTATCATTATTTGCTAAAAACTTTTTTAAAGAAATGGGTTGTATTCCTAAACTTCCTTTATTGAGCCATCTTCTGAAAAGTGGACCAATTTGTCTATTTGTTTCTTTTGGTTCACTTGCTTTCTCAAAAATTTTATCAAGTCCCATTTCGTAAATTCTACCTGACAATCTATCGATCGTTTTAGGATTTCTGTCAATTGATGATTTCCCATCTTCAACAATTAAACG
>JAGLWU010000015.1 GCA_023133275.1 Candidatus Moraniibacteriota bacterium
ACAAATGAAATTGGTAGTGGGGGTTTGGGGCAAAGGTCGATCAAGAGTGGCTTACCTTAGGAGAAACCTAAGGCGAGCCACTATACCTCAGTGGGTGGTATAATAAATGTATTAATAAATAAAAATAAAAATATGAAAAAATCGACAATGAATCTTTTTTCGGGAATTATTGTAATTGTTTTTGTTGCAGGAACAATTTTATCAGTAAGTCTTACTTTTGCCAAAAATGGTAAAATTCAGGAAAAAACTCAAAGTAAGAGTGAACAAAAAACTGAACAGAAAGTTCAAGAAAAAAAACAAGTGAAGACAGAGGAAAAGACTCAGCAAAAATCTGGAGGAGATGATGCGGGAAAAACTGAAATAAAAATACAAGAAAAAACTCAAATAAAAAGTGAAGAAAAAAATCAAGAGACAGTTGAAGAAAAGACTCAAGTAAAAAATACACAAAAATCTACTAGAAAAGTTAAAGATGAAAATATTGATGATAATGAGACTCAAATAAAAGCACAACAAAAAACTCAAGAAAAATTTCAAATAAAGTCTGAAAAAGATTTCGAGAGTGAGACAGAAAATAAAATGAGTGATGATTCAATGAACGATGTTGATATTGAAAAAGATGATGAAAATATAGAACAAGATAATAATGCGAAAAAATATAAAGAAAATATTTATAATGTAAATAAAAATCTTGAAAAAGTTGCAAATAAAGTAAAAAATAATGAAAAAGTTGCCAAAGAAATAAAAGAAGTAATTGAAGAAAATGAGGATTCATCAGATGAGATTGTTGATGCGATGGAGAAAGTGGAAAATAGAAATAAATTTAAGCAAATTTTGATAGGAGCGGATTATAAAAATTTAGGGCAACTTAGAAGTAGTCTTGTGCAAAATAGAAATCAAATTAGAAAACTTACACAAGTCATGGAAGATCTAGAGTTAGAAGATAAAGAAACTATTCAAGAACAATTACAAACTCTTAATCAAGAAAGGGAAAGGATTGAGTCTGTTATTAGAAATAATGAAAGTGGTTTTAGTATTTTTGGTTGGGCGTTTAGAATTACGAATGGTTACCCAAAAGATTCCATTGATGAAGTGAATGATTCAGAAGATATTGTTAAAGATGAGGAAATTGAAGATGAGAATGGCGAAGAAAGTGAGGAAACTGAAGCTGAAAAAACTGAGTAGAAATTATTTATATTTTTTTGAATAAATTAAAGCCATTAGTTATTTTACTGATGGTTTTTATTTTGCTAAAAAATTTTAAGAAGTTTTTTTATATATTTTAAAAATTTAGAAATTCAATAAAGAGTTATGATGCCTTATTTAGAGTTCAAAAAAGCCCGTGCGGCGAGCACAAAATATCATTTAAATTAAAATAAAAGTTTTGTTTTAAAAAAATGTGGTAGAATTAAAGTTATGAATAATAAATGGAAAATTAAGGAAAAACTAGAAGTCAATATTAAAGATTTAAAAGTTGAACCGATTGTGGAATATCTTTTAATTCAGCGGGGGATTAGAAGTAAACAGGAGGCAGAACAATTTTTAAATCCAGATTACGAAAAAGATTTGCATGATCCTTTTCTTTTTAGGGATATGGAAAAATTTATTGAGCGTATTCGGCAAGCGATAAATTCTAATGAAAAAGTGGGTATTTTTGGTGATCATGATGTTGATGGTGTGAGTAGTGCAACGTTGATGGCGGAAATTTTAGAAAAGTTAAATTTGGATGTGGATGTGTATATTCCAGATAAATTAACAGAAGGTCATGGAATAAATAAAAAAGCTGTTGATCAATTTACAAAATCTGGAATAACTTTAATGATTACTGTTGATTGCGGGATGTCAAATGTTGCAGAGATTGAATATGCGAAAGAAAAAAATATTGAAACGATTATTACAGATCACCACATTGCTCCAGATGAAATTCCTGATGTGGTGGCGATTATTAATCCAAAAGTGAAAAATTGCGGTTATCCTTTTACGGGACTTTGTGGCACGGGTGTGGTTTTTAAAATTGTTCAAGCGATTTACACAACTTTTTTTCCTGATGAAATGGAGCAGTTGAAGTGGATTTTAGATATTGTTGGCGTGGGCACGGTGGCGGATTGCATGCCTTTGTTAGATGAAAATCGGACTTTGGTAAAGTATGGATTGATAGTTTTGTCTAAAACGCAACGGATTGGTTATCAAGAAATGATCAGTGTGGGCAGAATGCCAATCAGTGGTAATAAGATTCCGACGGCTGAAACGGTTGCTTTTCAAATTGCTCCTCGAATTAATGCGGCGGGTAGAATGTCGCATG
Source organism: Candidatus Moraniibacteriota bacterium (assembly GCA_023133275.1). Taxonomy (GTDB): domain Bacteria; phylum Patescibacteriota; class Minisyncoccia; order Moranbacterales; genus JAGLWU01. The sequence continues at coordinate 2,300 of JAGLWU010000015.1, forward strand.
CTCGAGAGGCTTACGATCTTTTGCGAGAAACTAATTCTTTGAAAGCAATAGAACGGGCGAAAGATATTGAACAGAAAAATGTGGAACGAAGAAAAATTACAGAAAAAATTACAAAAGAGGTAGAAAAAATAGTGGAGTCTGATTTTGCAGAAAAACCTTTTATTTTTTTGGTGGCAGAACATTATCCAGTGGGAATTGTCGGAATTGTGGCGGGTCGGATTGCGGAAAAATATAGGAAACCAGTGGGAATTTTTACGCAAGAGAAAAAAGAAAGTCGTGGGTCTTTTCGAAGTGTGCAAGGAATTCATATTTTGGAGGCGATAAAGGAAAGTGCTGATTTGTTGACTCAATTTGGTGGACATACTCAGGCGGCGGGAGCTGTTATTTCTAATGATAATTTGGATGATTTTCATTTAGCGATGCAAGAATCTGTTGGACGGCAAGCGAAGAATTTTAAAAAGGAGATGATTGAGGAAATTGATTTGGAAATTTCTCATTCAGAGATTACTTTTGAATTGGTGAATGAAATTAAGAAGTTTGAGCCGTTTGGTGAGGCAAATCGAGAGCCTAAATTTTTGATTAAAAATTTGCGGTTGCAGGAAATTCGGGGCGTGGGAAATGGTGATAAACATTTAAAGCTTAGATTAGTTGGTGAAGATAGTCAGATTTTTAATGCAATTGGTTTTAATTTAGGAGATCAAAAAAAAGATTTGGTTGTTGGTGAGGAGGTTGACATTGTTTGTAATATTGGTGAGAATGAATGGCAGGGTAATGTGAGTATTCAGTTTAAATTGATTGACATTGGGAGGTTTGAGGGGTAAAATTATAAATTTTAAAATAGTATAGAAATATGTTAAATCCAGATTTTCCAATAATTAAAGGGGAATTTCAAATGACTAAAAATTGGTCAATTAATTTACCTATTGATTTTAATAAAAGAATAGAGGAGGGATCTTTAGTAATTTGGAAGAAAGACTTTACTATTTGGATTAATGTTTTGGGTAGTGAAAAATTTACTAAAAAAGAACAAATAAATTTTGTAAAAAATAATATATCAAAAGACCATTATGATTTTTTTGAAGAGAATGAAAGTGGGTTATATAGATTCAAATATAAATTAGATGAATTTGAAGATTGTTTAGAAGTTAATACTTTTGTTTTTGGTGAACTTGGGTATGTTCAAATGTCTTTTTATTATGATAATGACAAAGACACTGATATTGTAAATAAAATTTGGAGAAGTGTTAAAGAAAATGCTCATGCTTAAAAAAACACTAAACATTTTAGCAAGATATTGGGTGATCCTATTTTTATCATGGATGACTTTTATGTATTGGTTTGCAGTACAATTTGAATTAGGATTAAACTGGAAAATGCTAATTGTAATCTGGACAGTCATTGCTGTATTTGCTCGGATAGGCGGTTTTCTTAAAATCATTCCAGTACGATTAAGTAAGCTTTGGTTAGTCTCAGTTTTTATCTATCCTTTGGTCGAGACAATAATTCGAATTTATATTGCAAAAGATATTATTGCATATTCTTGGCGTTATTTTAACACAGCCGAACATTTCTTTTGGATGATGTTTTTATTGATTATTTCATATCCGCTTTTCTATAAAGTCTTGCAAAAACTAAATGGTTTTCATCGATTTATTCATATTTTCGGATTTTTGATGGTGATAGGGATATTTAATGAATTTTTTGAGTTTATAATAAGAGATTATATTCATAAAATTCCTCAAAGTGAGATGGGTGTTTGGTATAAAGACACAATTTATGATTTGAGCATAAATATTCCAGGGGTGATTGCGGGTATGATTTTAGTGCATTTCTTTGATAAGGGACAAAAGCAGGAAGTTGACGTTGAGGATAATAAAAATTTGGAAGAGTTAAAAAATGATAAACAAATTAAAGTTAAGAAATTATTGAGTTTTTTTGAAAAACATCTAAAATCTTTTTTTGATAATAAATTTTTCAAGTTAATTAAAAAACCTTTTGGAAGTAAATGGTTTAAGAGAATTTTTATTTTGGGAGTTGCTAGTTTTATATTTTTGATTGGTATTAATTTTTATATTATCAAATCTACGCAAGATCAAATTTATTTTAATCAAGATAATTTACCAGAATATCAGACGGCTTTATTATTGGGTGCAAAAGTTTATGATGATGGAACTTTGAGTTTTATTATGCAGGATAGAGCAGATACAGCGATTGAAATTTATAATTTAGGTAAAGTTGAGAAAATTTTAGTGAGTGGTGATCATGGGACGACTGGTTATGACGAGGTTAATACGGTGAAAAATTATTTAGTTAAAAAAGGTATTCCTGAAAAAGATATTTTTACGGATCACGCGGGTTTTGATACTTATGATAGTGTATATCGGGCAAAGAATATTTTTGAGGTGAGGTCGATGATTATTGTTACACAGGAATTTCATCTTCCGCGGGCGATTTATATTGCGAATTCTTTGGGCGTTGAGAGTGTGGGGATTGTGGCGGATAAGCGGAGAAGTTTTTTGATAAATTATTTGCGGGAAAATGTGGCGAGGATTAAGGCTTTTTTGAATGTTGTGTTTGGGGCTGAGTCTGAGTTTTTGGGTGAGAGGATTCCGATTACAGGGGAGAGTAAGGAGAGTTGGGATTAAAAAAACTTTTTAATATGTTATATCGATGGATATTGGTAAATGTAAACTTTGTTTAAAAGAAAAGGAATTATTGAAACAATCGCATATAATTCCTAAGTTTATGTATAAAGAAATATATGAAAATAATAGTATGGTTTATTTTGAGCCATCAACTGATTATAGTAAAATAATACAGACTGGTTATTTTGATAAAAATATTCTTTGCAAAGATTGTGATGGGAGTGTTATTGGTAAATTAGAAGATTATGTTTCAAGATTTTTTTATGGAGGAAGATTAGATATTTCTCTTAAAAAATTTGTAAAAAAAGGTAAATTAGATGTTATATGTGCAGAAAATGTTGATTATAAAAAAATAAAGCTTTTCTTACTTTCTCTTATTTGGAGAGCTAGTATATCAAATAATAAATTCTTTAGTGAAGTTAAAATTGGTGCTACTTATGAAGAAATAATGAGAAAGTTTATCATTGAAAATGAAGTTGTTTCGGATAATTTTTGTCCTTGTGTAATTATATCCTATAGAGAACATGAACATCTTAAAAAAATGACAAGGCAACCTGCTCAAGTTAAGTTTAATTTTAGCTCAAAGACTGGATATGTATTTTTTATTGCAGGAGTTAAATATATTTTTAAAATAACTAAAAAAGAAAACGATTCTATATTTTTAAATTTTACTTTGAATAGTGATAATAATAGATTCTTAATGATTCAGGCGAATGAAAAATTAAGAGAAGATTTTATAACAGATAATTTTATAAATATATAAAAAACCACTTCATCACGAAGTGGTTTTTAAAATGGTGGGTGCAGGGGGATTCGAACCCTCGACCGTCGGCTTAAAAGGCCGCTGCTCTACCAACTGAGCTATGCACCCATATTTTTAATTTACCTTTTCAAACAAAAATAAATTTACTAAACACAATAACACAATTGTAACTAAAAAATCAACACATGTCAACATTGGATTTTTTCACCCTTTCATAGTATGATTATAACATATGCTTAAACTAAAAATAACAACAATTTTATTAGCGATTATCATTTTATCAGGATGTATTGGCGGAAGTCCCAAGGAATCAGGTAGTGCCATTGGTGGAGTGATGCGGAGTGATGATAGTGGAAACTCATTTATCTCTAAATCAAAAATTGATGAAAAAACTTCATTAGTACGAACAAATGTTTTATCAATGGCAATCGATCCTTCTGATGGGGATACTGTTTATGCAGGCACTCAAGAAAATGGTTTGTATGTTAGTGATAATAAAGGAGAGCTTTGGAAATCATTGAATTTACCTTTGGCAAATATTAGAGGGATAATTATTAATCCGCAGAATACTCGTAATATTTATGTAAGTGGTATGTTGAATGGTAGGGGAACCATTTTTCGTACTGATGATAAAGGAGAGAATTTTAAAGAAATTTACATAGAGCCGATTGACGGCACTAATATTACTGCACTTAATATTCATCCAAAAAATCCAAATATTATTTACGCTGGGTTGAGTAGTAGTTTATTAATTCGTTCTTTCAATGGAGGAAAAACGTGGGAAGATTTATTTTCATTGGAAGAGGCTAATATTTTAGAAATACTTTTTGATGCAGATGATGTAAAAACGATTTATGTTTTAAATTCTAAAAATGGTTTGTATAAATCTCGAGATGGGAGTTTAACTTTTACGGATGTGAGTTTATTGGAAAGAGAAGAGGATCAAAAAATTTATGAGGGAAATATTTATTCTTTGGCAGTGGATTCTGTTGTGTCGGGTGTAGTTTTAGTCGGTACGGATAATGGTGTTTTCCAGTCTATTGACTATGGTCGTTCGTGGAAGGAGGTTGATACGATTGATAGTGTGAAAGGTATTCCTATTTATGCGTTGGCGATCAATCCACATAATACTGATCAGATAGTTTATGCGGCGGCTAAAGCGGTGTATACTAAGATAGGGAATAGTTGGGCGATTACGGATACGACGAGTAATCGGGTGGTGAATGTTATTAAGCATGATCCTGTTAAGAATGGGATTATTTATATGGGGTTGATGAGCGTGGGGAAATAGATTGGTAGATTGGTAGATTTTTAGTATTTTAGAAATTAGATAGTATGAAAAAAATAAATTTGCAAAATTTTAAACAATTTTTTAAATCAAAAAAAAATTTATTGATAGTTTTTTTGGTATTTTTTGTTTTATTTATAGCTTTTACTAAAAAAGAAAATGAATGTTTTAAGTTGAGGTTAAAAATGATAAAGTTAGAAAGTGAGTTAGATAGTGTTAAAAATAAAGCAGAACAAAAGGAAAAAGAGATTGTTGAAGAAAGACAAATAAAAGAAAAGTCAAAAGAAAATTACGAAAAAGGAGTGTTTAAAGTTTATGATGCAGAAGATTTTTCTGACAAATATTATATGAAAGTTGATGTTAACTTGTATGAACAAGATAAAAAAGATGATTCTGTTACTGGGGAGAGTGCAATTTTTCGTATTTTTAGTAAAAAGACTGATGAAGAGTTAAATAATTTTAGTTCTAGTTATATTTATTTTTGGCTAAAAGATGGAAAATTTCAAGTAAATAAAGGTGAATTGTACGATAATGGTCCAATTTTTTATCAAGATTTTAATTTGGATGGAGTGGAAGATTTTGCAATTTTAGAGGGAAATAAAAGTTGTTATTATGGATTTTCATTTGATGTCTATTTAGTGAAAAATGGAGAGTTTGTTCTCAGTAAAGAGTTTTCTGATTTAGCACAAAATTATTGTGGAATGTTTACAATGAAAAATAATAAAATTTCAACGATGACTAAAAGTGGATGTTGTTGGCATGAATATAGCGAATTTGTAGTTGTAAATGGAAAACCTAAATTAACGTCTAAAATCACAGAAGAGTTAATTTTTGATAATTTTAAAATTACAACTGAAAAATTAGTAAATGGAGTTTGGACGAAAGAAATTAAAGAGAAGCCCGTAGAGAAAGATTAATTTTCAGTTCAAAAAGCCAGTGCAGCGAGCACTGTTATTATTTTTAGTTTAAAAATGTTTATTAAGTGTTATAATAATTAAGGTTTATAATTTAAGTAAAAAAATTTATGTACAAGAAAATAATTGAGGATAACAAAAGTCGAATGGATGACAACATTGATCATCTAAACAAAGAATTTTCAAAGTTAAGAACAGGACGAGCAAATCCAGCTTTAGTCGAAGAAATTAGTGTAAATTATTATGGAACAGCAACGCCATTGAAACAAGTGGCAAATATTTCTATTCCAGAAGCTCGTCAGATTGTCATTCAACCTTGGGATAAGGCGGCGATGGATGATATAGAAACAGCTATTAATAATGCAGACATTGGCGTTACTCCGTCAAACGATGGCGATTCATTGCGAATTACTTTGCCACCGATGACTGAGGAAAATCGAAAAGATTTAGTAAAAGTTTTAAATAATATTGCTGAGGAAAGTCGGGTAACAGTTCGGAATATTCGTGAGGATGTTTGGAAATCAATTCAGGAGGCTGAGAAAAATGGTGAAATTGCGGAGGATGATAAGTTTGCGGGCAAGGATGCTTTACAAAAGGTGGTTGATGAGTATAATGATAAGATTGAGAGTCTTCGTAAACAAAAGGAGGATGATGTGATGACAGTGTAGATAAATATAAAAAATAAAATAATTATTAAATTTATTAAAATATGAGTATTGAATTTTATGTTTTATTGTTTATTTTCGGATATGTTTTATGGTCTTTCAAAAAACCTTTAGGTAAATTTGAAGAAGATTTTAATTATCTAAAGAGTAGAGTTGATTATTTAGAAGAAGAAGTAAATATTGAAGAAACATTAAAAGCACATAAAGAAAGCATTGTTGACTTAAGAAATAGAATTTCTTCATTGGAGAAAAAATAATTTTTCAGGATGACATAACTTTGTTTTTTAGTTTAATTTATATTTTAAAAAAACTATGATAATAACTATAATTATATTTATAATAATTTTGGGCGTTTTGGTTTTAGTACACGAAATGGGGCATTTTATTACGGCGATTAAAAGTGGAATTACTGCTCACGAATTCGGTTTTGGTTTTCCGCCGAGAATTGTGGGAATCGTTGAAGACGAAAAAACTGGAAAACGAAAGGTGATTTGGGGAAATAAAGATTATCATGGAGATAAAACGATGTATTCTTTGAATTGGTTTCCGTTGGGAGGTTTTGTTCGAATTAAAGGGGAAGATGGACAGGATAAAAGTCCAGATAGTTTTGCAACTAAATCGATTTTTACAAGATTTAAAGTTTTGATTGCGGGCGTAACAATGAATTTTATTTTAGCTTGGGTTTTGATTAATATCGTTTTGATGATGGGTGCACCAGAAGTATTCAACGATAAAATTGATCCAAATAAAATTGTGAGTGGACCACAAGTGCAAATTAATTCTATAGAACCAAAATCTCCAGCAGATGAAATGGGAATAAAAATTGGAGATGTGGTAAAAGAAACATGTGTTGAAAATAAATGTATAACTATTGATTCTAGTGAAAAATTGAGAGATAGCGTACTTGCTGCAAATGGTGGTGAGGTGCAGATTTCTGTTTTGCGAGGTGATGAAAAATTAGCTTTTACTGGAATACCTAGAACTGAAATTAATGAAAATCAGGGTGCTTTAGGAATTTCTATGTCAGATGTGGCTATAGTTAAATATTCTTTTTTTGAGGCTATTGGAGAAGGTTTATTTAGAGTGTTTAGTTTGACGTTGATGATTTTAGGGGCTTTCTTTGGATTGATTAAATCTATTTTTGTTAGTCAAGATGTGGCTCAAGGCGTGGCTGGTCCAGTGGGAATTGCCATGCTAGTTCAACAGATGAAGGATCTCGGCTTTGTTTATATTCTTCAGTTTGCGGCGGTTTTGAGTGTGAATTTGGCGATTATTAATGCATTACCGATTCCGGCTTTGGATGGTGGACGGATTTTGTTTTTGATTTTTGAGAAGATTAAGGGGCGACCAGTTAATCAGAAAGTTGAAGGGGTTATTCATACGGTTAGTTTTGTGGCGTTGATGATTTTGATTTTAGTGATTACAGCGAATGATATTTTGAAATTGATTTTTAAGTAATTACATAAAAATATTTTATGCCCGATGAATTGATAGATATTTATATAAAACTTTAAAGTTTAAAAAGCCCGTGCGGCGAGCACAGAAAATCATATACTATTGCTTTTTTTATTTTTTTATAGTATATTCAAGTTATTCTTAACATTATTTTAAATGGACAATATTTTTTTAATTTTACAAATTATAGTTTCAGTTTTACTGATAATAGCCATTCTTTTTCAAAGTAAAGGTAGTGGTTTAGGTGTGATTGGCGGTGCTAGTGGAAGTTCTTACCACACAAAACGTGGATTTGAGAAGTTTTTAACGCAAAGCACAGTAATTCTAGGAGCTTTGTTTATAATAATATCGTTATTAGTAGTTGCAGGAGTTTAATTCTAAATTTTTCAGCGTAGATAATAAATAATATTATCATTATATTTAATTTTTAATTTTCGTTTATCAAAAATTTTTCTTTTTTTACAATTTTTTCACTGAGAAAGTTGTTTGTTGCTACAAAGCATTTGTCTTTACGCAACAAAGTTGTTGTTGTTTTGTTATTGGTGGTTATTGTTGGAAGTTCCGTTTGGTTTTCTATAAATTTATTTAAGGAATTTACAGAAAAAATGCCAGATAGTGGTGGGCGATATACGGAAGCGTTAGTTGGTCAGCCAAATTATTTAAATCCTTTGTTAGATAAATTGTTTCCAAATGATTCTGCTATAGATAAATTAATTTACAGCGGTTTGTTTGAATATGATGCAAAAGGTAATTTAGCTTCTGATTTAGCAGATAAATATGAGCGGAATGAAGGTGGCAAAGAATATACAGTTTTTCTAAAACAAAACGTTAAATGGCACGATGGTGAACAATTTGATGCAGATGATGTTATCTTTACTATTAATTTAATTAAGAATAAGGATTACGGAGCAGTTGGCGTAGATGCTGGATTGAGAATATCTTTTGACGGTGTAAATTTAGAAAAAATAGATGATTTTACTGTCAAATTCATTTTGGAAGAAGAGCAATTTGATTTTTTACATAGTTTGACAGTGGGTATTTTGCCGAAACACATGTGGTCTGAAGTTAATATAAATAATTTTTTACTTTCTAAGTTGAATAAAAATCCTATTGGAACAGGTCCGTTTGAACTTGTTAAACGTGATGAAGATGGTGATTATGTTTCTTCTTATACTTTGCGTTCTTATAAAAATTATCATAAGGGAAAGCCTCTTATTAATAAAGTTGTTTTTAAATTTTATCCTAATCGTGTTAGTGCAATTGAGGCTTATAATAATGGTGAAGTTATGTCAGTGATTGCAACTTCGAGTGAATACATTGCGTCAGTAAATGAAAAAAATACTGAGAAAAAAATCATGATTTCTCCTTCATATTTTTCAATATTTTTTAATCAGAAGAAAAGTGTTCCGTTAGCATTTGATGAAGTGCGTAAATCATTATCCCTAGCTACGAATAATGAAGAAATTGTGAAGAAAATTTTTGGTGATATTGCAGTTCCTATGTATTCTCCTTTGATGCAAAATTCTTTCGGTTACAGTGATAAATACCAACAGAATGAATTTAATATTGAAGAAGCGAATAAGTTGTTGGAAGAGAAGGGTTGGAAAATGGAAGATGATGGAATACGTAAAAAAGATGATGCTCGTTTGGAATTTACATTACATATTAATTCTAGTCAATCATCTTATGTTAAAATAGCCAATATTTTGAAAGATCAATGGAAGCAAATTGGGGCGGATGTTAAAATTCTTGAACATGATAAAAATAGTTTGGTAGTGGATGTTATTAATCCTAGAAATTTTGAGGCTCTGTTAAGTAGTCATTCAACTAGATTTTCTGATCCTAATTTTTTGTCGCTTTGGCACAGTAAAGCTGAGGATTCTGGAGCAAATTATGCGGGCATGAAAGATGATGCACTGGATAAAATATTGGAAGATTTGCAAAAGGAGATTAATCAGGATAAAAGGAGGGAATTGTATGAGAAACTTCAAGAGCAAATTAAATCTGAGAATCCAGCGGTTTTCTTATTTTCTTCGGGTTTTGCTTTTATGCATAATGATCGTTTGAAGGGTGTTACGGCGGAAAGGATTAATTCTTCTAAGGGGAGATATTCTGATGTTCATCTTTGGTATCTTAAAGAGAAATATGTTTTGAAAAAGAAATAGTTTAAATCGAAAAAGAAGTAATTTAAAAGTTGTTTCTTTTTTATTTAAATTATAATTTTAAAAATATGACAAAGAAAATTTTAATATCTATTTCAGTGTTTTTAGTATTGTTCATTGCATTTTTTAATTTTTTAGATTTTTCAAGAGAAATTAAATCTTATGGGGATTTTAAAATTACTGATAAAAGAGTTTACTCACAAAAAGATTTTTGTGAAATTTTAGAAGGTTTTATTGCCTGTAGAAATTTAGATGGTGATAAGCAGTATAAAATTGTAAAAGGAGTCAATAAAGATAACTTTAATTTTAAATTTATAACAGGCCTAAAAAAGACAGAGAATTCAAAAGAGGAATTAGTCATATCTGATTTAGATGAAGAATTTAATTTGCCAAAATATACTTGTAACCGAACAACATGTGTTTATAATGTTAGCGGAAGGGTTGATTTTTATAAAAAAAGAAACCATGGAATTTTAGTTATTAAGGATGATAATGTTGCTATTATAAGGCATGCAGGTGGAGAATATTTACTTCTAACTGTAGATAATGTTAATTTTGAAACTTTCCAATATCTAGGTGGAAAATATTCAAAAGATAAAAATAATATTTATTACAAAAATGAAAGTATTGGAGCAGATCCAGAAACATTTATTTACGAAAAAGGCAAAGGAAAAGCAATCGGAAAAGGACGAGACAAAAATAGAACTTGGATTAAAGGTGTTTTACAGGAGAAATAAAATCAAATTTTTTCTAATTTATCTATCGTAACTAAAAAGCCTGTGCGGCGAGCACTTGAATTTTTTTTGAAAAAGCACTTGAATTAATTTTTAAAAGGAGTAAAATTAAAGCGTTAAATATTAAAACTAAAAACATGGAAAATAAAATCGATAAATCAAATTTGAGAAGAGTTATTTTAGACAGCCCAAATCAAATAGCAGATGGTCTAAATCTTTCAAAAAATATTGATGTGAAAGGAGATTTTAAATCAATCACCATTTCTGGAATGGGGGGTTCTGCTTTACCGGGAAATGTTTTGAGAGTTTTTGTTAATAACGTTTTACAAAATTCTGAGAAAAAGCGTTTACCAATTTTTCATTGTAGATCATACACTTTACCGCCAGAAGCTTATGAGGATTCGCTTAATATCATCGTGTCTTATTCCGGTAATACTGAAGAAACAATTTCAGCGTTCAACGAGGCTTTAAAAAATAATTTGACATGTGTAGGCATTTCTAATGGAGGAAAAATTGAAGAAATGTGCAAGGAAAATAATGTTCCCCATGTAAAACTTCCTTATCCTTATGAAAATTTTCAGCCGAGGACGGCAACTGGTTATATTGTTTTTTCTATTTTTCAAATACTGATTAACGTTGGTCTTATTGACGATGTTAGTTCAGATATTTTGGCGATAGTGGATAATTTAAAAAAGAAAGTGATTGAATTGGAAAATAGAGGAAAAAATCTTGCTAAAAAATTAGTTGGGAAAACTCCAATTATTTATACTACAACTAAATTTAAACCGTTGGCGATGATTTGGAAAATTAAAATAAATGAAAATTCTAAAACTCCAGCGTTTTATCATTACTTTCCAGAATTAAATCATAATGAAATGGTTGGTTTTACTAATCCTCAAGCGAAATTCTTTTTTATAATGTTGCGTGATATGGAAGCACATCCTCAAATTTTAAAGCGATTTGAAATTACATCAGAGTTAATGAAAAAGCGGGGAATGGAGTCTGAGATTATTGATATTGAAGGGAAGAGTCTTTTGGAAAAAATGTGGTCAGCGTTGTATTTGGGGGATTGGGTTTCTTATTATTTAGCTTTGGAATATGGTCAGGATCCGACGCCTGTTGATATGGTGGAGGAATTTAAGGATTTGGTGAAGGATTAAGTTAAATTTTTATAAGTTTTTAAAATTAAAAAACATAAGCAAACAACTTATGTTTTTTTATTTTAAAATTAAGTTTTTTTATTTTAAATACTCATCAATAATCCTCTTTGCAGATTCAAAGTTATCATATTCTTCGTTTACAACATCTTCACAACCATTTATCATAGCCGACAAACGCTTATTTCTATCAGTTTGCTTTCTATATAAACAAATAATTTTTTTATTTTTTTCAACAGCTCTACCAATTTCATAACCAACTCCTAAACTTGGATTTGTTACTTCTGCAATAATTATATCGCAACTCTCTAGCCATTTCATGTCTCTATCATGAATAAGATCATCGGTTGTGTGATTTTCACCAAAAGAAGTTAGAGAGGGTTTACTGATATGTTCTGTTAAAACTTCTCCAAAATTTTTAAGATAATTAATGATTTTAATATAAATATCTAAATCATCACGACCTCCCCTGATAGAACCTGCAAAATATATTTTCATAACTTTAAATCTTTAAATTTATTAAATTAAAAAACAAAAACTTTCTCTTTTTTAAAATTTACTTACTTTTTCTCAACTCTCCCATATTCATCATCAAAACGAATAATATCATCCTCTTCCAAATAACTACCACTCTGAACCTCAATAATCTCCAAATCAATTTTACCCGGATTCGCCAAACGATGTCTAGTCAATTTAGGAATAAAAGTACCCTCATCCTTACTCAAAATAATAGTTTTATCACCATTCACTACTTCAGCTGTGCCTTTAATCACAACCCAATGTTCAGCTCTGTGATAGTGCATTTGCAAACTCAAAATTTTCCCAGGATAAACCGTAATCTTTTTAACTTTATTTTTGTCCTCATCAATTAAAACTTCATACTTTCCCCAAGGTCGATGAACGATCATATTATCATTAATTTCTTTATGACCATTATCTTTCAAATGTTCAACAACATCTTTAACTTTCTCAGACTCGCCACGCTTTTGAATTAAGATACTGTCATTACTTTCCACTACAATTAAATTATCCACTCCAGTTACTGTAATTAATTTTCCAGTTTTGCTGTGGATAAAAGTATTTTTAGAATTAATTTTAATATGTTTAGGATTTTCATCTTTTCCATTTTGAATCATTAAATCTGCCAAGGCGTCAAAAGATCCAATATCACTCCAGCCAAAATCACCTTCAAAAACAATTACTTTTTTAGACTTTTCAGAGATGGCGTAGTCAATTGAAATTGAAGGTAGTTCATTAAATTTTTCAGTAAAAGTTTCCAAATTTTCTTTAAAATATTCATAAATTTCAGGCGAATGTTTTTTTAATTCTTTTTCAAAAGTTTGAAAATTGAAAATATACATTCCACCATTCCAAACATATTTGCCAGATTTTATATATTTTTCAGCAGTCTTTTTATTTGGCTTTTCTTTAAATTCTACTACTCGAAAATGACTAACTTTTTTTCTGCTTTTTTGAATATAACCATAACCAGTTTCTGGAGCAGTGGGTGTAATTCCAATCGTTCCGATGTAATCTTTATTTTCTTTCATGGCTGATTTTATAACTTTAACATATTCTTTTTCATTGCCAATGTAATGGTCGGAAGGTAAAAAAATAACTTGCTTATCTTTTCTAATTTTTACTTTTTCTTTTAAATATCTCATGGCGTAGGCGATGGCAGGAGCTGTGTTTAATCCAGTTGGCTCAGTGATAATTTGGTCTTCGGATAGTTCAGGATAAATTTCTCTAATTTGATTCAAAACATTAAAATAACTTTCTTGATTAGAAATAAAATAAATATTTTTTTTAGGAATAATTTTACTAATTCTTAAAAACGTTTCTTGAATTAAAGAGTGATCACTGTATAAATTTAGAAATTGCTTTGGATAATTTTTTCGACTGAGTGGCCAAAGTCGAGTTCCAGAACCGCCACATAAAATAACACTGTACATAATATTGTTTTAAATCTTCAAGCAATTTTACTTGCTAAAAAATTTAAATAATTTAATAATTATTGTTCACAAATTTAAACATGTTTATATTTTAATTCTAAATGAAAGAAAGGTCAATTGATTTTGGTAACGAGTAACTTGCAATTAGAAATCAGAAGTAAAGAATAGAATTTTAAATTTATTTTCCAGAATAATAAAGTCGAAAAATGTTTAAGTTCAATCTTTTTCTTTTGATAATATTTATAATTTTCTTGAAAGTTTTTTAAAAATATAATTGAACGTAGGAAGAAAATTTGACAAAAAAAATTGTGAGTGTTAATATGTTATTAATGTTTTGAAATAGTTTTTCAGTAAAGAAAATACTTGACTAAATGTTGAAGCTGAAAGTTTTGAAAAGACAATAATTTTTATTCTTTATAATACTTTCAACTAAACTTTATTCAAATATTTATTTCTAAAAAATTATGATAGACTAAGTAAAAATAAATATACACTTGCACAAATAAAAATAATGGTTTATAATTATATGTGTTAGTTTTTTTGTTTATAAAAATTTTAATAATTTATTAATTATATTTTGCACTTATGCGTGGCTAATCGCTTAAGCAGCATTCAAAAACTATGGCAGAAGCATTCGATCGTAGTAAAGATCATGTTAACGTGGGTACAATTGGTCACGTTGATCATGGTAAGACTACAACAACAGCAGCTATTTTACATGTCCTATCAATGAAAGGATTTGCAAAAAAGCAAAATGTTGACGAAATTGATAAAGCTCCAGAAGAGAGAGAGCGTGGTATTACAATTGCAACTGCTCACTGTGAATATGAATCAGACACCCGTCATTATGCTCACGTTGATTGTCCAGGTCATGCTGATTACATTAAAAACATGATTACTGGAGCAGCTCAAATGGATGGAGCTATTCTTATTGTAAGCGCTACTGATGGACCTATGCCACAGACTCGTGAACATATTTTGCTTGCTCGTCAAGTTGGTGTTCCTGAAATTGTTGTGTTTATCAATAAAGTTGATATGGTTGATGATCCAGAATTAATTGAGCTTGTTGAGGCTGAGGTTCGTGAGCTTTTAAGTAAATATGAATTTGATGGTGATAATACTGCAATTATTAAAGGTAGTGCTATTAAAGCTTTAGAAACAACTAGTATTGATGATGCAGATGCACAACCTATTCTTGATTTGATTACTGCTCTTGATGAAAAAATTCCACAACCAGAACGTGATACTGAAAAAGATTTCCTTATGCCTATTGAAGATATCTTTTCAATTGAAGGTCGTGGTACAGTAGTAACTGGTAGAATTGATCGTGGAATTGTTAATGTAAATGATGAGGTAGAAATCGTTGGTTTACGTGATACCCAAACAACTATAGTAACTGGAGTTGAAATGTTTAATAAATCACTTGATCGTGGTGAGGCTGGAGATAATGCTGGAATTCTTCTTCGAGGTACTAAAAAAGAAGATGTTGAGCGTGGACAAGTTTTAGCTAAACCAGGAAGTATTACTCCTCATACAGAATTTGATTGCGAAGTATATATTTTAACAAAGGAAGAAGGCGGACGTCATACTCCTTTCTTCAAAGGATACAAGCCACAATTTTATATTAGAACAACTGATGTAACTGGCGAAGTTATTCTTCCAGAGGGAACTGAAATGGTTATGCCTGGTGATACGGTTACTTTAGCTGTAAAACTTGGTTCAGATGTAGCTATGGAAGATGGTATGCGATTTGCTATTCGTGAAGGTGGACGTACTGTTGGAGCTGGTGTAGTAACTAAAATTATCAAATAGTTTGTTGATGATGAAAGTGAAGAAAGTATCTCTTTAAAAAGATCCTTTCTTCCTTTTCTCATTAAATTTGAGAAAATTAATTAAAATAGGTTATTATTTAGATGGCCAAGAAAGAAGAAGCGTCAACGCGCATTCGTATCAAAATTAAAGCATACGACAACAAAGTTATCGATAAGTCTGCAAAACAAATTGTAGAGACTTCTCAGCGTACAGGAGCTCAGGTAGTAGGTCCAGTGCCTCTCCCAACTCATATTAGGAAGATTACTGTGAATCGATCTACTTTTGTTCATAAATCTGCAAGAGATCAATATGAAATGAGAACTCATAAAAGACTTATTGACATCATTAATCCGTCTCAAAAAACTATGGAGAATCTGACAAATTTGGATTTACCAGCAGGTGTGGATATAGAGATAAAGATGTAATTATTTGTTTTAGTGCTAATTAGTTATTTTTAGTTAAATATAAGTTTCAATAAAGTCCTTTTTAGGATACTTATTGAGCTAGATTATTATTTGTTTAAAGATCGTTCTTGACAAATAATAAATAATCGTCTACTATAAGTAGAGAAGTTTATATCTGGCTTTTACAGCCATTTTTTGTTTGTGTTTTTAATAACATTATGAAATTTATTTTAGGAAAAAAATCTGGGATGACTACTATCTACAAGGATGACAGGGCATATAATGTTACTCTTGTTGAGATTTTACCAAATACTATTGATAAGATTTGCAGTGGGGATCGTGACGGTTATACTTCGGTGAGACTTTCAGTGCCAAAAACTAAAAATGTTTTACATAAGAGGGAATTTAGGATTGATTCTACAGAAGGGTTTGAGTTAGGAAAAACTGTGGGGATAGATATTTTTGAAGAAGGTGAAAAAGTTAATATTTTTGGCAACAGAAAAGCAAAAGGCTTTCAGGGCGTAGTTAAAAGACATGGTTTTTCTGGAGGACCTGCTACTCATGGACATCGTCATGTGCTTAGATCTCCGGGTTCAATCGGTTGTGCTTTTCCGGAGCATGTTCTAAAAGGAAAGAAAATGGCAGGTCGTATGGGAGATGACAGAATGATGTCACAAAATTTAAAAGTTATTTTAGTAGATAAAGAAAAGAATTTAATTGCTGTAGAAGGTGCTGTACCAGGAGTTTCAGGGAGAATTGTAGAGATTGTGAGTATTTAATTTTATAGAAATTTATGATTAAGATCGATGTATACAATTTAGAAGGTAAGGTTGCTGGAGATATTTCGTTATCAGAAAAGGTTTTTGGTTTAGGAGATAATAACGATTTAGTTCATCAGGTGTATGTTGCTCAGGCAGCTAATCGTCGTTCAGGTAGTGCTCATACAAAAATTAGAGGTGAAAAAAGAGGTGGAGGAAAAAAGCCTTGGAAACAGAAAGGCACTGGAAATGCTAGAACTGGTTCTATAAGAAATCCAATTTGGAAAGGCGGAGGTGTTGTTTTTGGTCCTCGTAAGGATATTAATTTTTATAAAGCTGTGAATACTAAGATGCGTAAAAAGGCTTTATTAATAGCTTTATCTGAAAAAATTAAATCTGAAAAAATTATAGTTGTTGAATCATTGAGTTTACCAGAAAATAAGACGAAATTTTTTGTTAAAATGCTTGATGGTATGAATTTGAATAAAAGCGTTCTTATGAATTTTGGTAAAGAGGAAAAAGGTAGTTATAAAGCAGCTAGAAATATAAAGAAGGTTAATACTATGGAAGTAGATAAATTGAATGTTTTTGATTTAATGAATTCAGAATATTTGGTGATTAGTAAAGATGCGGTTAAGCAGATTGAAAGTAGATATGTTTCTTAATTTTGTATAATATTTATTATGGGATTATTTGGTAAAAAGAAAATAGAAGATAAAATTGAGGGAAAAGAACAGGAAGTATCTCAAGTTGTTGTTGATGAAAAAAAAGCGGAAAAAAAGAATAATGGTAAAAAGATAGAAGTGCCAACTGTAGGTGATAGTTATGGTGTTGTGATTTCTCCGATTGTAACTGAAAAGTCTCACAGCATAAATCAAGAGGGTAAATATTTATTTAGAGTTTCTTCAAAGGCAAATAAAAGAGATATTAAAAGGGCGATTGAAAATATGTATAAAGTTGATGTTGATAAAGTTAATGTATTAACTGTTTCAAAGAAAAAGAGAACGATTAAGTATGATAGAGGTTATCAAAAGGCTTATAAAAAAGCAATTGTTACCTTAAAAAAAGGTCAGAGCATTATCGCTTTTGAGGGAGTGTAGTTTTATTAAGATATTTAGATTATGGCAATTAAAGTTTACAAAAGAAACAATTCAGGAAGACGAAATATGTCTATTGTTAAACCTGAGAATGTTACGGATAAAAAACCAGAGAAATCTTTGGTAGTAGCATTTAATAGGAAGTATGGACGATCTAACGGTAAAATTTCAGTTAGACATAAAGGTGGAGGTGCTAAGCGTTTGTATCGAAAGGTTGATTTTGTTCAAAATAAATTAGATATTTTGGGAACTGTAGTTGCTATTGAAAAAGATCCTAATAGAAGTGCTTTGATTGCTTTGGTTGTGTATGCTGATGGTGAAAAGAGATATATTTTAGCCACAGAAGACATGAAATCTGGAGATAAAGTGATGTGTTCAAAAGAAGCTTCGATTAAAACTGGTAATAGGACGAAATTAAGTCGTATTCCAACTGGAACGGTTATATCTTCTATTGAAATGAAAAAAGGTAAGGGTTCGCAGATAGTGCGTAGTGCTGGTTCAGGAGCGATGTTAATGAGTATGGATGACAAATATGCTCATATAAAAATGCCGTCAGGTGAAATACGCTTGATTAATATTGAATGTTATGCGACAATTGGACAGGTGAGTAATTTTGAACATAATACAGTTAAAATTGGTAAGGCTGGGAGAGCGAGAAGAATGGGTAAACGTCCGGCTGTGCGTGGTTCAGCTATGAATCCAGTTGATCATCCACATGGTGGTGGAGAGGGTCGTCAGCCAATAGGTTTGAAATATCCGAAGACGCCCTGGGGAAGACCTGCATTAGGTGTTAGAACGAGAAAAAAGAACAAAATTAGTAATAAATATATTGTAAAATCAAGACATAAGAAATAATTTTTTTAAAGTAAAGTATGAGTCGATCGCTAAAAAAAGGACCTTTTATAGATGAAAGGATTATAAAAAAAGTTCAAGATAAAAAACCACAAGATACGGGTGTTATTAAGACATGGTCTAGATCTTGTACTGTTGTTCCTGAGATGATTGGTTTTACATTCGCAGTACATAATGGTAAAGATTTTATTGAAGTATTTATAAATGAAGAAAAGGTTGGTCACAAATTGGGAGAGTTTTCTAAAACAAGAAAGTTTTCTCGACATGGTGGTAAGATTCAGAAGGATCTTGATCAGGCGGCTCGTCAACGTGAGATAGATGTGTCTAAGGCAGCTAAAGCTTAATTTTAATTTTATAGTATGAGTGAAAAAGTAACAGCACAATTGAATAATTTGAGAGTTTCTCCAAGAAAAGTGCGTTTGGTAACTGATCAAGTCAGAGGTTTAAATGTTGATAAAGCTTTGGTTGTTTTAGAATACAATTTAAAAAAACCAGCTGATATTGTTGCTAAGTTAGTTCGTAGTGCTGTAGCTAATGCAGAGAATAATTTCAAATTAAAAAAAGATAATTTAGTAATTTCTGAAATTCAAGTAGGAGAAGGTAAGACTTTAAAACGTTGGATGCCTAGAGCTTATGGTAGGGCTTCAAAAATTTTAAAAAGAACTTCAAAAATAAGAGTGGTTCTTTCTGAAAAAGTTGAAGTTATTGAAAAAAATGAAAAAAAAGTAAAGGTTAATAAAAAAGAATCTGATAACGTTAAAAAGAAATTAGTGAAGAATGTTGTTAAGAAATCTAGTAAAAAAGTAAGTAAAAAATCTGTTAAAAGTAATAAATAATTAATTTTTCTTGTCATGGGTCATAAAGTAAATCCAAAAAGTTTGCGAATTGGTATTACCACAGGGTGGAGGTCTCGTTGGTTTGGTGGAAAAAATTATGCAAATTTGTTGCAACAAGATGTTGAACTTCGTAGAGCGGTGATGAAAAAATGGAGACATGCTGCTGTAGCAGATGTTGAAATAGAAAGAAGTTCAGGAGATATTCATATTATAGTTAAAACTTCTAGACCAGGTATGATAATTGGTCGTGGTGGAAGTGGAATTGAAGATTTGACTAATTTTATTAAAAAAACTATTTTTCCAGGAAAGAAAATTAATGTTAAAGTGGATGTACAAGAAATTAAGCAGTTTGAGGAGAATGCAGCTTTAGTTGCTCAGAATGTAGCGGAACAGATAGAAAAACGTATGCCGTTTCGTAGAGTTTTAAAAAGTATGCTGGATCAGGTTGAAAAAAATAGAAATGTTAAAGGTGTTAAGATACAGGTTTCAGGTAGGTTGAATGGTGCGGAAATGTCTAGAGCGGAGTGGTTATCACGGGGAGCAATTCCTTTGCACACATTGAGAGCCGATATAGATTTTGCTCGGGATACAGCTAGAACGATTTATGGAGCGATTGGAATTAAAGTTTGGATATATAAAGGGGAAGTATTTGAAGAGAAATAGTTTTTTATTAAAAATATTTAAAGTAAAGGAATTTTATGTTAATGCCGAGAAAAGTAAAACATAGAAAAATGCATCGAGGAGGAAAATTGCGAGGTGATGCAAAGCGTGGAACCAAAGTTAGTTTTGGAAATTTTGGTATGAAAGCTACTAGTTCAGGATTAGTTACCGCACGTCAAATAGAATCTGCTCGTCGTACGATTACTCGGTATATGCAAAGAACTGGTAAATATTGGATTAGAATATTTCCAGCACATCCAATGACTAAGAAAGGAGATGAAACTCCAATGGGTAAAGGTAAAGGTGCTGTGGATTATTATGTTGCAAAGGTGAAGTCAGGTAAAATGTTGTTCGAAATAGATGGTGTAGACGAAGAAACTGCAAGAGAAGCATTTAGACTAGCTGGTCATAAGTTTGGATTAGGGACTAAGTTTGTTTCTAAAAATAGTGAATAATTTCAAATTTAATTATATATGAAATCAAAAGAATTAAGAGAAAAAGATATAAAAGAATTAAAAATCATAGCTAGTGATTTAAGAATGTCTATAGGTTCTGATCGTATGGAAATTTCTATGAACAAATCTAGTAAGACACATTCAATCAATAAGTCGAAACGTGATTTAGCTAGAGTACTTACTGTAATTAAGGAAAAGGAGTTAAGTGAATAAATATTTATTTGTTATTATTTAATGTTATGTCAGATAAAAAATCAATAATTATGAAAGGTGTGGCGGTAAGCGATGCAATGGATAAAACAATTGTAGTGGCTGTAGATACATTTAAAACTCACAGAAAGTATTTAAAGAAGTTTATTTTTACTAAAAAGTATAAGGTTCATGATCCAGAAAATAAATATTCAGTTGGAGACAAAGTTATATTTCAAAGTTGTAAACCTATCAGCAAAGATAAAAAGTTTATTGTTGTTGAAGATTAGATTTAATTATTTAGGGTAAATTTAGAGTAATATGATTCAGGCAGAAACATGGTTAAAAATTGCAGATAATTCTGGAGCTAAAGAGATTGAATGCTTCAAGGTTCTTGGTGGATCCAAGAGGCGTTATGCTGGTATTGGAGATATTATAGTTGCCTCTGTTAAAGCTGCTGAACCAAGGTCAAGTGTTAATGCTGGAGATGTTGTTAGAGCTGTAATCGTTAGGCAAAAGAAGGCTTTTCGACGTAAGGATGGTTCATATATTAGATTTGATGAAAATGCGGCTGTTATTGTTGATCCAGAAAATAAGGAGCCAAAGGCTACTCGTATTTTTGGACCAATAGCAAGAGAATTAAGGGAACGAGGTTTTGGTAAGATTATTTCATTGGCTTCTGAAGTTTTATAAGGTATAATTTATATTGATATGTTGAAAATTAAAAAAGGAGACAAAGTGGAAGTTATCACAGGTAAGGATAAAGGTAAACAGAGTGAAGTTATAGCTGTTTTTCCAATCCTTGAAAAAATTTCAGTCAAAGGAGTTAATGTGGTAACTAAACACGTTAAACCTAAACAGTCTGGAATGAAAGGTGAGAGAATTAAAATAGAGTCTCCAATTCATATTTCAAATGTTATGCTGATTTGTCCAGAAACTAAAAAGAAAACTCGAGTTGGATTTGCTGTTAAAAATGGTGATAAGGTTAGAATCTCTAAAAAAAGTAAAAAAGAAATTAGTTAAATTATTTGTAAGTATATTAAATTTAGTTTAAATAAATGAAAGAATTAAAGACTACAAAAGAAATATATAGAGACAGTATAAAAGATTTGCAAAAAGATCTTGGTTTTAGTAATGCAATGATGGTTCCAAAAATAACAAAAATTGTTGTTAATGCAGGTATTGGAAAAATTTCTAAAGAATCAGATAAGGTTGATGAAGTTTTTGAATCTTTAAAAGAAATTACAGGACAAAATCCAATCAAGACTAAAATTAAAAAGTCAATTGCTGGGTTTAAAGTTCGTGAAAATCAAGATGTTGGTGTAAAAGTTACTTTAAGAGGGCGGCGAATGTGGGATTTTATGGATAGATTAATTAATGGAGCTTTGCCACGTGTTCGTGATTTTCAAGGAATAACATTGCGTTCAATTGATAATTCTGGTAATCTAAATATTGGCATTAAAGAACATGCTATTTTTCCTGAAATTGTTGCAGAAAAAGTTAGACATTCATTTGGTTTTCAAATTACAGTTGTTTCAACTGCAGAAAATAAAGAAGATGCTGAAAAATTATATCGTAAATTAGGATTTCCATTGCAAAAGGAAAATTAGTAGAATTTTTAAAGTTATATATTATGGCAAAAAAATCAGTTAAAGTAAGAGCAAGTAAAAAACCTAAATTTCCATCTCGTAAAGTTAATCGTTGTTGGAAATGTGGTAGAAAACATGGATATTTGCGTTATTTTGGTATATGCAGAATATGTTTTCGTGAGTTAGCGAGTAAAGGGGAAATTCCAGGTGTTAGTAAAAGTAGTTGGTAGATTTTGTATTAAATTGTATTAAGTTAAATTTAGTTATGATAGACTCAATTAGTGATATGTTAACAAGAATTCGTAATGCACAAAAAGCTAGACATGATTTTGTGTTAATGTCTTTTTCAAATGTTAAAATGGCAATTGCCAAAGTTCTCAAATCAGAAGGATTCGTTTTGGATGTGGTTAAGGAAAAAAGTGAAGATAATGAAAAATTTGAAAACATTAAGATTATCTTGAAATATAAACAGTTATCTAGTACAAAATCAGAACCAATCATTGAAAGTATCAGGCAAGTTAGTAAACAAGGTCAGAGACGTTATGTTAGAAAAAACGATATTAATAAAGTAAAAAATGGATATGGCATTTCTGTCGTGTCGACATCGCAAGGAGTGATGAGTGGAAAAGATGCTAGAAAACGTGGATTAGGCGGTGAATTAATTTGTGAAGTTTGGTAATTAAAAAATATGAGTAGAATAGGTCAAAAACCAGTAGAAATTCCAAAAGAGGTTAATATAGAAATTTCCTCAGGAGTTATTAATGTAAAAGGTAATAAAGGTGAGTTATCTATGTTACTTCATGATTCAGTTTCTATTAAAATAGAAGATGATTCCTTGACAGTTTCCAAGAAAAGAAATTCAAAAATTGCTCAGGCAATGAATGGAACAACTGTTCGTTTAATTCAAAATATGATTACTGGAGTAAGTAAGGGATTTGAAAAAAAATTAGAGTTGAATGGGGTTGGTTTTAGAATGGCATTAAAAGGTAAACAAATAGATTTAGCTTTAGGTTTTTCTCATCCAGTTTTAGCTGATATTCCTGAAGGAATTAATGTTAATATTGAAGGGATGATAATGGTAATCTCAGGCATTGATAAACAAAAAGTGGGTCAGTTTGCTGCTGAAATTAGATCATTAAAACCAGTTGAGCCTTATAAAGGAAAAGGATTTAAATATGATGATGAAATTGTTCGTCGTAAGGAGGGTAAGAAAGCTGTAGCTTCAGCTTAATAATTTAAGAGCGTTTATAAAATAATTATGAAACAGAAAACTCGTAACAATAAAAGATTATCTAGAGTCAGGCGGATTAGAGCGAAAATTAGCGGGACTGCGATTAAACCAAGAGTTAGAGTTTTTAGATCTCTTAAGTCTTTTTATACTCAAGTGATAGATGATGTTAATGGAAAAACTATTGTTCAAGCTAGTCTTAAAGATGTTAAAAATGCTAAAAATGATTTAGAAGGAGTTAAGAAATTAGGTGAGCTTTTGGTTGAAAAATGTTTGAAAAATGATATTAAAGAAATTGTTTTTGATCGAGCTGGTTATAAATATCATGGTAAAGTCAAGGTTTTTGCTGATACTTTACGTTCAGGCGGGTTAAAATTTTAATTTTTATTTAATTTATGTCAAAGAATTTTAAAAAGAAAAAAGGAAATAGGAGACGTCCAAAGCCAGAATTTGAGCAAAAACTTTTGGATTTGGCTAGAGTTACTCGTGTTGTAAAAGGTGGACGTCGTTTTCGTTTTAGAGCTACAGTGGTTATTGGAAATCGCAAGGGGAAAGTTGGTGTTGGTGTATCTAAAGGAACGGATGTTTCTCAGGCAATTCAAAAGGCTTTTGCTGATGCTAAGAAAAATATGATTACTATTCAATTGCATGGAAATACTATTTTGCACGATATAAGACATAAGCTTGGTAGTGCTAGAATTTTATTAAAACCTGCTTCTGAGGGTAGAGGTATTATTGCTGGTGGAGCAGTTAGATCAGTTGTCGAATTAGCCGGTATTCGTGATATTGTTTCTAAATCGTTAGGTACTAAAAATAAATTAAATGTTGCTCGAGCTACGATTGAAGCTTTGAATACTATTAAAAAAGTAGAGTTAGATAAAAGTGAAAAAGTAGATATTTTAGATAAAAAAGAAGATAAAAAAGTTGTTGAATCAAAGAAAAAATCTACTAAATAAAAATTGTTTGTTATTATTTAAAATTAGAAAATAAGATAAAGTATTTAAGAATAAATTTATGCAAATTCATGAATTAAAAACTAAAGATAGAAAAACTTCTAAGCGAATCGGTAGAGGTGGTTGTCGTGGAACTTATAGTGGGCGAGGTATGAACGGTCAGAAATCTAGGAGTGGTGGTAATGTGGATCCTCTTTTTGAGGGTGGGCGTCCTTCTTTGATTCAGCGTATGAAAAAGTTACGAGGATTTAAATCTATTCATCCCAAAAAGAATGTTATTACTTTATCTGATTTGGAAAATAATTTTTCTGAGGAGGAAACGGTTTCTCCTATTTCTTTAATGGAGAAAAAAATGGTGAGAAAAAGATATTTGCGTGATGGAATTAAGGTAGTTGCTACTGGAGAGTTATCAAAAAAATTGGTTTTTTCTGGAGATATTTTATTGTCAAAAGGCGCTCGAGAAAGTATTGAAAAAGCTGGAGGTAAGATTTTAGAAGCTTAAAAAGAAGCTGAAGATAATATGTTAAATTTAGATTTTTTTTAAGTCCTTGCTTATAGTGAGGACTTTTTTTTCTGGAGATATTATTTAGGTATTTTAAAAAATTAAAAGTAATTGTATAATTTATAATACAATATGACTTATTATAATAAAGAGAAAATTTTAGAAAAGGATGTGTATATTACAGAAAGTCATCAAAATGTACTTTTACCTTGGTGGAAAAATTTTAATAAGTTTGGAAAAATGAATTTGATCACTATTGATACTCATACGGATACTGCTACGGCTTTTAGAGGAGAAATTAAAAATAAAATCGGTACAGAAGATTGTGAACTGACTAAAGCAGAAATAGATAAAATTAAAAAAGATTGTGAAAAGGTAGAAAATAGGGAAAATTCTTTTTGTTATCAAAATTTAGAAAGTGATATTTTTTTGCAAAAGATATCAAAAAAAGTTCAGGAATATATAGAAAGTTTAAGTATTGATAAAATTGAGAATTTAAAGGAGATTGTATCAAATTTACGAAATGATGAGTATGTAGATTTTGCTGTTAGAAAAGATTTTTTTGATAAAGTTTTTGTAATATCAAATAATACAATAGAGCCACAAAAAATTCCTGAATTAGAGAAAAGGATTTTTGGTACGGATGTGGATTTTTATAAATCGTGTGATGATGAAGAAATCACTGAACAAAAAACTAGTGAGGATAAATCATTATTAGAAGAAAATATTTTAAATCAATATTTAAAAGAATTAGAAGAAAAATCTGGCGTCTATCCTTTGTCAGATTCATACGTATTAGATATTGATTTAGATTTTTTTAAGTATAAAAAATGGCTGAATCCTAAAAATTATAAAACTTTTTATCATTTAATTAAAAATGCAAAATATATCACTATTGCAATTGAGAGGGAGCATTTAAAAATAGAAAGTGGTGGTAAAGTAAATCCTGAAATTGCACTAGAAACAATAAAAAATCATATTAAAAAAGCTCAAAAATAGTAAATCTAGTTTTAATATACAGACAATCTTTAAATTTTTTGTTATTATGAAAACACAATTATTAAAGTCAAAAATATGAAAAAAATAATAATTCTTGGAGCTACTGGATCAGTGGGAAAATCTACTTTTAACGTTGTTCGTAGAAATCCTGATAAGTTTCAAATTGTGGGGGCTTCGGCTCATAGTAATTTTTCTGATTTAAAAAAACTTGCTTCAGAATTCAAAATCCCTTTTCTTTTTAATACTAAAGAAAAAAACATTGAAAACTTTTCAGATTTTGTTAAGCAGTGCGAGCCTGATATTATTTTAAATGCAATCACAGGATTTGCAGGTTTAGAATATTCAATGGAAATTTTAAAAAACAAAGTTCCTTTGGCTTTGGCAAATAAAGAAAGTTTAGTGGCTGGTGGTGAGATTTTAATGCAACTTTCTCGAGAAATGAAAATGCCAATTTTACCAGTTGATTCTGAACATTCTGCTATTTTTCAATGTTTATTAAATTCTTCAAACTTTTCTGAAAATCGATCTAATTCGTTTAATAAAATACTATTAACTTGTTCAGGTGGACCATTTTATGGAAAAACTAATGATGAATTGCAAAATGTAACACGAGAAAATGCACTTGCTCATCCGAACTGGTCAATGGGAGCGAAGATTTCAATTGATTCGGCTACTTTGGCAAATAAATGTTTAGAATTTTTTGAGGCGATGCATCTTTTTAATGCAAGTAAAGATCAAGTTGAAATCGTGATTCATCGTGAATCGATTGTGCATTCGATGGTGGAGTTTCCAGATTCTTCAGTTATTGCACAGCTTTCTCCACCGACGATGGAATTGCCGATTGCGTTTGCTTTGAATTTTCCAGATAGATTAGATTGTGATATTTCTCGACAAAGTTTTAAAAATCTTGATCTTAGTTTTCGTGAGCCTGATAAAAAAGTTTTTCGTACGTTGGAAATTTTAGAGGTTTGTGCGGAGAATATGCAGAATTATCCAATTGTTTTTAATGCTGCGAATGAGGTTGTGGTCGCTGAATTTTTAGCAGGAAAAATTAAATTTATTGATATTTTTGATAAGTTAGCTCAAGTTATTGATGGTGTAAAATTAGAAACAGTTGATTCAGTAGAAAAGATTTTTGAGATTGATGAGGGGGCGAGGAAGGTTACGAGAGAAATATTAAGTAAGTAATTTTTGGTGTATGAAAAAAAGTTTATTAATTATACTTTTAGTAAGTGTCTCTATTTCTATCTTTTATGTTATTTTTTTAAATAGTAAAAGCAGAACTTTTAAAAAAGTAAAAGAATTAAATTCGATTTTATTAGAAAATGGGGTTGTTGATGAAAATATTAATTGGCATTGTCTATCAGATATTGAAAATAAAAGTTTTGAGTCAAGTGATCTTATTAAAAATCTTAAAAAAGAAAGACTTGTAGATGTAGAATGTTTTAATTATCCTGAAGGAGTAGGTATTGCTTATGAGTTTGAAATTTCAAAGGAGAAAGGTTATTATTTTATTTTTGCTGAAAAAGAAGGGCGATTAGAACGATTGAGAGGTTATGAACAATTTATCGATTGTGTAAAACAGAAAAAAATTAATAATAATTGGATTTTGTCTGAAATAAATTATAACTGTAATAATTAAGTATGTATTTTATGAAAAAGAAAATTTTAGTTTTACAATTTAGACCAGAAGATCTTGCTTCAGATAATGAATTTGAAGAGGCGATTTTAAAGTTTGGAAATTTGAAAAATGATGAGGTGCATAGAATTAGACTTGAGCGTGGAAATATGCCAGAGATTAATTTAGATGATTACTGTGGAGTGATTGCTTGTGGTGGACCACATAATGTTAGTGATCCAATTGAAAAACAATCTGAAAGTCAAATTAAATCTGAGAAAAAATATTCTGAAATTATTAAAAAAGTAATTGAGGAGGACATGTTATTTTTGAGTATTTGTTACATAGGTGTTTTAAACAAAATTTGTGGAGGTAATGTTTCAAAAGAAAAATATTCTGAAGATCCATCGGTTGTTGAAATTGCATTAACAGAAGAAGGGAAAAATGATAAAATTACAAAAGGAATTCCTGATGAATTTCGAGCTATTGTGGCACATAAAGAAGCTTGTCAAAATGTTGGTGAAAATACAGTGATTTTAGCAAAATCTGAAACATGTCCATTTGAATTGATGAGAACTAAAAATAATATTTACGCTTGTCAGTTTCATCCTGATTTAGATGTGGCTGGTTTAGAATTTAGGTTGAATATTTATAAAAATTATGGATATTGTTCTCCTGACGAAGTTGATGAGATTGTTGGCGGAATGAAAGGTGAAAATGTTTCTAACGCTCTAAAGATTTTAACTAATTTTATTGAATTTTGTAGGGAAATTGAGTAGATTTAGAAAGAAAAAATTTTGATTTAAAAAACAGCATTACTTTTAATGTAATAATTTTTGAAAATTTAATTAATTTGTAGTTTAAAATATGGTAGACAAAACACAATACATTTGGATTGATGGTGAGATGAAAAAACTTTCAGAAAGTAAAGTGCCTTTTTTGACACACAGTTTTCATTATGGATCAGGTGTTTTCGAGGGAATTAGATGTTATAAAACTGAAAATGGTCGGGCGATTTTTCGACTGAGTGATCATATTGAAAGATTATTTTTTTCTGCTGAAACCATGGGTTTAAAAATTAACTTTTCACAAAAAGAAATTGAAGAAGTTATAAAAAAATTAATTAAAAAAAATAATCTTGAGGAATGTTATATTCGACCGTTGATTTGGCATGGTGAGAAAATGGGCATGGATCCAGTGGACACTCCTGTTCATTTTGGAATTGCGGTTTGGGAGTGGACTAAATATTTAAAAAAAGATGAGGTGAAAGTTGGGATTTCTAAAGTTATGAAAACTCATCCGCAGACAACTGTTTTGGGTGCTAAAATTTCTGGGCATTATGTTAATTCTGTTTTAGCATCTCGTGAGACTAAAAGTAGAGGTTTCGATGAGGGTTTACTTTTGGATTTTGAGGGAAATATTGCAGAGGGTCCAGTGGAAAATATTATTTTTTGTAAAGGTAAGGAAATTCATACTCCAACCATTAAATCTATTTTACCAGGATTGACTCGGGCAAGTGTTTTGACGATTGCAGAGGATTTGGGTTATAAAATTTTTGAACGAGATATTAAACCAGAAGAATTAAAAGATTTTGATGAAGCTTTTTTTGTGGGAACTGCTGTAGAAATTAATTCTATTGCAAGTATTGATGATTTTTATTTTACTGGAAAGGATGGCAAGACTTTTAAAAAATTGAAAGAAATTTTTGTTCAAGTTATTCATGGGGAAAATGATAAGTATGAAAAATGGTTGAGCAGGTTGTAATTTTTTTAAAAGTAAAATATTTCTTGAATTTTTATAGAAATAGATTTAAAACTTGTTTTTGAAAATATAAAAATTGTAAAAGGTTGATTTTTTCTGTGTTTTTGGTATTATTGATTGTATTGATATTAATATTAATTTAGGTCCCATCGTCTAGCGGCTAGGACATCAGGTTCTCATCCTGAAAACCGGAGTTCGATTCTCCGTGGGATCACATTTTTTAAAACTATCTTGAGAGAGGTAGTTTTTTTATTTTAAAATTAAGTTTGAAGTTTTGTGATTTTCTTTGGGGGATTCTTCATTGCATAAATTTTTTTACAAAAAATTTATTACGTTCAGAATGACAGTAAACTGGGATGACGGAAAATTTAAATGATAGAAAATTGTAGGGGCAATGCCTTGTGCCTACCCATGTAATAAACTTTAAGTTTTACGATAGGGCGACCATAAGGGATCGTCCCTACAGAATTCTTAAATTTTTAAAAGCCCGTGCGGCTAGCACAAAAAATATTTTAAAAAATGCTTTAAAGGGAAAAATTTGC
The DNA here is from genome assembly GCA_023133275.1 of Candidatus Moraniibacteriota bacterium. Lineage (GTDB taxonomy): Bacteria > Patescibacteriota > Minisyncoccia > Moranbacterales > JAGLWU01. The sequence continues at coordinate 32,290 of JAGLWU010000015.1, forward strand.
TATACTTATTGGGTAAAGTTTTTTATTTTTTTATAATAAATTTATGGATATTATTGAAATTATTGGGATTTCAGGAATGGTTTTAATTTTGGTGTTTTTCTTTTTGAATCAAATTAAGAAAATATCGCAAGATAGTTTAATTTACGATTTGGGAAATTTATTGGGTGCGGGTCTGTTGAGTTTGTATGCTTTTCAGATTGACAGTATTCCTTTTTTAATTTTAAATTTATTATGGTCATTTATTGCTCTTCGTGATATAATTCAGGGAATTAGAAAATTTAGGAAGAATAATTGATTTTTAGAATATTTTGAAAAATGTAGTGTATTTTTAGATTTTAAAATTTAGTAATATTTCGGAATTGGTGGTTTTTGAAACATTACTTTCGATAGAGAACAATTTAAAATAATTAAGACTTCAGATAAATTTTGTATTTTTTTTCGAAAAACAAAAAATTTTCTGTAATGACAAAAGTGAAAGTTTTAAAATTTAAGTAAATTAATTTTATGGATGTAAAACAAGAATTGGCAAAATTTAAAAAAATAGTGGATAAGGAACTGGAAATTTATTTGGATGAAGTGATTGAGGAAACTGGGAAAATTGATAAATTTTCTACTTTAGTTTTGCAGGATTGTAAGGAGAATATTTTGGCGGGAGGTAAACGAGTGCGACCAGCGATGATGTATTATGGTTATTTGGCGGTTGGCGGTGAAAATCATGAAGAACTTATTAAAACATCAATCAGTATTGAGTTAGTGCATTCTTTTTTATTAATACATGATGATATCATTGATCAGGACGGTATTCGTCATGGCAAAGAAACGATTCATTCTAAATATAAAAAATATAGTGAGCAGTATTTTATTTCTAAAGATGATGAGCATTTTGGAATTTCAACTGGAATTGTTTTAGGAGATTTTATTTATTCTTTGGGGATGAAGGCTTTATTTAATTCAAAATTTGAAGCAAAGAATTTAATTAGGGCTTTGAGCAAAATGCAAAGTGTTGTTGGAAGAACTTGTGTTGGTCAGGTACAGGATGTTGTGATGGAATATAGAGGAAAAGCGGTTGAGGAGGAAATTTTGTCGATGTATGAAAATAAGACGGCTCGATATACTTTTGAGGGACCGTTACATTTGGGGGCGATTTTGGCGGGGGCAGATGATGAGTTTTGTGCGAAGTTGAGTGAATTTGCGATTCCATTGGGAATTGCTTTTCAGATTCAGGATGATATTATTGGTGTTTTTGGTGATAGTAAAAAGACGGGTAAGCCTGTTGGTTCTGATGTGAGTGAGGGCAAGATTACGATTTTGACTTTGAAGGCTTATGAAAAATCTGATGATAAACAGAAAAAAGTTTTGGATAATTTGTTGGGGAATGATGATTTGACGGAAAGTGAGTTGGATGATTTTAGAAAGGTTTTACTTGACACAGGAGCATTGGATTATGCGAATGGGATGTCTTTTGATTTATTACAGGAGGCGAAGTTGGGGATTGAGAAGGTTGATTTGCCGGATGAACCGAAGGAGTTTTTGTTGGGCTTGGTGGATTATTTGGATGAGAGAGAAGTTTAAGGAATTTTTATTATTAATACAAATTAAATATGAATGTTACTGGTATATTTTTAAATTTTCGTGATGCATTGATATCTCTAACTGTTTTTTTTGATAATGTTAATCTTCCTTGGAAGAAGCTAGATGCATACGATGAATGGGATAATTCGGTAGCAACACTTTTTGATAGTTTAGTTGTAAATCCTATCATTTGGTCATTGTCAGAAGATGTACAAAAAAAGATTAAATTGCCTTCTTATGATTTACTTTTGGAATCATATGATGATTTTAGTTTTATTGAAGTTTTAAGTGATGAGTTGCCATCGGGTCAGTGGATATTTAATTCTTTTGTTACTTCAAAAAAACCTTTTGATACTGTTGAAGTTTTGTCTATATCTGATAGTGACAAGTTATTATCTGATAGTTTAGAAATATGCTCAGTTGATAGTGTCAAGTTTATTTTTAAGGATAAAACTAATAAATAAGAATTTAAAGTAAGAGTAATAACATTTATGAATAAAAAAAATCAAATCCCAAATCACGTGGCAATAATCCCAGACGGAAACCGACGTTGGGCAAAAAAACAAAACCTAGACCCATGGATAGGACACGAAGAAGGAGCAAAAAGAACAGAAGAATTAGTAAAAAAATCACGAGACTTAGGAATAAAATGCCTATCAATGTGGGGATCATCCGTCGAAAACTTAACCAAACGACCGCTCAGAGAAAAAAAAGAACTCGTAGCAGTTTACGACAGATACTTCAAAAGACTTTTCGAAAGCGATGAATTAGAAAAAAATGAAGTTTGCGTTCGGGTGTTCGGTCGTTGGGAAGAGCAATTGCCAGAAAGTATCAAAAAAGTAATCAAAAAAGGAATTGAAAAAACAAAAAATAACACAAAATATTTTTTAAATTTTTTCATTGCGTACAGCGGTGATGATGAAATGATACAGACAGTCCAAAAAATGGTAGAAAAATTTCAAAATGCAAAAGAAGTAACTAAAGAATCCATCAAAGAAAATTTAATGACAAGAGATTTGCCAGCAGTTGATTATGTAATTCGAACAGGTGGCGAGCCACATTTAAGTACAGGATTTATGATGTGGGACACAGCGAATGCACAACTTTATTTTTCAGAAAAATTATTTCCAGATTTTACGGTAGAAAGATTTTCTGAATCGATTGATGAATACAGTCGGAGAGCGAGGAGATTAGGTGCATAAATTAGTAAAAAATTTATAAAATTGAAAAATAGTTTTAAATAAATATGCTAAAAAAATTTCTAAATTTCGATTTTATTTATTTTGCAGGAATTCTGTTACTTTTAGCTGTGGGACTAATTGCTTTATACAGCGTTTTTTCAGATTCAAACAGTATTTTTTGGCGACAATTATTATTTACTGGAATTGGAATTGGAATATTTATTTTTCTAGGTTTAATCGATTATAGTATTTTCCGATCTTACAGCACATGGTTTTATTTTTTCAGTATTGGAATTTTAATTATAGTTTTATTTTTTGGAAAAGAAGTTAGTGGTACAGTCGGCTGGCTAGATTTAGGATTTGTCGTTATACAACCAGTGGAAATTGTTAAAGTTTGTTTAATTATCTTTTTAGCACATTTTATTGAAGATAAACGAATAGTTTTAGGCGAATTAACGACAATAGTATCATCATTTATTTTAGTTAGTATCATTGGCTTTTTAATTCTCAAACAACCAGATTTAGGTTCAGCTTTAGTAGTTTATGGAATTTGGTTAGGGATGATTTTTATTTCAGGCATTAGAAAAAGGTATTTATTTAGTTTTATTATTTTTGGAATAATGATATTATTAATTACTTGGCCGTTTTTACCAAGCCAACAGCAGGGAAGAATTACAGGATTTTTTAATCAATCTGAGGATTTGCAAGGAAGTGGTTATCATGTCAATCAGTCGATTATCGCAATTGGAAATGGTGGTTTAAATGGTCAGGGTATCGGTTACGGCTCGCAATCCCAATTAAATTTTCTTCCAGAAAAACACACAGATTTTATTTTTGCCACAATTGTTGAGACGACAGGTTTTATAGGTGCAATTTTTATTTTAGGATTATTTCTACTAATTTTTATTCGCTTTCGTTCGATCGCTCAATCTTCTCGTGATTCATTCGGCTATTTTTTAGTTTCTGGAGTGATGACAATGTTTTTTATTCATATTTTAATTAATATTGGTATGAATATGGGTGTGATGCCCGTAACTGGAATTCCTTTGCCTTTCATTAGTTATGGAGGTAGTTCTTTAATTAGTGTTTTAATTATTTCTGGAATTGTTATGAATGTTTATGTGAGAAGAGAATCTACTTTAGGAAAGGTTGTTACTGATTATTAGATTTTTTTTATTCAAGACTTAGTTTTTTTTGATTTTTTTCCAGAAACTAGGAAACTCTAAGATTAATAAAAAATTTTTAGTTTTATCTAAAATCACAAATAGATCATTTTATTTTTTTACCAAAAACAAAGTATTTTTTTAGAACGATAAGGTAGGGAGTTTAATGAGTTTCTGTGGGGGATTCTTCACTACGCAATTTTTTTACAAAAAATTATTTTATTCAGAATGATAGGAAATTTGAATGACGAGAAAATTATAGGGGCTTGCTAGTAGTAAACCCAAAAAGCTCGTGCGGCGAGTACAAAAAAACTTTTTGAAAATTTGACATTATTCAAAAAATTAGATATTCTTAATACATAGATTATAGGCCCAAAAAGGGCTTTTTAAAATCGTAAAAAATATGCAAAAAATCATTCAATTTTTAAAGGAGGCTTACGCTGAATTAAAAAAAGTTTCTTGGCCTAGTCGAGAACAAACAATTCATTATACAATTTTAGTTATCGTGATCAGTTTGACGGTGGCGATTATTTTAGGGTTGTTAGATAATACATTCAGTGGGTTTCTTAGTAAATTTATTTTGAAAAATTAAGAATTATTAAAATATGGCAAAACAAACGCAACATCATGGTAAAGCTTGGTATGTCCTACATACTTACTCTGGTTATGAGGATAATGTAACTAGAAACCTTCGCCAACGTATAGATTCTATGGATATGAAGGATTATATTTTTGACGTGATTGTACCGATAGAAAAGAAAATTAAAATTAAAGCAGGTAAAAGAGTAACAGTGGAAGAGAAAATTTATCCGGGTTATATTTTAGTGCAAATGATAGTAACTGATGCTTCTTGGTATGTGGTGAGAAATACTCCAAATGTAACTGGATTTATTGGTTTAGGAACAACTCCAACTCCTGTGAATCCTGATGAGATTTTTGCTTTGAAAAAGCGAATGGGTCAGGAAGAGCCGAAATTTAAAATTGATG
>JAGLWU010000016.1 GCA_023133275.1 Candidatus Moraniibacteriota bacterium
ATATCTATACTTAATTAGCAATACCAAAAATTTTATTAAAAATTATTTTTTTAATTTCTTCTTTAAATTTTTATCTAATTCTTCAAATCTTTTTATAGATAAATCTAAATATTCTTTTTCCATATCTATACCAATAAATTTTCTGCCAAATAAATAAGATGCCATTCCAGTTGTAGAACTCCCTGTAAACGGATCTAAAATAACATCACCTTTATTCGTACTCGCCAAAACAACTCTTTTTAATAATTCAACAGATTTTTGAGTTGGATGTTTTCCAAAAGTTTTTTCCACTCTTTGAGGTGTATTAATTGCCCAAACACTTCTCATCTGTTTTCCTTTTTCATGTAAAGTCTCATAACGATCTTTCTTTCCACAATGATTACACTTTATTTCTTTTTTGTAATTATTTTCCCATTCAACCATTTGCTTATAGTTGAATGTATGCTTTGCCTTTTTATCTTTCCTCGCCCAAATCAACGTTTCATGACTTGCTGTAAAGAAACGACAACTTAAATTTGGTGAAGCATTTGGTTTTAACCATGCGACATCATTTAAAATATGAAATTTTTTAACCTGTAAACTAAAACCACACTGATAGATTGAATGATAGGTTCCTGAAATCCAAATTGTTCCATTGGGTTTTAAAACTTTTTTACAAGCCTCAATCCAGTTTAAGTGAAAGTCAAAGTTTTCCTTCACTCCATTACATAAATCCCAATCACCCTTTTTCACACTAACCATTTTACCATTTTGACAAGTAAAACTACCGCTCGAAAGAAAATAAGGCGGATCAGCAAAAATCATATCAACAGAATTTTCAGGCATTTCTGCTAAAATTTTTAAACAATCTTCTTTATACAAAATAAATTTTGGTTTTTTATAATAAGGTTTAATGGTCATCTCTTAATTTTAAAATTTATTACTCAATCATTATAACATTAAAAATCTATTCTTCCTCATAAATCAAAATCACAATTTTCCCCTCACCAATTCCATCAATAATCTCCATCAACCCATCATCACCCTCAATCCCAGTTTTAACATACCTCTTCTCCGCACTATTTTCAACATCATCTTTTTTGCCAAAAAAACTAAACGCCTCCTCCACATCTTTAGATTTTACAAAAACATAAGAACCCTCATCATCCCGACGAACAAATCTCAAAGGAATTACATTAACATTTTCCTTTTTACTAACTAAAATATCAATATCCACTGTCATTCCAGACCGAACCCTTTCATCAATTTCATCCATCTCAAACAAAGTCCGAAAATAAACCACGTCCTGAATATTCATTGCTTCTGGATCAATATGACTAACTTTAGCCGAAAACTTTTCATCCGAACCCAAAGCATCAAGAGTAACTTCCGCTTTCTGATTTTCAAACAATTCCACTACATCCGCCTCCGACACAAGAGCTTCAACCTCAAAACCCTGTTCTTCACTTATAATTCTCACCACGACACCCTGAGCCAACTCGCCTTTTCTAACATCTAATTTAGTTACAATTCCATCAATCGGAGAAATTAAAGTTCCTTTATAAAGTTGCGACCGAACTGCACTCAATTTAAATTTTGTCTGTTCAACAGTTTTTTTAATTTTTTCCCGTTCTTCTGGTTTGTAATCATCCCATTTTCGTCGTGCCAATTTTTCACTCTCAATCGCCTGCTCAACTGAAATTTCCGCCTCTCGAACATTTGCTACCAAAGAACTTTTATCCAACTGCATTAAAATCTGTCCTTTTTCTACTTTATCACCAACTTTAATTTCCACCCGAGAAACTAACGCTGGAGCTTCAAAAGATAAATCGACATATTCTTTCGGTTCAATGTTTCCACTCACGCTTAAAGTTTTTTCCACTGAACCTTTTTTCACGACAAAAGATTCTAATTCTTCTTTGTCTGAAGAACGAAAATATTTCTGCCAAATAACTCCGACAGTAATTAAAATAATTATTCCCCAAATTATTTTTTTCTTATGTTTTTTCATCAAGTTTTATTTTAAATATAAAAAGTAAGTCTGTTTCAGAAAATGTAAACAAACGTAAAATCATCTCTTCTTTATTATAAACTTAAAGATGTCTTTAATCAAATTATCTAAATTTTTACTCAAAAGAATTTTTGTGCTAGCCGCACGGGCTTTTTAAAATAAAAAACCACCTCATTACTGAAATGGCTTAATTTATACAAACAATCTTATATTTCTAATTTTCCTAATTGTCCTACTAAAATGTACATTCTTTGTTTAAAATATCGTTCATTGAAAAATCTAATTCTACACCATCAACTACAGTAACAGTAACCATATCCCCATCACCATTCGTTACTGATTTAGTTTTTATTGAACTAGAATCTGTTAGTCTTTTATGATACTCAACTACATTTTTCAAACTTTCTTTAGAATATTTACATCGCAAAGTCATAGAACCTGGCATTTGCTCCTCATAAACACATTTATCATTTTCTAATCCTACCACTTTTCTATTTAATGTTTCACCTGAAAAAGGATGTTTAAATGACTCCTTATTTGGGGAACATTTTAATAGACTTTCAATAAAGCCACTGCTCATTGTTGCATTTTCTGTGGAATTATTATTACTTGAAACAGTTTCATTCGTACTTTCATCTTCCTTTTTATCTTCACCTTCTTTCATTACAATAGAATCCTCTTCATCTTCCTCTTCAGACTTTTCATCTTCATTCTCATCTTTAACGGAATCTTTTTCATTTTTTACTTCTACTTTATCCACACTTTCTTTAACCTCTACTTTTTTGTTAACAACTTTATTTTCAATAAAGTTCTCCTCTACTTCCGCCTCATCTACCTCGTCCATCTCTTCTGTTTCCTTTTTATTATTATCTAAATTATCCTCAACCATTTCTTCTCCTTGAATTTTAACTTCTTCAACAATTTTTTTATCAGTCTTACCACAACCAGAAAAAACTAAAACTCCCAATAAAACAGGAAAAATTAAAAACTTTTTCATAAAATTATAATTTAATTTATTATTTAATTATTGATCAATAATAACATTTAAAACTATATATTTCAATAGTGTACGACCCAAAATTATTTTGCAACAACTACCGAACAACTACCGCCACAGCCTTAGCGACCCTCTCATCAAAAGGATCAGGAATAATCTTATCAACACTCAAATCCTCAACGCAACTCGCAATCGCCTCAGCCGCCTTCACAAACATCTCAGAAGAAAACTGATCAATACCCTTATCCAACGCCCCCCGAAACAACCCCGGAAAAGCCAATACATTGTTCACCTGATTCGGAAAATCACTCCGCCCAGTCGCCACAATAAACGCCCCAGCCGAAATTGCATCTTCTGGCATAATTTCAGGTTGTGGATTCGCCATCGCAAAAATAATCGGTTTTTCATTCATAGATTTAACCATCTCTTGAGAAAGCACATCTGCCACAGAAACCCCAATAAAAATATCCCGACCTTTCACCGCCTCAGCCAAATTTCCTTGTAATTTATTTTTATTTGTAATTAAAGCTAAACTTTCTTTTACTGGATTCAAATTATCCCGACCTTCAAAAATAATCCCTCGACTATCACACAAAATAATATCCTCAATTCCATAACTTAACAAAATTTTTGTAATCGCCACACCAGCCGCACCCACACCATTAATCATAATCTTGACTTCTTCTTTTTTACTCTCACGTAATTTCAACGCATTAATCATTCCAGCTAAAACAACGATCGCTGTTCCATGTTGATCATCATGCATCACTGGAATATTTAGTTCCTTTTGCAATCTTTCTTCAATCTCAAAACAACGTGGTGCACTAATATCCTCTAAGTTAATTCCGCCAAAAGTCGGAGCAATTAATTTCACCGTTTTAATAATTTCTTCAACCTCCTGCGTATCCAAACAAATTGGGAAAGCATCCACTCCAGCAAATTCTTTAAATAAAACAGCCTTACCCTCCATGACTGGCAATGCTGCCTCCGCTCCAATATTTCCCAATCCTAAAACTGCCGATCCATCAGAAACCACAGCCACCATATTTTTTTTGATAGTTAATTCTTTAGCCAATTCAGGATTTTTATGCACCGCATCACTGACACCTGCCACACCTGGAGTATAAGCAATAGAAAGATCCCTCTTGGTTTTCAAAGACATTTTACTTTTAATTTCTAATTTTCCTCCAATTTTTCTGTGAGCCTCAATAGACTCTTGATAAATATCTGTCATAAAATAAATATTAAACTTTTAAAAAATTGATAAAATAAATTACCAATACAAAGAATTCTACCATAATTTAGCAAAAACTATAAATTTAAAAAAATAAAAACTGCTCAAAACGAACAGTTTTATTTAAATCCAAAAAATTTATTGAGCATCTTTTAAAAAATTTTATAAACAAAAAATTATAATTTTTTATCAAAATTAAAGAAGATAGTTTTAAAATTAGATTGTACAAAAAATTTATTCAACTGGCTGATCATTATTTTCCTGTGAAAAATCTGAATTATCTTCCAGCATCTTTTCCCCTGCATTTTTTAAAGTTTCCCCTAAACTATTTTTACCGTCTTGCACAATATTATCAATAATCGTATCCTTTTTCTCTTGAGTCGCTGACTTAACATCGTCTTTAGCCTGATTAATATCTTCTTGATTATTTAAATAAATAACCACCACCGCAATCACTAAAATAACTGCTATTATAAATAAAACGACTGTCTTAATAAATCCTTTAAAATTTTTCATAAACAAATTTGTAGTATTAATTCTTACAACATTAATTATATCATAATAATTACAAAATTAATTGTGCTCGCCGCACGGGCTATAGTAAAAATAAATTGCAATTCTTTCTGCTAATAACTATTCTCATCGCAAAACTTTTAATTTCACCAAAAAATAGTCAAGCAAAAAAACTTCACCTTTAAGCACTCAAAACTAAATTCTAACTAAAGTTTTAAATAAAAAAACAATAAAAAACTAATTAATTAAAAGTTAAAAATAAAAGAAATAACTCACATAACATTTTTAAGTTACTCCAAAAATAAAAACACTTCCTAAAATAAGAAGTGTTTTTAAAAAACTATTTCACTAATTCACGAAGATCATACTTTTTGCCCTCGTTCTGCCATTTTCTCAACATCCTCAAAGTCGAAACCGCCAGTTTAACTTTCATTTTCTCACCAGTTGCAGGATTAATGAGATTTTTGCTTTGAATATTAGACCTGAAAGTACGTTTTGTCTTTACCTGAGAATGTGAAACTTTGTGTCCAGAAACAGTTCCTTTACCAGTAATTTTACATCTTCTCGCCATACGATTTATTTAGATTAATTACAATTATTTTTTTTCTTTGTAAATAGTGTGTTTTTTAGCAAATGGATTAAATTTACTAAGTTCCAATTTAATTCCTCGCAATTTTTTGACATTTTTTTTAGACCAAATAACATGGCCTTTGCCAACGCCTTTTTCATCTCCTTGAGAAACTAATTTTATTAAATTATCTTGTGACATATTTTCTTAAATTATTGAGAATTAAGCAACTAAAAGCGACTATTTAATCTCAAATTATGAATAACTTACTATAAAAATTAGTATATACTATTTACTTAAAATTTGCAAGCCTCCGACAAATTTATAAAACTAATTACACTTTTTTTAGTTGCAAGAACCAGATGCAGCTTCTGCACTTTCAATATCTTGTTCACAAGCTGCCGGCTTTTCACCTTCAGTAAAAGATTCACAAAGAGCTTCTTGAATAGCTAAAGCAGAACTTGCTACTTTTTCTCCATTAATCATAACTGTCGGAGAAGAAACTATAGAAGTTATTTCACCACTCTTCATATTTTGAACTTTTGCGTTTTTAGATATTCCAATTTCTTGTTTAGCAATCTCTAAACCATTTTTTTCACATTCTGCGACAACATTAACATCAACACCGATACTTCGAGCTACATCATTCCATTTACTATCAGCATTTTTATACGTGAGTTTATCATTAGAAGCCAATGTAAACTCAAAAAATTTATCTTTTCCATAATTTTTAAGAACACACAATTCACGTATATCCTGATGAGCCTCTTGAGGTCCATGTAAAGAATTATATCCATTAGGAGCTTTTTCATCTAAACCAACAATATAATGAGGCACTACTTCTACACTATCTCCAAAAACTGCTTGTATTTTACTAGCATTTTCATCAGCTGGATTTCCATAAGGGCAAAAAGACATTACGAAATAATCAAGTCGAGGCTTTGAACTATCTTCAATTCCTAAAGCTTTTTTATTTTCAACACTTAAATCAACTTTTTCTATCTCCATTTTTTCAGCTTTTCCTCCATCTTCCATACTCTCAAGAGTTTCTTTTAAATTTATATAATAATTTTCTGGAATAATTTTTGAAAAATCCTTTGTAACATATATAAAAGTTTCTTCTGCATTAACTGTCATATTAACTTTATATAAACCACTCTCATCAAAAACCTCTCCAAGTACAATATCTTCTTCCGGAGCTAATTTTTCTTTAAATGCGGGCTCTAACTTATCTTTAATTTTTTCACTAACTCTTTCTGATACTTTTTTACTTTTAATCTCACTTTTACCATCTTCTTTATCCTCTTTTGTAACAATAAAAACCAACACAATAACCAAAGCTACAATCACAACTCCTCCAAGAACATAACCTAAATTCTTCTTTAAAAAATCAAGACTCATTTGAAAACCATCTTTTTTATCAGACTCATTATTTGCTTCTTCAGAAGACTTATTTTTCTTCTCTTCACTCATAAATTTATTATTTAAAAACTTAAAAAAACCAATCTAATGGTAACTATTTAAAATTATACCACAAAAAATTTAAAAAACAACTATTTTAAATATTTTCAAAAGACAATAAAAGGATAATGTAAAACATTTCGTAAATTCAAAAACTATTTATTACTCACTTTCACAGAACTTTTTAAACATTTTTTAATCTCCGGAATAACCTTATCTTTTATAATAGTCTCCTGAGTTCCAGTTATCATATTTTTCACAATAATCGTTCCCTCCAACGCCTCTTTCTGTCCAATGATAAGCGTAACATCTACACCTAATTTACTGGCATACCTCAACTGAGCTTTAAGACTGCCTCGCCCAAAACTTTCTGCAACTAATATTCCTGCTTTTTCAATCTCCGCAAACGTCTTTAAACTTTTCTTTTTAGCCAAATTACCCAACTGAGCTAGAAAAACTTTAGGTCTCGGCATTTGATATTTTTTAGCTTTCAAACGTTTCATTTCCAGAACCAAACGATCCATTCCCAATCCTAAGCCAATAGCTGGAACAGCTTCACTTCCCAAAGTCTCAGTCAATTGATCATAACGACCACCGCCACCCAAAGCATGCTTCTTACCATCTTCATCGCTGGAATAAATTTCAAAAACAGTTCTAGTATAATAATCTAGCCCTCTCACCAAAGTTGGATTAATAGTGTAAGGCAAATCTAATTCATCTAAATACTCAAGCAAATTCTTAAAATGTTCACGAGATTCTTTATCTAAATGATCAATCGCTTGAGGTGCTCCTGCACAAACCTGCATACATTTATCATCTTTAGAGTCAAAAATTCTCATTGGATTAGTTTTAATCAAATCTCTGTACCGGCTGGATAATTTATGTTTTTTAGAATTAAAATAACTTCTCAGTAATTTGAAATATTCCTTGCGTGATTCTACCGTTCCAATAGAATTTACGTGAAATTGAACATTTTTAATTCCTAAATTTTTTAAAATACTCGCTGACATCTGAATAATTTGTGCATCTAAAATTGGATCATCTTCTCCAAAAATCTCAAAATTCCCCTGCCTAAACTCTCGATAATTACCCTCTTGAGGTTTTTCGTAACGATAAGCTCTTCCCATTGAAAAAAGTTTCACTGGCTTTGGTAAAATATTCATTCCATGTTGAATATAAGCTCTAGCAATAGAAGTTGTAAATTCTGGACGCAAAGCTACATTATCACGGCTCCTAGATTTAAAAGAATAAAGTTCTTTATCTATAACATCGCTTCCTTCTCCAATCGGACGAGTAAATAAATTTTCATATTCAACAACAGGCGTATCAATTCGAGAAAAACCGTATTCAATCGCACTATTCTCTAAAACTTTTCTTACTTGCTGCCAATAAGGTTGTTCTCCTGGCAAAATATCCCTCATTCCTCGCACTGGCTGAAGAATTATTGGTTCCTCCACTTTTCCAGATAATTTAACAATTTTTTTTGCTTGTTTTTTTACAGTCTTTTTTGAAACTGTTTTTTTAGTAACTTTTTTCTGCATACTTTTTTTCTTAGCCATATTTTTAAAAGATTAAATTAATAAAAAACAAAACTTTATTTTATTGATTCATTAGCTCTCATGAGATATTTTTCCAACTTTATTCTATTATATCCCGTACACTTCTCATTAATGGCATGCCCCTCTACTAAAATTATCATCCTTATAAAAATCAATATGCCAATCGTAACCACACGCATAATTGTTATAATATCTAAAATCTAAAATAGAAAAAATATCATCTATTTCTTCTTTTTTATCTATAATGAAAGGATTAGAATCATAACAACCATGTCTTACACAATCAAAAACCACTTTATCAGCATCTATTTCTTTTATTGGAATAAAAAAAGATTCTGTAAAAGAATATGCTTTGAAAAATGAATGCGGAAAAATTACAAATAAAATAAACTAAAAAATATCCGCTCTACCAAATGGCCAAGCCCTCAAAATAACCCTCCCAATAAACTCATCCTTATTAACCGGTCCAAACGAACGAGAATCCGAACTATGGCTCCGATTATCCCCCATAACATAATATTCATCATCTTTCAATTCCACTTTTCTATCCCCATTCGTTTTACGTCCCTCTGGCAAATAAGCACTTTCCTCTAAAACTTTCCCATCCTTAAATTCATCATTATAAATCGTTACAGCCCCATTCTCAACTTTTACCGTCTCGCCAGGCAAACTAATTATTCGCTTAATATAATATTCCCCATCACCCTTCGGCGACCTAAAAACAACTACATCATATCGATTAAATTCCTTGCTGGGATTCACATCAAAAAAATCTTTTCCAAA
>JAGLWU010000017.1 GCA_023133275.1 Candidatus Moraniibacteriota bacterium
ATGAAATAACCGTTGCGGCAGCGGCTCCAAGATTAGCTAATTGTTCAGGAGTTACAATAGTTGTTCCTTTAAAAATAAAAACAATCAAAGAAGCTAAAGAAACATTTATAACAAAACCAATCCCTGTTACCACGCTGAAATTAAAAATCTCCTCAGAATTAGTTTCTTGTTGAGAATCAAATGTCCAATATTTATTCCAAAAATAAGCACTGACCGCCGCAATTATAAAAGAAATACTTTTAAATCCAGAATAAGCCAATCCTCCAGAAATACCGGTAATCATAATTAGCAAATTCAAAACTCCCCAATCAAGAAAAGTATTAAAAGCCCCGACTGCTCCAAATTTAGCAAATTGTAAAGCGATTTTTATTTTTTCATTAAGCACTGAAGCAATATACAAGGCAAGGTTAGCAAAAATAGTAAAAAACAGCACTAAAAAAAGAATACTTCTAAAATTTATAGAAAACCCTCTCAATATTTCTAAATCTAAATTCTTAATAATTGGAATTGAGAATAATGCAAAGCAAAATCCTATAATTGAAACTAAAATATAATCTTTTTTTGTAAGCATGTTTTTTAATAATTTAAATGAAAGCTGAAATGGTTGTAGCTGCTCCTAAAATACAAGCTAAAATATTCGGAACCAGCAAAAACCAATCCTTTCTACCAAAAGAATATAAACTCCAAAAAAACCCATTAAAAGCTGTAGCTAATGGCTGAACAAAAATATTACTATCCCCTCTTATATTTGAAATAAATATCTCAATCAAAGATATAAACATAATTATTGCCAAAACTGAAGCTATAGTTCCAATTATTTTCTCATTTTTCTTTAAGTAATTTTGAAATGAATTTATCATTTTATCATTATTAATTTTTAAACCTCAGATCTCGCTGGCTCAACTTTCATTTCTGCATTAATTTCTTTTTCAATTTCACTAATATTAGGTACCCACTCGTCCATAATAGAATCCGCGTTTTCATCTTTCAAAGACAAATCATTTTCCTCAACAATATTATTCTTTTTAGTTTCAGAAAATGAAGGAACTGAACTAGCCGCTGAAGAACTTAACGTATTATCACTCCCACTCCGCAAAACGCTCTCAATAGTTGCCCACTGAGAAGGTTCCTCCGAAGAAGTAACCATCGCTACCTCGTCGCCCGGCTCAGCATGAAAATAAGTGATGGAAGCCAAAAGCACTTTAAAAGAATTATTATCGGCAATGATAAAATAATTTCCAGCTTCATCTTGAGAAACAATACCAATTTTATTTTGCCGAGGTACTGGACCAATTTGTTTATACATAAACGCACCATCACTGCCAATCGTCAATTTTAATGAATCACCATCCACCAACTTAGATTTAGAAGCATAGTTTGCAGGAACTGGATATTGTTTACCATCCGTTCCAATCATTGTTTGTCCGTCAAAAGCACCGTGAACTACATTATCTTCACCTTCAGAAGGTTTTTTCCTTCGTCCAACTTTTTTCTTTCCTTCAATTTGGAGCAACATTGCTTTGGCACTGTGGATAGTTCGCTCAGCACTACCAATCATATCTCGCAACGATTGAATTTTTTCAGTTTTATCTTCTCCTTCAATATTATTGTCTATATTCATATTTTTTTGATTTTTATTTTTATTTTTTTATTATATAATAAAAAAAACAAAGTAGCAACATTTATTTTTTATACTTTTCATTTTAAAAATCGTAAATATTTTGTCAAGCATGTAACACATCCTCAGTTCTGTCATTCCAGAAGACATAATTTGTTCAAGAGCGAAGCGATTGAATACAAATTAGTCTATTTAGTATCTATACTTTAAGTTTAAAGAAAATTTAAAGTATAGATTCCGGATAAATTATTTTCTGTAGAGACGTTTTGCCAAAACGACTCTACAATTCAAAAAGAAAATATATTTTCCGGAATGACATGCCTGAGAGATTTTGAAATTTGGATTTGAAATTTGGATTTTGAAATTTATTGTTTAAATCATCCATTTTACAATCAGAAAAAAGTAAAATAAACAATGGGTCATGACCCATTGTTTAAAAGCCCGTGCGGCGAGCACAATTAAATTTTTAAAAAATAAAAAATATGGTAAGGTAAATAAATAATCTTTTAAATTAAATTATGAAGAAATTTTTTATAAAAACGTTTGGTTGCCAACAAAATGTTGCTGATTCAGAGAGAATTGTTAGTTATTATGAATCTCGAGGATATGAACAAGTTAATGAAAAAGATGAGGCTGATATAATTGTTATCAACACTTGCATGATCCGCGATATGGCGGAGGAGCGAGTTTATGGCTACATCCGAAATTTGCGAAAAAAGAAAAGTGCTGACGAACAGGAAATTATTTTGACTGGTTGCGTAGTTGGGGCGGCGGCTCGAGATACTAGTGGCGTAATGAAAAAAAAATTGGAAAAAAGAATTCCTGATGTTCAACTTTTACCGATTGAGGAGGTTGGTTTTGAGTATTCACAAAAGAGAAAAAATAAACAACATGCTTGGGTAGTGATTTCTAATGGCTGTAATAATTTTTGTACTTTTTGCATTGTTCCTTTTTCGAGAGGAAAAGAAATTTCTCGACCATTTGCGGAAATTATGGACGAGGTAAATAATTTGGTTGAAGAAGGTTATACGTCAATTACTCTACTTGGTCAAAATGTAAATTCTTACGGATCTGATTTAGTTTTGAACAGCGAGAATGAAGAAAGTTTTGAATTGCCTGATGGGAAAAAAGTTTCTCCTGTGATGGTGCAACATTTAGGTCGTGAGAGAATTCCGACGCTTTTTCCGTTTTTACTGGAGAGTGTGGCTAAAATTAAGGAATTGGAATCTGTTTCGTTTGTTTCTTCAAATCCTTGGGATTTTTCTGATGAATTGATTGATGTTATGGCGAAATATGAAAATATTGATCGTTTGCTTCACTTACCTGTTCAGTCTGGTAGTTCAAAAATTATTAAGGCAATGAATCGTTGGTACACTCGAGAGGAATATATTGCATTGACGGAAAAGATTAAAAAAGTTATTCCTGAGATAAAAATTTCAACTGATATTATTGTTGGTTTTCCGGGTGAGACTGAGGAGGATTTTGAGGAAACTGTTGATTTGGCTAAAAAAATTGGTTTTGTGAAGGTTTTTGCGGCTTGTTATTCTCCTCGTCCAAATACGGTGGCGAGTAAGAATTTGGTGGATGATTTGTCTTGGCAGGAGAAGAAGAGGCGTTATCATGTTTTGAATGATTTGATTAATAAGAGGAATATGGGCGTTTCGAAGGGGAGTAATTGGGTTCGGGAAAGGTAGAATTTAATTTTTTGGGGAAATGAAAAAGTCCGACCAGTGAACTTTTCCACTGACGGACTTACTTTTTAAAAACCTCTATACTAACAGTTCCTGATCTATCAAGTATACCCATCATTGCTCTTTCTTTTTTCGTTATTCCTCCTGTCTTTGCTCTCCTAACTGCACCTACTGGAGCTAAACGACTCCAGTCCTCCATTTCTAACATAAAAGCTCGGAGAATAACTAACTGGCGGTGGGAGGGTTCCAAGCCTCCTTTTACGTTTACTTCAATTATAAAACCGGTGCCTCTTACTTGCTTAAGAAAATCTCGAACAATCCGACTCCCCTCATCAGAAAGTGAGCCTGGAAAACCAATATTACCATCAAAAAATGCGTCTGTTGAATAGCTTTCCGCCAAAACAACAGAAGAAAAAGAAAGTGAAAAAAGAGAAATTGCCAGAAAAAAATTAAAAATTGTCATTGCTTTCATATTGCCCTCCTCGGACAAAAAATTAAAAATATACTTCGCTTGTCAATCATATCTTCTAAAAACCCTAAAAAACATAATTAACAAAAGAAGCACATTTCAATTCATCCAAGAAAAACAAAAGAAAAACTATTCAAAGAACAAGTTACAATAGAAATTAAATTAATCTCATACCGTAACAGCTAAGCATACATCATCATCATTATCTTGTCAAGTCTTGACCAATTCCCAAAAAAAAGCTACACTGAACCCAATAATCCAAAAAGACCCAATGCGTTCCGCCTACCATTTTTTAATTTAAAAATTAGGACAGGACGCAACGTATCCATCATTATGGAGACTCAAGTCTTTTGATGGATTTTTATTTATTTGTTTTTTACACAATCTTTACGCTCATGTCATCCTGAAAAATTATTTTATCTCTCGCAGAGAGGTGAAATAATTTTTCAGGATCTCGGAAGCACTTTCTACTTTAAATTTTCTTTGAATTTTAAAGTATAGATTCCAGATAAATTAATTTGTAATCATTCACTTCGTTCGTGAACAAATTATATTTTCCGGAATGACATAATAGAAGGATTGTGAAAAATTTAAATAAGCAAATAATTTTAATTAATAAAAAACAATCATATATGGAATATGAATTAATGTTTCTCGTAGCTGAGAACAAAAGAGCAGAACTCGAACAGATCAAAAAAACTGTTCAAGAATTAGTCGAAAAAGCAGGTGGAATGTGGACAAAAGAAAGTCTAGAATTCGAAAGAAAACTAGCTTACAAAATCCAACATAATTGGCGTGGAATCTATTTTGTACAACGTTTCACTTTACCAAATAAAGATGAAAAAGGAGACCTAGAAGAAAATGAGGAAAGTAAAAGTCCAATCGAGGAAATAACTATTCAAATGAATCTTCAACAAAATATTTTGCGATACATCGTGGTTCGATCAGAAGACTTGCCACCGCTTTCAGAATTTGCTAAAAAAATTGAAGGTGAGAAGAAAGAGAAAAAAACTGTTTTGAAAGAAAAAGGTGAGAAAATTGATGGAAAATTGGAAAAAGCCTTGAATATATAAATTGTAAATAATGAGTCATAATTCATTGTTCAATAATTATAAAAAATTAAAGAAAAAAATATGAATGTAAATAAAGCAATCGTCATCGGACGTTTAACTCGTGATCCAGAAGTACGAACAACGCCAGCTGGACGAACTTTAACAAAATTTTCTGTAGCGACTTCAAACAAATGGAAAGGTCAAGACGGACAAATGAATGAAAAAACTGAATTTCATAATGTAATTGCTTGGGGAAAAAGAGGTGAAGTAATTGGACAATACATGCAAAAAGGACAGGAAATTTATGTTGAAGGTCGCCTTGAAACTCAAAGTTGGGATGACAAAGACAGTGGTAAAAAAATGTATCGAACAGAAATCAATCTTGAAAATTTCGAATTTGGTGCAAAAGCTGGTGGCGGATCATCACAAAATAATTCAAATAATGCCCCACAAAATCAAAATGTTAATGCAACCACTCCTCAGAATAATGCTGTGGTAGAAGAGGAAATTCCAACTATTAATCTTGACGAAGAACAAGATGAAGTGAAAATCGAAGATGTTCCTTTTTAAGGAAAAAGTTTATAAATAATTAACTAAAATTAGATTTAGTTACTGATTACCAGTTGCTAGTTACTAATACTAAAATAATGGCTAAACGAAAAATTAGAGTAGGAGATAAGAGTTACGATAAAATTGATTATAAAGACAGTGAATTTTTGCGTAAATTTATCAACTCTCAAGCAAAAATATATGCACCAAAAAGACACAATGTTGACGCTTATTCTCAAAGACAAATTTCAACAAATGTAAAAAGATCTAGACACATGGCATTATTACCATTCACAGTTAAATAATTTTAAAAGAAAATTATGTTTTCAATCAGTGATATTAAAACAGGAAAAAAAATTGTACTTGATGATGAACCATATTCTGTAATCTCTCACGAACATTCTAAAACAGGTCGGGCTGGAGCAGTTTTAAGAACAAAACTGAAAAATTTGAAAAATGGAGCTGTTCAAGAAAAAACATTTCAAGGATCTGACAAAGTAAAAGAAGCTGACATTTCAAAATCAAAAGCTCAATTTCTTTACGCCGAAGAAAATGGATTTGTTTTTATGGACAATGAAACTTTTGATCAATTTAATATTAGTAAAGAATCTCTTGGAGAAACGACTAATTATTTGACTGAGGGACTAGAAGTTACTTTGTTAAATTTTAATGGTATTCCAATTAACATTGAACTGCCCGTCAAAGTAATTTTAGAAGTAACTGATGCTCCTCCAGGGTTAAAAGGAGATACCCAATCTGGTGGCGATAAACTGGTAACCACTGAAACTGGTTTACAAGTAACGACTCCACTATTCGTTGAAACTGGTGATAAGATAGTTATTAATACTGAAAGAAATCAATATGTCAGCAAACACCAAGAGTAAAGATTCATTAAGAATTTTACAATATTTAAAATCACTTCATTTACTTGAAGTGATTTTAATTTTGTTTAAAAATTTTTTTATAAAAAATACTGTGCTCGCCGCACGAGCTATGATACGCAAATACAAAAAGACAACTAAATTTTAATTGTCTTTTTGTACTTGAAGAAAAACTATTCAACAGAAACTTCATATTTTTCGTTATCTGAATAAATATTGTACCAATCTGAATAAAGATCATCATAATATATTTTTACAGATTCTCCATTCCTTTTAATTTCAACAAGGGCATGTTGAAAATTTCCCTCTTCATCTTTTGTTCCAACTTCAACGACCTCTATAACTGCTTTTTTGCCATCTTCTTTATTAGTAAAAGTAAGCGTTGGTTTATCTTTAGTTATTAATGCTAAAAATTCATATTTATCCAACTTCTTTTTTTCCGCCCCCCCTCTTGCTCAGGTTGGGTGGGTTCTTCAAATTTTCCCATATAATTTTATTATATTATTATATTTTTAATATATCATTAAATTAAACTTTCATCAAAAAAGACAGTGAATAACCCACTGCCTTTTTTTGATCTTTCGATCTAATACTTTGTCTAACTAACCATTCTATCTAAAACTAATTTTATCTCACAAATCTTTTTTGTCAAAAAGTTTGAAAAAATAAAAATGTTAGATACTACCATTTTTAATTAACCATTATCCGTCAATTAATTTAAATTTGCAATAGAAAGTCTAGCATTTTTAAAGTTAATTTTGGAAGTAATTAATTAATTTTGGTACAATTAGTTATACTCAGCATTATTATTTTGCATGCATATCTAACTGAGCAACTACATCAAGCCCATTAGATTGAAAAGTGACATAGTCATCGCTGGCACTAAAGCCAAAAGAATAGCTAAATTAAATTCTTCACGAGAACTTGTTTGAATTTTTTGTTGATCTTGCCCTTCACTTTGTTGCTCTTCTCCTCCTTTTTTTTCTTCTTCTAAAGGAGTTCCACAACTATTACCGCAGTGAGGACATTTTGTTTCTTCACACATATGTTTGTTTTTATTTAATCAATTAAATATTTTCAGCAATGAGAGTTTTATTCAACTTATTTCGAAATCTACTTTGATTGACGTGCCATTCCCGTCTAACCTGCCCGTCGGCAGACAAAACGAAAATCTTTTTAAAAAAATCAAAAGAGATTCTAGATAAGTTTACTAAAAAACAAAAAATCGGAACCGTCCCATGGACGATCACCCGATCTTTAACTCATCACCCTTAAAGTATATCATCAAATTAAGTTCTTGTCAACTATTCATAATCACGCTATTATTAATTTAATAAACCTATTGAAAAAATCTGGCTTAAATAAGCCTTTTTAGACATAATTTTAAAAATAATTACATTAAAAAATCTCAATGAACAAACTAATCATGAACAAATTTAAAATACCCAAAGAAGTTACTGAAACAATAAGTGAATTACAAAAAAATAATTTTGAGGCTTTTGTTGTTGGTGGTTGCGTACGTGATCTAATGACTAATCGTGAACCGAAAGACTGGGACATGACTACAAACGCAAAACCTGAAGAGATTCAAAAAATATTCCCAGATAGTTTTTATGAAAATGACTTTGGAACTGTTGGAGTTAAAGTCGATCCTTTTTTAGAAAATGGAAAAGAAGATCGAGAACATGATGTAATTGAAGTAACAACTTATCGAATAGAGACAACTTATTCCGATCATCGCCGACCTGATGAAATTCAATTTGCTGAAACTTTAAAAGAAGATCTTTCTCGCCGTGATTTCACAATGAATGCTTTGGCTTTATCTTTTGCGAAAAATGGCGAAATTAAGTTGACTGATTTATTTGATGGAAAAAAAGATATTAAAAAAAAAATAATTAAAGCTGTCGGTGATGCTGATACAAGATTTAATGAAGATGCCCTTCGTATGATGCGTGCCATTCGATTTGCATCGAGATTAGGATTTGAGATTGAAGAAAAAACTTTTCAAGCCATTCAAAAAAATCATGACTTAATCACGCACGTTTCTATTGAAAGAATTAAAGACGAGTTTTCTAAAATCGTAATGAGCGATCATCCAAAACACGGAATTGAATTACTGCAACAAACTGGACTTTTGAAATATATTGTTCCTGAATTGGAAACTGGAATTGGTGTTGAGCAAAATTTGCATCATATTTACACGGTCTGGGAACATAATTTGAGAGCCTTGGAAAATTGTCCGAGTAAAAAATTATCTGTTCGTCTTGCTGCTCTTTTTCATGATCTTGGAAAACCTCAAGCTAAAGTATTTAGAAAAGATAGATTTACTTTTTACAATCATGAACATATCAGTGCCTATATGGTTAAAAAAATTCTGAAAAGATTAAAATTTTCTAAAAAGATTATTGATAAAACGACTCTTTTGGTAAAAAATCACATGTTTTATTATAGTGTCGGAGAAGTTACTGAATCTGCCGTTCGAAGAATTATTAAAAAAGTTGGATTGGAAAATATGCGAGATTTGATTGATTTGCGAATTGGTGATCGTCTTGGTTCTGGAGTTCCGAAAGCTAAGCCTTATAAATTGCGTCATTTTGAATATTTGGTGGAGAAAGTTTCCACTGATCCAGTTAGCGTTAAGATGTTAAAATTGAATGGTGATATAATGATTAAAGAAATGAGTTTTAAAGCTGGTCCAAAAATTGGAGCTATTTTGGAAATTTTATTGGCTGAAATTATTGATGATCCTGAAAAGAATACTTTGGAATATTTATCTGAACGTGCTGAGAGTTTGCGAGATGAAAATGTTGATCAACTGAAAAATTTGGCGAAAAAATATATTAAAGAGAAACAGAAAGTTGATAAACAAAAAATTAAAGAAAAACATTGGGTTAAATAGAAAAAATTAATATTTTTTATATGTTATCCTGAAAAATTAAAATAATAATTAATCACTCTAGTTACTGATTATCAGTTTACTAGTTACTAAATATCATGAAATTTAAAATAGAAAATGTGCGATCTAATCCGACTACTGTTTTGCGACGGGCTGGCTATACTTTTCAGCATAAATTGGACAATGGTGAAATGAGTTTTATTCGTCCGATGGCTCGAGGTGGTTATCCTCGGTTTCACATGTACGTTAGGGTTGATGGTGTTAATATGGAGATTAGTTTTCATCTTGATCAGAAAAGGCATACTTATGGGGATGAGACGCGGCATCATGGGGAATATGAGGAAAGTGGTGCTCTTGAGGAGGAGGCTGGGAGGTTGAAGATGTTTTTGAGGTAAAAAATTTCACTTAATTTTTAAACTATGTTTTAAAAGCTTTAAAGATAAATCAATTAAAGCTTTTTTAACTCTATACTCATCAGGAGACTCACAAAAATCTTTACATTCATGAGGAATTCTTATTTCGCCTCTAATTTTTTTAGTGCAAGCAATTTCTCCATCTTTTAAATGAGAAAAATAAACTACGCAACATTTACCATATAAACTAAATGTCATCCAATCATAAGCTGTTTGTTGCTGTGGATGATCAACAAATTTTGCTCTAAAATTAATAGACTCTTTTAAAACTTCCACTTCCTTTGTACAATTTTCTATATTATTTTTTACAAAATCCAAAAATTTATTCACACTTCTAATAGGATGATCCTTATCACAAAGTCCAACATAATTTAACACTAGTATAAGAACTGATATAGTTGAATAAATTTGTTGATTAAATGCTTCAACGCTATCAACAAATTTATTTTGCCAATTCATCAAATCAAAATCATCTACTGGAAAATCTTTTATAATAACACTTATTTTTAAACCTATCTCTGCCATTTCAAATTGATCTTGTAATTCTTTACAATTCTTATATCTCATATCCAGTCTAATAAAATTTTCTCTTAAACGATTTATTGCTGTAAATAATTTTTGTTTAGAAACTTTATTATCTGAACTTTGTTTTTCAAAAAAAACATCCTGATTTCTAGAAATGAAGTCATCGAAATCTTTTATCTCCCTATCTTTTAAATCCATAATTTTTATAAAATATCTTACATTCCCCTTTAATTATAAACTACTTCCCAATATTCACAAAAAAGTCGCTAAATAAATAGCGACTTTTTTATTTCAAAATTGTTCAAAAACTTATTTATTTCTCTTTGCCTTTACTCGATCACCTTCTTTTAATCCCATCTTCCTTAAACGAACACTCTCTGGAGTAACCTCCAAATATTCATCTCCAGTCATAATCTCCAAACCTTTTTCAATATTAATTGTAATCGGAGGAGTTAAATTAATAGCCTCATCAGTTCCACTCGATCGCATGTTAGTCAACTGCTTACCCTTAATAGGATTCACCGTCATCTCATCACCTTTAGAAGTATTACCAATAACCTGACCTTCATAAACCTGAGTACTCGCTCCAATATACAAAGCACCTCGGTTTTGCAGATTATACAAAGCAAAGCCTAAAGCTTTTCCAGTTTCACCAGAAATCATAGAACCAGCTGCACGTCTTACAACATCCCCAGCGTATGGACGGAACTCAATAAATCGACTAGATAAAATTCCCATTCCTTTAGTATCAACAATAAATTCATTTCGATAACCCAAAACACCTCGAGTCGGAATTTCAAAAGTCATTCGTACGCCATCATTCTCATGTTGCATATTACTCATAATACCCTTACGCTTTCCTAATTTTTCAATAATTGCTCCTGAAAATTCTTCTGGCACAGAAATAGTCATTTCCTCAAACGGTTCTTGCTTCTTTCCGTCAACTTCTTTAATGATAACTCGTGGCTGAGAAACCTGAATTTCAAAACCTTCACGACGCATATTTTCTAAAAGAACCGCGATATGCAATTCCCCCCGACCATAAACTGTAAAGTTAGCTCCTGTAAAATCAACTTTCAAACCGACGTTAATTTCCAATTCTTTTTCTAAACGCTCCCGAATTTGCTCTCGAGTAACAAATTTTCCTTCTTTTCCCGCAAACGGAGAATCGTTCACTAAAAATTCCAAAGCGATTGTCGGCTCATCAACAGTAATATTTGGCAACAACTCAGCATTCTGATCAGCACAAACAGTTTCTCCAATATCAATATCATCGATCCCAGCAATCATCACGATATCACCTGCTTCGGCCTGTTCAACTTCTTTTCGAGCCGTACCCTCAAAAGTAAAAATTTTAATAATCTTTTTATTACGCACTTCACCATCAACACTTTTAACAAAAACATTTCCTATTTTTACTACACCTTCATAAATCCGAGCCACTGCCAATCGTCCTAAAAAGTCATCATAAGCTAAACTAAACGGCTGTAATCTCAATGGTGATTCAGTATCATTTTTAGCAGGTTCAACATGATCAATAATTTGATCAAGTAACGGTGTCATATCTTTACTTTCATCTTCAGGTTTTTTCTTCGCAATTCCGTCTCTACCAACTGAATAAATTATCGGAAAATCTAATTGTTCATCATTCGCACCTAAATCTAAAAATAATTCGTAAATTTCTTCTTCCACCTCTCCTAATCGTGCTGCTGGCTTGTCAATTTTATTAATCACCACCATTGGCTTATGACCAATTTCTAAAGATTTTTTTAACACAAAACGAGTCTGTGGCATCGGACCTTCCTGTGCATCAACAACTAACATAACACTATCAATCGAACGCAAAACACGCTCTACCTCTGATCCAAAATCGGCATGACCTGGCGTGTCCACAATATTAATTTTTGTGTCTTTATGAAAAACTACTGTATTTTTTGCGTAAATTGTAATCCCACGCTCTTTTTCAATACTATCGCTATCCATACTTTCATCCGCACCTTTTGCACCAGTTTGTTGCATAATTGCATCTGTAATAGTTGTCTTTCCATGATCGACGTGAGCGATAATTGCTATATTTCGTATTTCCATATTTTTTATAATTATTTTATTATTGAACAAGATGTTATAGCGTCTTGTTTTGAAATTGATTTAAATTGTGCTCGCCGCACGGGCTTTTTGAACTGAATGTTTTGATTTTATACAAATAATTTCTTTAAAAAATTATTGTTTTGAATAAAAAATTTATGTTTAAAAAATCTAGCATAAACAAAAAACCGCATTGCCTACGGTTTCTTTATAGTAACTTAAATATTGGAAAAAGTCAATTTTCCGTAGGGGTTTGCCACTGGCAAACCCCTACACATTAATAATTAATCACTATAATATAAACAAATCATCATCCTCCCAAGTAGCAGGATTGCAAATAATATATTCTTGAATTTTTACTAACGATTTTTCATTACGGATTATATGCTCATAATAATTGCGTTGCCATGTAAAATTTTCGTAATTATTTTTGTTTGCCAATTTTTTTACGGCACCTTTGAAATGATTTATTAATGATGGAATGCTTTTTTTGGGTAAATTTATATTTTTAATGTTTTGTTGTTCCGTAGGGGTTTGCCATTGGCAAATCCCTACATTGTAATAATCATTTTTATCTATAATAATTATTCCATGTATGTGATTTGGCATTATTACAAATTTGTCTAATTTTACGAAATTGTGTACTTCTTCTATTTTTAACCAATATTCTTTTATGATTTTTCCGAATTTATTTAAAAACATTTTTTGGTTTTTTATTTTTCCGAAATAATTTTCTTTGTTTTTTGTGCAAATTGTTATGAAATAATATCCGTTTTGGGAATAATCGTAATTTTGTAATCTGATTGATTTTCTGTGGTGGATTTTAGAATTGTATTTTTGGTTTTCTGACATGGATTGAATTCTAATTTTTTGTTGTGATTTATGGTTTTATTATACCTGTAGGGGGTTGCCAATGACAAACCCCTACAAACATTTTTTCTCCGTCTTGGGGTTGTTTTGGGGTTGGGTTGATTGAGGGTTAATATCCTAGCTTATTTTCTTCAAAAATTTTTAAGTCATTTTTAAAATCATCAGAAACAGAAATTTCTTTTTCATTATCATTAATATCCAACATTGAAATAAATTTGTCAGTAAAATCAATCAGCAATTCAGTTGAACATTTAACAAATCTGCAAGGTTCAAGAAAACAAAAATTTTTAGGATTACATTTAACTTTTAAAATACCCCAGCTTCTCAATTCACTCCCATCCTCCTTTGAAATTTCTTTTATTTTATTAAAAAAAATTTCATCAATTCTAAATTTATTAAAAGAAATTTTACCGCTAGAATAAATTAATTTATCCATTCCAAAACTATGAGCTATATTATTTCTAGTATCATATATAAGATTTATTAATATATATTTTTTTCTAACAAA
Source organism: Candidatus Moraniibacteriota bacterium (assembly GCA_023133275.1). Lineage (GTDB taxonomy): Bacteria > Patescibacteriota > Minisyncoccia > Moranbacterales > JAGLWU01. Next base: position 13,558 of record JAGLWU010000017.1, read on the forward strand.
ATTAACTAAATCACTATTTTTATCAGACAACTCATTTAAAAAATCCTCGTTCACACAATTTCTCAAACCAACTTTATTATTTTCTAAAAAATTTAACTGATATTTATAGTTTGCGACCAATGCAAGTAAATCCAACGTTCCTGTAAATAAAATAGACCAGTAATTAAAATGATAAGTTATCGTATCTAAAGAATTATTATTAACTTCCTCAAAATAATAAATTTTTCCTATTTCGTCTACAGATTTCAACATATCAGTAACTTTATTACCCAATCCTTCAAAAAAATTTATAAGATTTTTATCTTTTAAAGACAATGATATTGACCAAACACTTTGATAATTTTTTAACTTTGTTTTTAATGATAAAAGATACCAATAAGTTTTATCAACATTATAATTATAAGCAATAAAAAAATCTTTTTTGTTTTTACAAAATAAATCCATAAAAATACAAGCAGCTTTTGGACTTAAAATACTATGAACAGGGACATTTGGAAATTGATCTTTATTTCTATGAGAAAAATTTAGTAACTTTTTTCTTTCAGTAACTAAAATAGTATTTATATTTTTTGAGCCTAATAAAGTTTCCAAAATAAAAACCAAAATAAAATCACTATATTTTATATCAACGATTTTTGACATTTTTTCAATATCTTCTAAATTCCTGCCAAAAAGAAATCCTGATTTACCAAATTTATTTTCATAAGATAAATAACTATTATTATAATCCTTTTTAAACGATATTTTTAATTCTGTATAATTATTCAGCTCTCCAATTGAAACAAATTCAAAAAAATCATTATCAGAGTATTTAAATAATCTCTTCGCATCATCTGATTTTAAAGATTTAGAATCAAGTAAAATTCTTAATTTTTCATTCATATTTTTAAATTTAATTAGTTACCCTCCACAATTCCAATCTCCTCCGCACTCAATCCATAAAGTTTATAAACCATCTCGTCAATTCCCTTTTCATTTTCTGAAACTTTACTTTCAAGATTTTCAATTTCTTTTTTCAATTTTATTTCACGGTCAAAATTATTGCTTTCAGTTGCTTCAGTTAAAAGTGTTTTGTAATCTTCTATTTTTTGTTTCGCTTCTAAAATTTCATCGACTAAATTTATGAAAGGTTGTTGCTCGTCTTTTTTCACTTTCAAAATCGGAATAGAAATCAATTGACTTTTATCTACTTGCAAAAGTTCACCTGTCATCTTTCCTTTATATTTCAGCCAAAAATTAGCTAATCTAGAATTTAAAATTGCAACTAAATATTTTAAATTTATTCTATCAGTCTTAATAAAATTCAAAGCTCTTGAACCGTAAAATTCATTTTCTGTATATGTACAAGAAGATTTTTTAGTTCTTGTTGAACAAATTATTTTTCCTCCTTTTTCAAAAAATTTAGAATCTCTTTCTCTATGCAGAAAGTAATATTTTTTATTAGGTGTTTTATATCTATTTTTTGCCTCAATAAGAATATCTTTGTACTCTTCAAAATGATCAGAAATGTTTTTGTAATTTTTAATATTACCTTTAAAATTCTTATCGCTCAAATAAAAAATATATTTCAATGTTTTTGACGTAAAATATTTTCCTGCATTTGTATGAAACATTTTTATAAATTCTTTTTCTTTATCTGTAAAATTATTAATTTCATCATCTACAACAATAAATGCTTTGTCAGGAGCTCCAACAATTCCCTGTGCAACCTCTTTATCTTCAAGTACAAAATTCTGCTTACTTTTAATCTTGTCAAGAACTTTTCCCACTTTCTCATTCATAAAATTAATCGTCTTATCTAAAAACAAATCTTTAACAATCTGAGTTTCAAAATACTCAAACCGCTCATCTTTCACTTTCTCCAAAAACAATCGAGCATCTTCATGCTTAATTCTTTTATCCAAAACCTTAGAATAATTAAAATCATAATCATTATTATCTTTCGACTTTTTCATCACATAAATCATCGTTTGAATTCCCGCCGAATCAAAAACTTTAAAATCACCAAAGTCAATAAACTCCACCAATTTACCTTTTTCAATTACGATATTTCTAAATTTAAACGCACCAGAATTCGTAATCCAATTATTCGGAGCAATAAAACCAATCAATCCAGTTTCCTTTTTCACTAAATCCAAAGCCAATGCCCCGAAAAAATACCATAAATCCATTTTACCCTGATAACATTCGTTTTCATGCAAACCATCGAAAGCCTCTTTGTTTGTGTATTCCTTAACATACGGCGGATTTCCCAACACAACATCAAAACCACCATTCCCCATAACCCCATCAAACTCAATCCCCCAATCAAAAGCCCTCTCACCAGCCACCGCAACATCACTCACCAAACTATTCCCACATTTAATATTCCCATCCAAACTCGTCAATTTTTTCCCTTTCACTGCCGTCTTCAACCACAACGACAATTTAGTAATCTCCACTGACTCCTGATTAATATCCACCCCATAAATATTATTCCGCAAAATCGAACGCAAGAAACCATCCTGCGAAAACAAATCCCCACCCAAAATATCATTCACCCGCTTATTCTCCGCCAACAAAAAATCAAACACCCCCACCAAAAACGCCCCCGAACCACAAGCTGGATCCAAAACTTTTACATCCTCCAGCACTTTCCGATATTCATCATAAACCAACCGCTCCCGCTTCTCATAAGTCTCCTCCTGAATATTTTCTTTCAAATTATGCTTCTGTTTCAATTTCTCCTCTTTCTCCAACAAAAATTTTCCCAAAGAATTCTTAATAATATAACTTACAATATAATCAGGCGTGTAGAAAATTCCGTCTTTCTTTCGCTTCGATGTTTCCTTTGAACAAGGGGTCATGACCCCTTGTTCAATATTCGCCTTGCTCTTAATCTCTTCCAAATCAGAAATAGACTGCTCAAAAATATGACCCAGAATGCTCACGCTCATATCCTCCTCAAAATTATAGCGACCCAATTGCGTAAACTTTTTCAAAATATCGTCGCTAATTTCCAACTGATTCAAATCGTTATCTCGAGCAAAAAGACCGCCATTATACCCATCAGGAATTTCCAACTTTTCACTTCCCTTGTCAATTTGTTCAAAAAATCCTTTCAAATTGCTCCACAAAGAACCAAAACCATTCTCTGAAGATTGCAAAACTTGTTGCAAAATATGTTCAGGTAACAAACCCTTGTCCTCGCAAAAACAAACGAATACAATCCGATCGATAACTTTCTGCGTTTTTTCAATCGCTAAATCAATATTTGTTCGAGCAATTTCATTATTTTTGTAAATGTCCCGCAAAAGTTCTAAACGTAATTCTTTATATTCTTTGTAAAAACTTTTTGAAATATTTTCTTCATCAATTCGAATATCTGAAAGTAATTCTTCAATTTTAGATTTTCCCTCTTTAACAATTAGATTTTCAGCACAAAGAAGATAATAAAACTTTTTAAAATTATAATAATCATTTTCAGGATTAACTAAATCATCTAGCGTCCAAATTTCATAATCCAACTGATTATCTTGAAAAAGTCGGAACTCAAAAAAGTTAGATGCTAACACAAACGGACAACTCCGATACTGATTTTTATATTTGAAAGCTTGTTGAATTGGACTCATATTTCCATCTCGCCGTTGCGGACGATCAAGTGGAATATTCGCTCCTTTTAGTTCTACTACAACTGTTGTTTGTTTATTTTCATTATCAAAATGTCCTAAAACTACATCAGGAAGTTGCCCTTTTTCTGTTGTTTGTTTAGGTTCTAAAGTGTAAGGTGTTTCAGGTTTTTCTTTGTAACCTAAAATTTTGATGAAAAAGTCTTGATTGAAAGCTTGTTCACGAGAAGTTTCTTTGTCGGTTTTTAGGGTTCCATTGTGATAATCATCGTGCCACTTTTTTGCAATCTCAATTTTTTCATTAAAATTTTGAATTTGAAAATCTTGTAGTTTTTCGTCTAAAATTCTTTTTTTGAATATGTTTGGCATAGGATTATATATTGAACAAGAGGCTGTAGCCCCTTGTTTAGTAGAAATTATAAATTAACTAGTGTTTTTATTTTAACATATTTTTTATTTTTGTTTGTGGTTTTTTTGGGGTTGAGTTACAGGATTGAAATTTTTTAATTTTATTTTAATATTTCTTTTTAATATACCTTTTAAATTTTCTGAATCAATTTCAAAATTAAATTCAATAAAATCATCACCTTTTACTAAAACACCATAACCTGGATAAAAAATCTCTATATTTTTTTCTCCTGCATTAATAGGTCCTAATTCAAAACAAAAATTATTTAGCTTCTCTCTATAAAAAGAACTTTTGCTTTTTATATTTGAAGGAACATAAAAACCCTTATTGAACTCTGGATATTTTGGTTTACTATAAACAATATCAAAACTTTTTTCATAATCTATAATTCTATTATTCTCTGAATCTAAAAGTTTACAATGTATATTTTTATCTGATTTATTTCCAATATTATTTATAAAAAATCTAATGTGATATAAATTTTTATTTTGTTTTCTGTACTTTTTAACATCATTTAAAAAAGACTTAAGTGCTGAAATTTTACTATTATTATTTTTACTTATTTTTGTACCTAAATTATTATAATGATTTTCTAAATCTGCTTTTTTAAATTTATCTTTTTCTTCCTTTAGTTCTTTTTTTAATATTTCAATTTCATATTCTGTTTCCTTTTCTTTAAAATCAATCTTACTTAAATATTCAATTTTATAAGTTATCTCATAATCAACCTTATTTTCTAATTTCTTTTTAAGCTTTAGCCAAGCAAGAAAACAAAAAATAAATATAATTAATGGAAAAAGATAAAATGTATAACTGTTTATCAATAACCCATCTTCAACAATTAAACGC
>JAGLWU010000018.1 GCA_023133275.1 Candidatus Moraniibacteriota bacterium
GGGGCTTTAAATTGTTGAATTCAAAGTCAACCCATCCCCACGATTCCAATAATCACTCCCAACCCTGCCGTGATCGCCGTAAAAATCCACGCACGCATCGTTATCTTTGGTTCTGGCCAACCCATAACCTCAAAATGATGATGAATTGGAGCCGCGAAGAAAACTTTTCTCCCAAAAAACTTTTTTGAAGTAAGTTGAATGACAACGCTTCCTGATTCCAAAACATAAATAAACACAATAATAAAAAGAATCAGAGCTGAATCCGTCAACATCGCCACTACACCCAAAGTCGTCCCCAAAGACATTGCTCCCGTATCACCCATAAAAAATCGAGCAGGATAAATATTATACCAAAGAAAAGCTAAAAGCGATCCGCTAATCGCCGTACAAAACGCAGCCAAATTAACTTTATTCTGAAAAAAAGCAATCAAAGCAAAAGCCGTAAACGCCATCAACAAAACTCCTCCATTTAAACCGTCTAAGCCATCCGTTTCATTGGAAGAAATAGCACTAAATAAAATCACAAAAATAAAAAGTGGAATATACCAAAGCCCAATCTCAAAATCATTTACTCCCGGAACATGCAAAGTATCCCATCCTAATTTACTATAAAACCACCATGCCCCCAAACCTGCAATCGCAAACAACCACCAAAAACGCATTGCAAAACGCATACCACCACCTTTATTATTTCCCCAACCTTTCACACTCATAATATCATCAAAAAGACCCAAAACGCCAGCTGCGATTAATGCAAAAAGAGGCAAATAAGTATGTTTACGAGACAAAAAATCTAATCGAGAAATAAAATCTATATTAAAAAAATTAGCTAAATGTGGAAAAATGTAATGAGACATAAAAACTAAAATAGCAATACTCACCCAAACTACCACACCACCTGCTACAGGAGTTCCTGATTTACTCGCATGCAAAACGTTGAAGTATTGCAATTTATCTCCCATGACACTTTTTCGTTTAGTTTTCGTGCCAATTTTATATTTGTACAAAAAGTTAATCCAAAAAGGTGTGAAAATAAATGTAACAACAAAAGCGATGAATCCTGTTACTAATACTTTCAACACATTGACTACTTCAGGTATTGTATTAATTTCCGCAAATTCCATAAAATATTTTAATAATTTAAAAAAATAATCTGAGCTTAATATAACATAATATTTTAAGTTGGGCGAGAGTTGACAGAATGATGATGATGATGTAGAATAGAAAATTAAAGATTCAAATTGAATTTTTAATAAAGCTCTTAAAAAATCTAATTTCAAATTTTACAAAAGGAACAAAATGTTTACTGGATTAAATGAAAAGCCTGGCGTTGGAGATCTTGTAGAATTTCAAGGAAAACTTGGAAGAATTACCGACAAACAGAATCTTTTTCCTGAATTTGAAGGGAAAAAAATTGACAAAAGTGAGGATCCGCACTATGTCATCGTTGATTATGAAGGAACAAGAATAACAAAAAATTGGGTATCTTGGACAAGTTTAAATGATCCCTCAAATGAGGAGACTGAACAAGATATTCTTTGAGTTCATGGAGGATAAATTTTATTTTATTTATCCTCCCAGCAACTAAAAACTTTAAAATTTTTAAAATTTTTTAAGCTGATATTGTAAAAATTAAAAATCATTAAACCAAAAATTTAGTGATTTTTTATTTTCTAAAAATTTCAATCACAAGTTGCTGATCACTCTACCAATATTATTTCCATTCATAACTACCAAAAGCCCAATCCGACATTTCCTGAACATCATCAAAACGATGAAAATCATCCAACACCACAGAAACAATCCGATGTTTTTTATCCGCACTCTCCGTCGCCATCATCAAAGAATAACCTGCTCTCGGAGTAAAACCAGTCTTCCCACCTAAAATATCAGGAAATTCATCCAAAATCCGATTTGTACTTTCCAGAGTATGTTCAACCGTACTATCCACATCCGTAAAACTAGATTCTTTAATTTTCAAAGTATCCCAAATAACATCATATTTTTCATAACGCAACAAATGAGACACCACTCGAGAAATATCATAAGCCGTTGAATAACAGTCCTCTTCATTTTCATCTAATTCCAACCCCGACGGTCGACAAAAATTACTATTCGTTATACCCAACTCTTTCAATCGAGTATTCATCAATTTAGCAAATTCCTCTTCACTGCCCGAAATATGAATCGCTAAAGTTGTCGCTGCGTCATTAGCACTTAATATCAACATGGACGACAAAAGATCTTTTATCATAATTCTCTCACCAGCAAACATCCGTTCATATTTACAAATTGTTGAAGTAAGACAACCAACTTTTGTCCCCTCAATTGTCATCACACTTTCTGGAACAATTACTTCCTCATCCAAATCACGCACCCTATCAATTACAATCATCGCCGTTACTAATTTCGTCAAAGAAGCAATCGATCGCTTTTCCGTCGCATTTTTCGAATAAAGAATATTTCCCGAATCAACATCTAAAATTATTGCCGAATGTGCATCCTCTACAAACAAATCAGTTGAATCCATTTTCCGCGTAGGTTGATAAATTGTTCTTGCTAACACATTGCTAGATTTAACCAAAGTTTCAACATCACTTTTGACTTTTACTTCTTTTGCCTCAACATCAAATTTTACAAAACTCAATAAATCTAATTCATCGTCTTGAAAATTATCATTTATAGAAATTTGCAAAAATAAATTAAATCCAAAAAGAGTTGCAAAAAACAAAAAAATAGAAACTGGATAAGTTGCCGAAAAAGTTTTTGTCTGATTGTTATTTTCTTCTGCCATTTTTAAATAATTTAGATTATAATATCATTGCGAGAAATGATAGAAATTCCAGAAATTGCAAATAAAATTTTGACTCCCACACATACAGAATTAAAATCCCTATTTGCTACACGATATCTTACAATGACACTCTTTTTAATATTTGTCAATAAAAATAAATTGTGCTCGCCGCACGGGCTTTTCTGAAACAAGGGGTCATGACTTCTTGTTAAAATTCTAAAATTTACCAGTCATTCTGAACGAAATAATTTTTATGAAATTTTTAATGCCTTTAGTGAAAAATTATGTAGTGAAGAATCCCCCACGGAGAATAACAAAACTTTTAAATTACTAAAAATCTTTTTTTGAACTTCTAAATTTAAAGATTCCGTTCTTCATAATATTTCTTAACTTCCTCAGTCTTCGTATTAATACTATTTTCTAAAACAATAATTTCCGCTTCATTATTCTCAGAATCATAAAGAGCAAAAGTCGCATCACCCGTTTTATGTGCACTAATTTCACCTGGATTTACAATCAAACAATCTCCAATCTTCTCAATATTATGAATATGATTATGCCCATAAAACACCACATCAAAATCACCCGACTTCGCCATCGGTCGAGCTAAACTAGGATAATGCGTCAAGAAACTTTTTTGTCCATCCAAATCTAAAAATCTAAAAGTTGCATCAGATTCAATATCTAAATTACTTCCTTCCGCCAAAGCTGTTTGTACAATTTGCGTTTTAGTTCCATCATTATTTCCCCAAACCGCAAAAACTGACACGTCCAAATTTGCCAAAAGTCTAGCAATTCCGTTATTTATAAAATCTCCCAAACAAATAACTTGATCGACTTTATTTTTTTCAATGTGTCGAAAAAATAAAATTAGATTGTGAAAATTTTCATGTATGTCTGAAATTACCGCTACTTTCATAGATTTTTAAGAAAATTAAAAAAATTATATTTTAAAACTGTATTTTAACTATATCAAAAAAAATTGATTTGACAAAAATTTACTTATCGCCCAACTCCTCTTCCGAATACAAAATTGCATCAATTCTTTTATCACTAAATAATTCTTCATAATCAGGCAAATCCTTTTCATTATCAATTCCCAAAATCCGCAAAAACTTAAATGTAATTTTATATAAGTGAGTTCGTGCATCACTCTCATCCACCGTCTTTTTAATTAAACCTCGCATCAACAAATTCCGCAAAGTAAACGAACAATTCACCCCACGAATCGCCTCCACATCCACTTTAGAAATCGGCCCACGATATGCCACTACCGCCAAAACTTCCAACGCCGCCTGCGACAACGGTTTTTTCAATTCACCTTTCACAAAGTTATCGATCACTTCTGCACAATCTGGATGAGTAACTAATTGCACACTTTCTTCATCTAAAATAATTTTCAATCCTTGCGACTCCCTATTTTCATAAATTATTTTTAAATCTTTTGCTAAATCACACACGCCATCTTCACTAATTTTTAAAATTTCCGCCAACCGAGAAAATTTCACCGCCTCACCATACATAAAAATCACCGACTCAATCACCGCAACCTGATCAATTTCTTTTTTAAAATTTTTGTCTTTTGCTACTTCGTTTTCATCCTGAAAAATATTCGCCTTGTTTTTCAAATCTTTTTTTTCTTTCATTTTATTTTCTTCTTGATTCATACTTTATATTTATAAAAAAGTTTATAAAACCTTTGTTAATTCTAAACGTTGCAATGCAACATTTCTACAAACCTACTATTCTAAAAATCTAACTGTCTAAATTACTAAACGCAATATCATCAAAAACACCTTTTTGCCTCGCCACTACAATTTTCTGTTTTACTAATTCCAAAACTGCCAAAAACGAAACGACCACTTCAGCCTTATCCTGACTATTTTTCTTAATTTCAGAAAAAGTTTTCAACGCTTTATTTTTAATCATCTTTTGCACATCAATAATTTTCCGCTCCAACGAAATAACATCACTCACAATTTTCTCTTCCAATTTTTCCAACTCTGGAATTGAACTCAGCGAAACCAAAAAAGCTTCTCGCAAATCCGTCGCTGTAATTCCCTCTGGCGGACAAAAATGTGGTTTCATCCCCCACATCCCTTTATGAGCAAAACTAGAATTCGAATTTTCTAAAGTGTCAGAAAATTTCGGAATAGAATCTTTAATTACTTTCAACGCTGCCAATTGTCTTTCCAAATCGTGAATTTCTTCTTCCTCATCCTCGTCTAGTTGTAACAACGGCAATAAAGCCTGAGATTTTATAAGAATCAATTTTGCCGCTACTGAAAGAAAACTGCTCAAATTGTGAAGTGATATATTTTCGTAAACTTTTATGTAATTTAAATATTGATCGGTAACTTTGGCTAACGAAATTCTAGTGATGTCGATTTTTTCTTCTTCGATTAAATTTAAAAGGAGATCTAAAGGACCTTCGAATTGTTTGATTTTTACTGAATAGTTCATATTTTTATTGTAGCATAAATTTTGAGTTGTAAAAATGCTTGACAAAATGATGATGATGTAAAATTATGGATTGTAAATTCAACGAAATTCACAATCACAATTATATTTTTATAAACCCTATCTGAGGAAAAATAGAAAAATGGAAATTATCATTAATATTATTATTATCGTTATTAGCGTATTATTTTGTACGCCTCAAGCAATAATAATTACAAAAAATTATCTTCGCAAAAGAAATAGCGAAAATAATTCGTATGAAGAAAAAAACAGCGTTATAGCATCCTTATTTTCTCTAATTGGATGGATAACATTATTTCTGTCAGTCATATATTTATGTGCCTTGATAAGTTAAAATATTTCAAATAAAAATTGGAATATTTACAGCTAACAAAAAGCTATCGAATTTATGTTAGCTTTTTGTTTTTTTAAAAAATCAAAGTACAATCTACTCAAAATCTCCCAATTCAAAAACATCAATCGGCGTATAATCTGGTGAACCTTCTTTTGAACCGCTCTCAAATAACGTAATACTCATCACATCCATCGAAACCTCAAAATCCTTTTCCAAATTAGGAAATTTTTCAAGTTTTGCCCACTGTTTTGCTCTCATCCGCCCCAAAGTAACATGCGGACGAAAACTTTTTTTATCAATATAATGAATGTCCAAAGACTCCTCCAACATCTTTTGCAATTCCTTCAATTCCTCGCTAGCCTTTCCTTCCAGCCAAATCATTTTTGCATCACATGGATTATTTTCCTGCGTATTATTTTTATAAGCCAACTTAATTTTCTCAAATTGAATATCAAAACTCGAAAACTCTGCACAAGCCTGACGAAATTTTTCCGACAATTCAATCACCAAATCTTCATCCACCCAACCTAAAAAAATTAAAGTTATGTGATAACTCTCTTTCCGATACCACTTAATCGGCAAATTTTCATCATTTTTTTTAACAATTTGATCCAACATCTTTTTTAAATGCGAATCAATATCAATTCCTAAAAATAATTTTCTTTTCATAAATTTATAATTAAAACTTTTTTCATAAAAATACTGTGCTCGCCGCACGGGCTTTGAACAAGGGGTCATGACCCCTTGTTCAGCCCCCACAAAATTGTACAAACTCCCAGACCTGTTATTCCGGAAAATATAATTTATTCACGAACGAAGTGTGAGTGATTACAAATTAATTTATCCGGAATCTACACTTTAAGTTTAAAAAAAATTTAAAGTATGATACTCTTCCGAGATCCTAAATAAATTTTTTAATTTTTCTGCGAAAACTAAAATAATTTTTCAAGATGACACACTAAAAAGCATGGCTAAACTACAAATTAGTGATTCTCTCCTCCATGAATTATAACTATTTATTTTTTCATAAAGTTAAAAGATATTTTAGAAAATTGTATTGTTTTGATATATTTAACGTGAATTATAAAATAAACACAATAAAATAAATAAATAAAGTGAATAAAGTTGTTGCAAGAAGAATGTATTTTATACTCTTATTAACAATAATATCTATTATTTCTATCTCATCACTTTTCATATCTTTTATAGAATAAAATCCTATAAAAATACCTAAAACAAAAATTAAGCCACCTGCAATCTTCCTAATTATTTCATAAACCGAGATCGCTTCACTATCTCCAACAATCAAGAATGCCACTAAAAATAACACAGTTATTATCATGTAAAAATATAATAAAAACTTTGCAACAAATTTATTTTCAATAGGAATTAATATACTTATACAATAAACCAACAACAAACCTGTTATGACAGCGGTAAAAATAATGTATAAAATCATATCAGAATCCACACCAAATAAAAAATTAGATATATTGTCGAACAAAACACCTATTGGTCCATTTCCTATTCTACGTAATTTTAAAGGAAAAATAGTAAGCCAAATAAAGAATCTTACCAAATAATCTGAGAAAGCGATAATAGTAAAAATTGATGGTAATATGGACAACCAACGCAATAAATTTGAATATTTTTTCATAATTTAAAAATTAATACTTAATAACCTACAGCCTATCATAATCTCGCATCATCAATTGACTATCAATCTGCTTAATCATCTCAATCACCACAGACACAACAATCAACACACTCGCACCACCAACACTCAACGACGGCATATTCGCCAAACTCTGCACAACAATCGGAAGAATCGCAATTATACCCAAAAATATCGCACCTGCCAAAGTAATCCGATTAACAATTTTACCCAAAAATTCAATAGTCTCTTTCCCCGGTCGAATACCCTGAATGTAACCACCTTGTCGTTGCAAATTATCAGCAATTTTTTGTGGATCAAAAACAACTGCAGTATAAAAATAAGTAAACATCGCCACTAACGAAAAATAAATAATTCCGTAATAAAGATTATTAGCAAAGAAATTCACCAAACCCACTCCAAAATTATGAACCATTTCATTTTGACTATTTCCCATAAATTCACCAATCAATCGCGGAAACATCACTAAAGAAACCGCAAAAATAATTGGAATAACACCAGCCTGATTAACTTTCAACGGCAAGTGAGTTTTAGAACCACCATATTGAGCACCACCACTCATCCGACGAGCATAAGAAATTGGAATAATTCTTTGACCTTCTGTAATAAAAACAACGCCCAAAATAGTTACTACAATTACACCTAAAAATGCTACGTAAGTAAAAAGTTGTGAACTGTCATAAGTTTGAAAAAGTTGCATAAGCGTAGTTGGAAGGCTTGAAACAATTCCTGCAAAAATTAAAATTGACACACCATTTCCGAGTCCTTTTTCAGTAATTATCTCACCCAACCACATTAGGAAAATCGTACCTGCTGTTGCTGTAATAACAACACCAATTAAATTAAAAATTTGGAGATCGTGAAATATTCCATTAGATTTTAACAAAGAAATCATCGCGAAAGTTTGCATAATCGCTAACGGCACAGTCAAAAGTCGAGTGATCATATTAAATTTATTTCTTCCCGCCTCGCCTTCTTCTTTATACATTTGCTCCATTTTCGGAGAAATCATGGTTAAAAGTTGCATGATAATTGAAGCGGTGATGTAAGGTCCAACGCCTAAAAGTACAATGGAAATACTGCTCAATCCTCCCCCTGAAAACATATTTAGCATTCCTAATAAACTGTTGCTTTCCATCATTTGGTTGAGTTGTGCCATGTCTACTCCGGGTAATGGGATGTTTGCTGCTAAACGAAAGACTACTAAAACAAAAATTATGAATAGTAATTTGCTTCTTAACTCTTTAATTAGAAAAACGTTTTTGAATTTTTTAATCATATTTTTTATCAAATAAATAAAATCTGGCAATTTTGTAAACTGCTTTAGTTTATTCTAGCAAGAAACTGAAAATATTTCAATGGTTGTGTTTTGTATTGTCATTGTGAGGAGGAACGGAGCGACGACGTGGTAATCTCGATAAGTTTTTTTGATATTTTAAATTTGTTAAAAGTGCTAGCCACACGGGCTTTTTAATTTTAAGGTTTTTTTGTAAATAAAAAACCGCATCATCAAACCTCCTCTCAAAGATGATACGGGTATTTAAAATTTTTATTAAAATATTTTAAATTTTATAATCAACCAACTTTACTCGCTCGCAAGGACAAGTGCTTGGCCCGAATTCAAACCCCGAAGCCCC
>JAGLWU010000019.1 GCA_023133275.1 Candidatus Moraniibacteriota bacterium
AAGGGGATTAGATACCCCCGTAGTCCACGCCGTAAACGATGCTTACTCGGCATATGGAGTATCGACCCTCTGTGTGTCTTAGCTAACGCGTTAAGTAAGCCGCCTGGGAAGTACGAGCGCAAGCTTAAAACTCAAAGGAATAGACGGGGATCCGCACAAGTGGTGGAACATGTGGTTTAATTCGATACTACGCGAGAAACCTCACCAGGACTAGAAACTTAGCTGCATACTTTAGAGATAAAGTAGCCTTAGAGGGTGCTAAGCAGGTGTTGCATGGTTGTCGTCAGCTCGTGCCGTAAGGTGTTCCTTTAAGTAGGGAAACGAGCGCAACCCTTGTCGTGTGTTATATGTGTCACACGAGACTGCCCAGCCTAAAGTTCATGAAGCATTAATATTTATTAGTGTGATGTCGTGAATTTCAGGCTGGGAGGAAGGAGAGGATGACGCCAAATCAGCATGGCCCTTGATGTCCTGGGCAACACACATGTTACAATGGCTAGAATAAAGGGTTGCCAAACCGCGAGGTGGAGCTAATCCCAAAAATCTAGTCTCAGTTCGGATTGGAGTCTGCAACTCGACTCCATGAAGTCGGAATCACTAGTAATCGTGAATCATAACGTCACGGTGAATACGTTCTCGGATCTTGTACTCACCGCCCGTCACACCAAGAGAGCCGGTAACACCCGAAGCTCCTGTGTTAAAGCAGGAATTACGGTGGGATTGGTAATAAGGGTGAAGTCGTAACAAGGCATCCGTAGCGGAAGCTGTGGATGGATCACCTCCTTTCTAGGGAGTAATGGTGAAAAGAGTTGATGTGTCACATCAAGTTCTTAAGAACCTATAAGGTTGATTACACGTCTTTAAATACGTGTAACGGAAGAAACTTAAAATAGAAGGGCTAACCGTAAAAGTTTGTGAAGATAGTTTGCTTTGTTTATTTAAGAAACGCTCTGAAGGGGGTGTTTTTTTGTTTGTGTTATAATATAAACAGTTAATTTTTCTATTATATATAAAAATATGAAAATAAAATCAATTAAAGAAATTAAAAATATTGGAACATTTACAAATTTTACAAATGGTTCATCTTTTCGTTTTGAAAAATTAACTTTTGTTTATGGATATAATACTTTTGGAAAAACTACTTTAACTGATATTTTTCAATCTTTAAAAGACAATAATTCTGAAATTATAACTTCAAGAAAAACTATTCCAAGTATAAATCAAAATCAAAAAGTAAAATTATCAATAAAAGAGGATAATGAAGAAAATAATGTAATTTTTCAAAATGGTAATTGGAGTCAAAATAATATACAGGAAAATTTAGAAATTTTTGGTACAGATTTTATACATAAAAATTTATTTACTGGATTTTCTATTGAAAGAGAAAATAAAGTTAATTTTACAGAATTTATTTTAGGTGAATCAGGAGTTGGAATTGCAGAAAAAATAGCCAATGATAAAAAAGATCTTAGAGATAAAACAAAAGAACTAAAAAATAAAATTCCAGCTTTTGTAAAAGAAGAACAGAATAAAGAAACTATAAGAAAATTTATAGAGTTTGATATATCTAGCTTAGATAAAGATAAAATTGTTAGTGATTTAATAAAAAAGAAAAAAGAAAGACAAGATGAAGAAAGAATATTAAAAGAGCCTCAAAAAATATTAAGTTTATCGAATATTGAAAATTATAGTTTTTCAAAGACACAAATTTTAAATTATCTTCAGAGTATAAATAATTTATTACAAAAAGATTATTCTAACATAAAAGATGCTGTTTTAGCAAAAATAAATAATCATATTGAAAATAATTTAAACAAAAATGATAGTGCTGAAAATTGGATAAAACAAGGATTGAATAATTGTAAAGATAAAGAAAGTGGAAATTGTGTTTTTTGTGGACAAAATTTACAAAATGCAAAAGAGTTAATAAATGCTTATGACTCATATTTTGATGAAGAATATAATAAGTTTATTATAGATATTGAAGATGAATTAGATTCAGAAATAGAAAACATTAAAGATACAAATTTTTCTCAAGAAAATAATTTAAAAACAATTTTAAATATTGTTTCAAAATTTAAAGAATTAATAAAAAATAAAGATTTTCAAGATAATTTAGTAAAATTAGAAGAGAAAATACAGATTTTAGAAGAAGAAAAATTAAATGAATCTAAAAATATAATTTTAGAACTTTTTAAAAATTTTTCTGAGTTAAAGAATAAAAAACCTTATAAAAAAGTAGAAGAAATAGATTTTCAAGAGTTTTCTGAAAAAGTAAAAACATATGAATATTTCTTAGATGAAATAAAAGAAATATTAAAAAATCTAAAAAATTCAATTGAAAGTTTTAAAAATCTATACAAAGATACAAAAAATATTCAAGAGAAGATTTCTAAATTAGAAAAAGAAATTTTGGATTTGGAATATAAAAAAGCAAGAATTGAACAAGATAAAGATTGTAAGGAATGTATAAAAGGTAATGTAGAAATAAAAGAATTAGCTGAAACTATACAAAAACAAGAAAGAAAACTACAAGAAGATCAATCTCAATATTTAGATAATTATTTTGAAAAAATAAATGAATTATTTAAAAAATTTGGAAGTCATAATTTTTTATTAGAAAAAGAAAACGATAGTAGAGGTGATATGCCCGTATATTCTTTAAAAATTAAATTTCATAATCAAGAAATTTCAGATAATGATTTACAAACAGTTTTTAGTGAGTCTGATAGAAGAGCTTTATCTTTATCTGTTTTTTGGGCTAAAGTTGATTTAAAAAGTGAAGAAGAGAAACGAAAGACGATTATTATTTTAGATGATCCAATAACTAGTTTTGATGATAAAAGAATTACAAATAGTATAAAATTATTTAAAGAATCTTTATCTGATTTAGGTCAGATAATAATTTTTACACATTATCCAAATTTTATTAGAAATTTTTGTGAAAAGACAAAAGAAAAACAGATAACTACTAAATTTTTTAGAATTCAAAAAAATAATGAAACAAGTTTTTTAGAAAATCAAAATAGAAAAGAATTTACAGATAGTAAATATGAAGAAATTTTTTCTAAGATTTATGGTTTCGTAAATAGAGAACATAATAATTGCATTAAATCTAATTTAAGACCTTTTTTAGAAAGTTTGTATTTACCAACAATATTTGCAAAAGAGATAAAAAAAGCAGAAGAAAATAATAAAGATATTTCAAGCTTAGAAAAACTTATTGATGAAATATTTAGCGAGGAAAATATAAAAACTAAATTTCATAATTTTAGAAAAGATTTAAATTCAGATTCTCATATTTTTACGTCAAACGATGAAGAAGATGTAAGAAATTTTGCAATTGAAATGATGGATTTTTTATATTCTTTTGAATTTGAAAAATGATGATTTATAATTTTCAAAAAATAAAAAATGCAATCAATAATTCCAGTAGCAGGAAAAGAAATCCGAATGAGAGATTTATCAAAAAAAACACTCACAAACTAATGTTAAAAGTAAAAACAACTAACCTATGAACACAAAAAAAATAGAAAAATACCTTTTAGAATTAGGCGAATCCAAATTCAGATTGGATCAAATTAAAAAAGCAGTTTATCAAGATGGCATTATTGACTTTGCAAAAATATCCACATTGTCAAAAGAATTGCGAGAAAAACTTAATTCCAATTTTAAAATTCTTTCTGCAGAACCAATTGAAGTTTTAATTTCACAAAAAAAAGATTCAATAAAAGCTTTATTAAAATTATCCGATGGTAATTTAATTGAAACAGTTTTAATTTCACCAAAGTCAAATGTTTGGTCAGCTTGTGTTTCTTGTCAGGTCGGTTGTGCGGTCGGCTGTTCATTTTGTGCGACGGGTAAAATCGGATTTAAACGTAATTTAACAAGTGAAGAAATAACTGATCAAGTTCTTTTTTGGAAAAGCTATTTGAGAGAAAATAATATTTCTGGAAATTTTTCCAACATTGTTTATATGGGAATGGGAGAGCCTTTTTTAAATTTTGAAGAAGTAGAGAAAAGTCTTAAAGTATTAATTAGTCCTGATTTTTTTAATTTTGGCAGTAGAAAAATTTCAGTTTCAACTTCTGGAATAATGGATAAATTAGAAGAGTTTTCTGAAAAATTTCCTCAAGTAAATTTAGCATTATCTTTGCACAGTGCTAATCCAGAAAAGAGAAGTCAACTTATGCCGATTAATCAGAAATACGATTTAGAAAAAATAAAAACAGAACTTCAGAAATATTTGAAAAAATATAAACGGAAAATTTTTATTGAATATTTAATGATTGATGGTGTGAATGATGGTATTGAAGACGCTAAAATTTTGGTAGATTATTTAAAATTAATTGGTTTTGAATATTTGTTGCATGTTAATTTGATTCGTTATAATGACACGAATGATAAATATAAACCTTCATCGAAAAATAAAGTTAAAGCTTTTGAAAAGCATCTTTTTGATCAGAAAATAAATGTTACGATTAGGAAAAGTTTAGGGCAGGATATTTACGCTGCTTGCGGACAGTTGGCTGGGAAGAAATAGGTGTGTAAAAAAATAATTTTTAATTTAAAATTTTCAATGAATTTTCGAATTTTGAAAATCACATTATTGTGAAGAGGATTAATGTGATGAATTAAGAGATATATTTTAAAAACAAAAAATCTCGCTTATTTTGGCAAGATTTGAAGCTATATTTAATTTATTTGTGTCGAGGAGAGGACTTGAACCTCCACGAGAATAATTCTCACTAGGGCCTAAACCTAGCGCGTCTACCAATTCCGCCACCCCGACAATATTACCATAATATACTAAAATGAATGGTTTTACAAGGGTTTATTTTTTTGGAATTTTGAATTGCGAATTTAGAATTTTGAAAATTATGTCATCATCCAATTAAGTTGAGTGTAGGCTCTGAAAAATTTTTGAAAAAAATTTATTCAGGATCTCGGA
>JAGLWU010000002.1 GCA_023133275.1 Candidatus Moraniibacteriota bacterium
TTACTGTGGGTTTATTGTAGCATGGGAATGGATTTTTTAGAAATGTTTTTTAAAACTCATAGATACTACAATCCATTTTTAGCTTTATTCGAAATATGCTCATCAAAAGTTTTAGAAAAAACCGTTTCACCCGTTTCAGCGTTATTCAAAAAATACATATAATCAGTCTCTTCTGGACTAATCGCAGCTTTGAACGAAGCTAGCGAAGGATTGTTAATCGGTCCAGGTGGTAAACCAGGGTATTTATAAGTATTATAAAGAGAATCAATTTCAAGATCTGCCAAAGTGTGTTTAATTTCTGCTTCACCTTTAATATAATCAATCGTCGCGTCACTTTGTAAAGCCATATCAATATCCAAACGATTCTTAAAAATTCCTGCTACAATTCCCCTATCTGCATCTGTTGGAACTTCGCCCTCAACGATACTCGCAAAAATCAAAATTTCATAAAGAGACTTTTCTTCAGCGGCTAAATCATCTCGCATATCACTAGGAACCTTTTTATCAAAATTAGATAACATTTTAACAATAATTTCTTCCGCCGTTGCATCAACAGTAAAAATATAAGTATCAGGAAAAAGAAAGCCTTCCAAAGATTTTTCCTCAGGAATAAAAGTAAATTCAGCTAAAATTTCCTCCGATGGATTTTTTGCTAATTTTTTAAACTCTTCTGCTGGCAAATTATTTTTTTCAAGTCTTTTTGACATTTTTTCAATTGTCCAACCTTCTGGAAAAGTTATTTTAATACTTTCCTCATGTTTAACTTTCAACTCACCCTCAGTAATTTTAAATGCAATATCTGCAATACTACTATTTGGATCTATTTGATATTCACCTGCAAAAATTCTTCCTCTCAATTTTTCTTTCCAAGCATAATAATAGAAAAACCATTTACTTGTTATAAAATCTTCTTTTGCCAATTTCTTCCCTACCATAACTAAATCATCACCTTTTTCAATTACAAAAGTTTGCTCCACAATATTTTCAGAACGTGAACTACGCATCATATAGTGCATAGTTGAAAAAGCGATTAAAAATAAAATTAGAATTATAAAAATTTTCTTCATACTATTTTTTAAAAAATTAAACTTACAAAAAAATTGCTTATTAAAAACTTACTAGATTTATTTGAAAACTTTTTTTAAATGTTTGTTATTCATAATTCAGATAGAAATTTTAAACATTAATTTTCAGATTTTCAAAAAAAATTTAATATTTATTGACCCATAATGTGAATCACCACATCTCGCTGTCGAGAACCATCTAATTCAACAGCTAAAATACTTTGAGCATCAGAAAGAATCATTTTGCCCTTTGAAATTGGAACTGTTTCACTTGAGCCTATCAATATAGCTTTGCAATGAGAATGTCCGTTACTCCGTCCATCTCCTTTATTTACCTTTTTTATTTCAAATAAATCATGGGAATATTTTTGATCAATCGGTGCTAGGCGATATAGAAAATTGGTAAAATCTTGTAGCAACATTTTTTCATCGTGATTAATCATCAATCCTAAAGTGGTGTGTTGAGAAAAAATTGTTACTTGCCCATTACGAATTCCGCTTCTTTCGATAATTTCAACTACTTTATCGGTGATGTTTATAAATTCAACTTGTATTTTACTTTCAAATTTTATTGTTTCCTTGTGAAAATTCATGTCTTTATTTTCAAATTTATTTTTTAAAAATGATCATCTCATTAAGAAGTTTACCAAAAATAATGATTTTATACAACTAACCCTAATTTATTTTTTCTTCTCAAACAAACTATCAATTATTTTATCTAACCAGACACATTTTATACCCTTATCAAAATTATTTTTTAAATAAAAATCAATTGCAGTATCATTACTAATTTCTACCAAAGAGCAAATATATTCACAATTCAATTTTTTTAACAAATCTAGTAAATCATTAAGTAACAATTTACCAATACCCTCACCTCTATTATCTGGAGTTACAAAAATATTTTCAATAATTGCTTTTTTAAAAGATGGATTATAATTTGCTATAATAAATCCTATTATTTCTTTATTGTTTTCAACCACTAATATTGGATTATTTTTGCTATTAATACAATCAGCTAAAACCTTTTTTGGCCAAAAATTAACAACCTTATTATTAACTTTAAATTCATTTATTAAACTCCCTAAACAAATAATTTTATCAATATCTTTTATTGTTGCTTTCCGTGTTTTCATGATAGAAAAATATTTACATAATTATTTTCCATTTGCGTATTTCTTCATAAAATTCTGATTATCAAAAACATTTACTTCTGCCTGCATGTCAGCTGAACTCATATTATCACCACCAGGAAATTCCGTCGGCCAATGCAAAGTGAATTCATATTCCTTACCTGAATAAACCGTTCGTTTATCAGTTTTACTCACAGCAATTGGCGTACCTCGAGAATCTTTTATAACCACGTTAATATCAATTTTTTTAAAATCAAATAAACTATCATTCACCATTAAACCAAAAGCTCGTGCATAATTAGTTTTATCTTTATCTTCATTTTCAATTAAGCCGAACTTTTGATTATGAATTTTAACTTTTGGAACTTCGAAATCAACAAAATTAACCCATTTGACTTCTCCGATTGACACAACAGCTGAAGAAATATTTTCATTACTTTTTAAACCAATTTCAATTAAATATTTCGATTCAGTAGGTAAAATAAAACTTTTACCTTCACGAAAAACCACAGTCTCTCCAGCTTCATTTTTCAAATCAATTTTATATTTAAATTCCGACGCTCCGTAACGTTCATTAGGATTATTAATTTCAATAGCTAAATCGTAAAGATTATGACCACCATAAATAACATGGTAATCTTCGATGATAATTTTTTCAGCTTCTATTCCTTCTGAGCACTTATTGCACGGACCTCCGCAATCGATATTCTCTTCACCTTGATTTTTCTTTCCATCGACGCAAGATGGATCAGCTGTAAATCTTCTCGTAATTAAAAAAATAATCGTTCCTGCGATAAGCAAATAAATTATTATAATAAAAATTCTTTTCTGGACTCTAAACATATTTTGTTTTATTTTAAATTTTCTATATTAAAATTTTACCATAGTTAAAGTCAATTGTCATTTAAAAGCTTTTTGTAAAAAGAAATTTTGCATTATTTACAAAAGATTGCAAGATTTATAAATTTTAGTAATAATATTTTTAAAATAGATAATATTAGTAATACATTAAACCTCTCGGAAGTAAAAGAAGAAAACAGCAGATTTTAAATTTCCTACTTCAGAACTGCGAGTTAAAGGGTAAAAAGCCAGTGCTTACCTTGCGTTCACCCTTTAATTTGGTGGTTGAATCTAAACATCAACCTATAATGCTCTCCGTGGTAAAGAACGTTAGAGCTTATTTCATGGAAAGGAATAATGAAGTAAGTTTTTTAAATCTATAAAAAATATCTTTAATCACTCAAAATAAATCTTACTAATTCAAAGTTAAACACCTTTCAAAGTAAAAGTTATACTATTTTTTGTTTTAAATTACACCGACGGCAACATAACCCTCCCCCTACCTCCCCCCACGGGAGAATTTAAAGGGGGTGTTTTTTGCGTATAGAGGTATGAGAAGTGGGGCGTCAAAGACATTTTCTTTTATATATATTGTAAATATTAATAAAAAATTTAATTAATTTTATAATTATTTTATCTTAACGATAATTTATTTTAAAATTTCAATTATAAGTTTATAGTTTTGATTATATTGTAATGTCGTCAAAAGTCTAATTTGATTATACGCTAGTGTTATCAAAAAATTAATACCCTTAAAATTGCTTATTTAAAGTATTTTTTGGTTAATTTTGATTTAATGTTTTATAAAAAAACAACAGGAACTTTAAAAAAAGATTATTAGTAAAAAGAGTAAAAGTCAAAGTAAAATTTCAATACTGCCCATTCAAACTAACTCTTTCTTTATAGACATCCACAACCTCATTCGTAAATCTAAATAATTCATTCAAAGTTTCTCTTGCAGTAAAACCGTCATCTTTTAAATCTAGCTTTAAAATAATGTCGGCTTGAATTGATGAATTGGCATGACTACCCGTTTTTAAATCAAAAGTTATTAATTCTTTTTTATTGTCTTGGTTTGTAATTTCTACCCAACCATCGACACCGCATTGATAATCTAACGGCGTACCGACTGCAGTGTAAAATCTAACTTCTCCAATATCTAAATTATTTTCTTTTAATTTTGTCGCAATCATTGATTCAATTTCTTTAGCTACATTTTCCTCATCTCTCTCGCTTTCAATTGGTTGATGAGTTCGTGCAAATCCAAAAAGTTCATGCTTTGCTTTTTGGTATGTTTCAGATGTTCGATCTGCTGGTACTGGCATTCTTTCGGCTCTTCCAATTATACATCTCCCTAAAATTGCTTGTTCACACTCTTGTCCTCTATCTGCTTTTCGAGTTTGCGGATCAACCATTTGTCCCATTTTTTCAACTAAACCTCTTCTTTGTGCTTCTCTTTTTATATATTCAATATATGGCAAAAATTCATAGCTTGGCTTTTCAAATTTTTCACCGCCCCCCCCATTGAATTTAACTACTCTTTTATTTCCTTATGTAGATTCTATTTGATTTTCAAAATTCATATTTTTTTAATAATTTTATGATTGTATTCTATTATAAATTGAAATTAACATTAAACCAGTAAAAAATAATCTAACGGAATTTTAACTATATTACCTATAATATCTAATTTTTCACTTCCGATAACTATTCCATATTTAGTTCTATTATTACTTTTTAAAATAGTTTTTTCTACTTGTTTTATTTCTTCTTTGCCAAAACCAATTTCAATTACAATCTCATCTTTACTTGAAAAACGTAAAATAAAATCAGCTCCACCACTTCCATAATCATAATACACAATTATCTCCCTAAATAATTCTTTTGAACAAATTAAAGCTACATAATCCTCCAGCAAAGATCCCTTTATATCATCACCAAAAATACCATTTAACAAACCCGCTCTAATATTTGAACTAATAAATAAATATTTTGATGATTTTTTAACTTGTTTATAGGGTTGTCCATACGGTTTAACCTCAAAAAGTATTTCTGCGTCAACTAAAGATGCTAAAATCTTATTTACAGTACTAGAGTGAATTTTTAAAGTATTAGCTAAATTACCTGTGCTTATTTCACTAGAATTAGCCAACAAAAATAAAACATCAGGAATCCTTACAAGTGTCTCTGCATCAAAATCACCCGAAAGAATTAAATCTCTTTGAATAATATTAGTTAAAACCATATTCTTAATTCTTTCCAATGCTGATGATTTATTTTCCATTTCTGCCGAAAAAGGAAAAGCCCCTCGCAAAAAATAATTATTTTTTATAAACTGTAAATTTTTAATTTTAGATAATTCCTTTACAATTGATGATTGTAAATTTACTAAAGAATTATAAACCTCCTCTGCATTATTTTTATTAAAAATTGAGTTTTTTATTTTTTTACTTAATTTATCATCTAACTCTACATTTTCATGCAAAAACAAATTTTCTGAAAATTTCTCGGGCAAAATTCTCTTTGTTTTTGACCTTCTTACCAAATCTTTATTTTTTTGATTTAAGAAAATAGCCGATGAACCAGTAGCCACAATTAATATATTATTATTACCTTTTGTTTTATCAAAAAGTAATTTTAAAAACAAATCCCATTTTTCATCATATTGAATTTCATCAATAAGCAAAAGTATTTTTTTTGAGCTATTGCTTAATCCACTCCATATATTTTTTTCGAGATAAGATATAAATTCTTGTAAAGATATTTTTTCAGACAAAAGACGGTCCACTGAAATATATATTTTCTCATCAAGGTTATTTTTTGTTTTATTAAATTTTTCATAAAAATATAGCTGAGATAACAAAGTAGTTTTTCCTACCCCTCGAATACCTGGTAAAACAATTATTTTATTTTCTTCTGAAAGAGAATTGTTTAATAAATCATCTAAATATTTTTTTAATTCAATATAAACAAACCTTGTTTTTCTTAATTCTTTTTTTTCATTGAAAATATACCCCGATAAATAATCATCGAGATTAGCTTTCCATTCAATATAAAAATTTTCTATTTTTTTGTTCATACTATAATCATAACAAAATTATATTTTGATTATACGCTAGCGTTATCAAAAAGTCAATGCTTTAAGAATAGCTCACTTAAAGGATTTTTTGATTAATTTTGATTTTTAAAATTTTAACTTTTTTCATTTTTAAGGTTTAGAAGTTAATTTTTGACATTATCTTTTTTATCATGGAGAGTTTGAATATGGCGGAAAGTGGCATAAAGGACAACACGAACCAATAATGACAAAAAGTGAATTTAATCAAATTCAAGTTATTTTAGGAAAGAAAAGACCTGATAAGCCCCACAAAAACACCTTTCCATTTACTGGATTAATGAAATGCGGTGAATGTGGCAAGGTTGTTACTGCTGAACATAAATATAAAAAGCAAAAGAACGGAAATAAACATCATTATATTTATTATCATTGTACAGCTAAAAATAAAAGTATATGTTCTCAAAGTGTGGTAAACCAAAAAGAAATAAGTAAGCAAATGATTGATATAGTAAACTCAATTAAAGTCCCTAGAGACTTTGTTAAATGGGCTTTAGAGGTGATTAAAAAACAAAATAATGCAGAGGTCCAAACTAGAATTAGTATAATTGAAAGTCAACGCAAAGCCTATGATAAATGTAGTACTAAGATTGATACTTTGATAGAAATGCGGATTAACGGCGAACTATTAGAAGAGGAATTTTCAAATAAGAAAAAGGATATTCAAGAAGAAAAAGAACGATTGAATAAAATTATAAACAATGTTGATAGTAAGGCTGATAAATGGATGGGAGAAGTTGAGGATGTTTTTAATTTTTCTGAAATGATTAGTACTAAATTTGAAAATTCAGATGATTTAACAAAGAAAAAAATAATTAGAAATATTTGTTCGAACCTCTACTTAAAAGATAAGAAAGTTAGTATTCAATTGAAAAAACCATTTGAAGAGTTGCAAGTAGTCTCAAAGTTCATAAGAAACGAAAGTATAGTTGTTAGAACCGCTGGAAATAGCTTAGATAAAAGAAAAACTGCCCTTTCTTATGGACAGTTTCCTACTATGCTCCGAGAGTCGGATTCGAACCGACGACCAATTGGTTAACAGCCAACTGCTCTACCGCTGAGCTATCTCGGAATATCAACATACAAATAGAATTATAAATCAATTTTAAAGAATAATCAAGTGTCTCGTACACAAAAAGAAAACGAGACACTCAAAATAATTCTATTAGTACAATTTTATTAGTAATCCTTCAATTTGTCAATAACTGCATGTTCTCTAATTTTTTCCAAAGCCTTAGCTTCAATCTGACGAATCCTTTCTCGAGTAACTCCAAACTCCTGACCAACTTCCTCCAAAGTATGAGTAACGCCATCTTCTAAACCAAAACGGATTTTAATAATTTTCTGTTCACGAGGCGAAAGTTCACTTAAAACTTCCGTAACATGTTCAGATAATAAAGTTCGAGAAGCTCCCTTATTTGGCATAATAGTCTCAGTGTCTTCAATAAAATCACTCAACACACTATTATCATCACTGTCCCCAACTGAAGTTTCCAACGAAACTGTCTCCTGAGAAATCTTTTGAATATGACGAACTTTCTCAATTTCTAAATCCATCTCAGCCGCGACCTCCTCTGGCAATGGCTCTCTCCCCAACTCTTGTACAAGACGCCTCACAACCTGCATATATTTATTGATCGTCTCCACCATGTGAACTGGAATACGAATAGTTCGAGACTGATCTGCCAATGCTCGAGTGATCGCCTGACGAATCCACCAAGTCGCATAAGTAGAAAATTTATATCCTCGATGATAGTCAAACTTTTCCACTGCCCGAAATAAACCAATGTTCCCCTCTTGAATTAAATCGAGCAAAGAAAGATTAGCTGAACGACCAACATATTTTTTTGCAATTGAAACTACCAAACGTAAATTTGCCTCAGCTAATTTTTGTTTAGCTGCCTCATCACCCTTTTCAATCGCCTTAGCCAAAGTAACCTCCTCCTCTGATTTCAAAAGTGGCACCCGTCCAATTTCTTTAAGATACATTTGCACCAAATCACCAGCATTACTTTCAGTTACCGCTGTCTCCTGAACAAGAATCTCATCACTTTTTTTCTGGGCTTTTTTTCTTTTAGACTTATCTTTAATATGCGACTCTACGTGCAACATTTCATCAGTCCTAAGAATTCTGATATTATTATTTTCCAATTGATCATAAAAATCCTCCAAATCTTCTAAATTTTTCTCAATATCTGGCATCACGTGCATAATCTCATCTTCAGTAATAAAATTCCGTTGCCTCCCTCGAGCAAAAAGATCTTGAAGAGGTTTACTTAATTCTATTTGATCAGCTTTTTTACGATCAACTCTTTTTTTTGTCACTTTTTTCTTTGCAGTTTTTTTTCTAGAAGATTTTTTAGTTGCTTTTTTTGTAGTTTTTTTTCTTACCATAATATTTTAATTATTAGTTAATGTTTTTTAAATTTTACTATGAATGATTCACTAAATTTTTTGAAGCCTGATTTATTTTTTCTAAAATATTTTTCTGTTCTTGATAATCACCCGTCTTCTGCACTTTTTTTAACTCTTGAGTCAACCGAGTAATTTCTTGCTTATTTTTTTCTTGAACAACATTTTTAATATAATCTTCCATATCGGAAATAGGACTACTTTCGTCATAATGCTCAATTTCATACCTCTGTTTAAAATTCAAAGCCTCTTTGTAAATATTTTCTCGACTATTATCTTTACTAACAAAATTACCCGCTTCAAAATTACAGTCTGGACCTTCTCGAATTAAAACAGCTAAAAAATTATGTTCTTTCAAAATTGAATATCTTTTTTTATTATCATAAATATGTTTCCAAACGTGCGGATAAGACAACATCATCAAAGCAATTATTTTATACAAACGATATAATCTAGAATTTTTAATTTCATCACTGACGTTTTTTTGAACACTCTTTTCTGCTGATTTATAATTTTTAAAAACTTTATTGTCTTCTATTTTATATTTATCCACAATGTCAAAAATTACTTTTTCTTCAACATTGAAAATATCTGCACATTTCGAAATCCACGCCTCCCGCTCTATTTTATTATCAATTTTAGAAACAAAAGAAACTACTTCATCCACTGCCAATCGTTTATCATGCGGATCAGAAAAATCATATTTACTTTTCGCCAAATCAATAAAAGTCACAATCACATTTTTTGCCTCACTAATAATTTGCTTTAACTTTTCAGGATCATCTTTAACAATGTCCGCCGCATCTTTTCCTTCTTTCAAGATAATTATGGAAAGACTAACATCTGCCGACAAACAAGTTTTTGCACTTCGCTCAACTGCTTTCATCCCTGCATCATCCGAATCAAAAAATAAAACAAAATTTTTCGTATACCGTTTAAGAATTTTAATATGATCATCCGTCAAAGCTGTCCCTGAAACTGCCACTACATTTTCCACGTCCGCCTGCCAAGCTGCCATCACATCCATATTACCTTCCATAATTATCACCTGATCTTTTTGCTTAATTGACTGTTTTGCCAAATCAATTCCGTAAAGAATACTACTTTTGTGATAAAGTGGCGACTCTGGCGTATTAACATATTTTGCTTGAGACTCATCTTGCCCAGGTAAAACTCGAGCCGTAAATCCAACCACTCGACCTAAAGAATCTGCAATCGGAAAAATAATTCTATTACGAAAACGATCGTAATATCCACCTGCATTTTTTTCAACTAAAAGTCCTGCTTCAAAAATATCTTCTTTCGTAAAATTTTGATTCACTAAAAAATTTTCTAAATAATTCCAACCTTTTGGTGCAAATCCAATTTTAAATTTTTTAATAATTTCATCGCTCATTCCCCGCTCTCGTAAATATTTTAAAATTTCATTATCATTATTTCCCGCAAAAAGTTGTTTAGCATAAAATCGAGCCGTTAAATCTAAAATAGAATAAAAAGTATCGTTTTTTTGTTTTGTCTCTTTATTCTGAGAAAAATTATTTTGCAATTCAACACCAGATCTTTCCGCCAACATTTTCAAAGCCTCTTGAAAACCAATTCCTTCAATTTCCATGATAAAAGTCAAAATATCACCACTCTGATTACAGCCAAAACAGTGATAAAATTGTTTGTCCTCATTAACAATAAAAGAAGGTGTTTTTTCCTGATGAAAAGGACAATTAGCTTTTAAACTACTTCCCGTTTTGATCAATTTTACGTACTCACCCACTATATCCACAATGTTAACTCTGGACTTTACTAATTCGACATCCGATGACATATTTTGATAATATTGATGATTTAAGAAGTTTCTTAGTAAAAAATGGAAATTTAGTTTTTTGTTTTTACGTATATATTAATAGTACACATGAAACGATAAAAATATTTCACTTTCTATTTTTTTAAAAAATAATTGTACTAGCCGTACGGGCTTTTCTGAAACAAGGGGTCATGACCCCTCATTCAATTCTTAAAAGTTTTCTGTCACTCTGAACGGAATAATTTTTATGAAACAAAATTACGTAGTGAAGGATCCCCCACAAAGAATCCGAAAGTCCCCAATCATATCACTTTAAAAAGCTTTCATCAAACTAAAAATTTAAAAATAATAATTCAAAAAAGTACTTTTAATTACTTAAAAGCAATAAAATTAATCCTATCATTTTATCTATTTCTTTAGGATTAGATTCCGCAATCAAAAGAGTAAGAATCGTCAAAGTCTCTGGAGAAATATTTTTCCGAAAATCAAAATTCGCCTTTTGCAAAAACCAAATGAACGAAAAAGCTCCGGTTCGTTTATTGCCATCAGTAAACGGATGATTCTTAATCACAAAATACATCAAATGTGCCGCCTTCTCCTCAACGGTCAAATAAACATCCTTCCCAAAAATAGACTGCAACACATTTCCCAAAATACCATCCAAATTTCCTTTTTTCTTTTCTTGTGCAAAAAGTTCAGTTGCCTCTTTTTTTGAAACAAGTTCTTTTTTAAATATCTCAATGTCAGCATATAAATCTTTAGCTTGAACTTTCACTTTTTTCTCACTCATTCCTTTTTGCGGAAATTTTTGTTTATCATACTGATCCAGAGAAAACCAAGTTTCCGAAAATGTTTTAACTAATTCCAAAGCATCTTCTGTTTTAATTTTAGAATTACTTTTTGTTAAAACTTTTACATTTTCTGCAGTTTGTAAAAATTCTTGATAATTTTTTGCAAGTTGATGTTCGTTAATTGTAAAACCTTTAGTAATATGTGCTTTCAAAATTTTTATTGCCCATTGTCGAAAAGTAATAGCGACGGAAGAATTTGTACGATAGCCTACCGCAAGAATTATATCTAAATTGTAAAATTTTATTTCTCTTGTTTGTGTTTTTCCTTTAACTGCACCATGTTGAGTGGTTTGTGCAAAATTTGCACAAACCATTTGTTCGTCAATCTCTCCATCATCAAAAATATTTTTAATATGTTTTGTAATGACTGTTCTATCTACTTCAAAAATTTGAGCAATTTGTTTTTGATTTGCCCAAATTGTTTCATTTTGTGCGTCTTCCTTCAAACGGATTTCTCCATCTTTTGTTTGATATATTGCTAATTTTTTGAGATTGTTTTTCATGATTTTATTATATCATTTAATTTACAAAATTTACACATTATTTTTTAAATAGAATAAAATATCATATTATTTGAAATTTTCATCTTCCTCCCATTTTTGAAAATTATAAATAATATAATTTCTAATATTTAATAATTCTTTTTCATTTCTAATAATTCTATCGTAAAATCTAGGTTGCCATGCAAAATTTATTTTGTGATCTTTATTTTTTATTTTAAAATTCTTATTTATTGTTTTTGTGCAAATTGATTTAAATGAACCAATTATCGCTGAAATTGTATTTTTACCTTGATTTTGAAAACGATTTTTTCCAATATTTTCATCCGCCTCCACCGTAGAGATAAGGCACTGCCTTGTCTCTACATTTGCGGAAATTTCTCGCTCTACCTCATCAATCACAATTATTCCATGAATGTGATTTGGCATAATTATAAATTCATCTAATCGTACATTTTGAAAATGATTTGGAATTTCCAACCAAAATTTTTCTACGATTTTTCCTATTTCATTTAAAATTAATTTTTGATCTTTTATTTTTCCAAAATAATTTTCTTTGTTTTTTGTGCAAATTGTTATGTAATACTAACCTGCTGATGCGTAATTCCAGTTTTGTAAACGGGTTGATTTTGTGCGATATTTATTTTTGTATTTTTCTGGATTTATTTGCATTTGTTTAATTCTTCACAATCGTAGAAACGTTGCAATGCAACGTTTCTACGATATGATAATTTTTACTTTTAAATTTTATTATTTTCCAATTGGAAATTTATCTGTAATTATGTTACCCGTAAAACTTCCATTGTCTGTATCATTAAAATGATTAGAATTAACAGGTGTTGTAATTAAATCAACAACTTTAGAAATTAAATGATTCTTTAATCCTTCATCTGTTTTTTCTTTTAATAAATAATTTTCTAAAATTTTTGCATTTAATTGCAAATGTCTGTATCTTGAAAGTAGATCTGCATAAATACGATAATTCTTTTGAGCAAAATAATATTGAGAATAAAGTAAACCAAAAAATGCCAATTTAAAAAGTGCTAAAGCATATAGTTCATTTCTATCTATTTCTTTACAAAAATATAAAATAAAATATGACAAAAAAATAATAATTGAAAATATAATAAGCAAACCAAAAATATTATTTCTTTTATCCATCCAATATTTTGCTGATTCTTCATTATTATTATCAGTACCTAATTCACTGACTCTATCTGAAATTTGTTTTTCAATAACATTACTTGTTTTACCATCGATAACATTTTCAACATTTTTTAATGCATTATTTAATTTTTCTATTTGATTATCTACTGCAATTTTATCTTCTTTTAATTTTTCTATTGAATTATTTTTTGTCTCCTCAGTTTCAAAATTTTTTAAAACAAAATCATTTCTTAAAAATAAATCTATAGTAAAATCTCTTACTTCAATTACAGACTGTTTTAAATTATTTATATATTGAGCAGCAAAAGAATTTGGATCTTGTTCTACTTGTTTTATACCTTGAGAAACTTTCATAAACTTTTTATTCAATTCAAGTTCCTCAACCTCATCAGCAACACCAAGAAAATCAATTAAATTAAAAAATTTATTACATTTATCTATTTCTTTTGTATACTGATATATAATTTTTCCATTAATTTTATAAGTATTTAATTTATTAATAAATTCTTCTTTTTTTATATTCATAATATTAAAATTTTAATTTCACTAAAAAGAAACATACCCAAAAGAACGCCTCTCACAAAATTACTCACTCAATTTCTTCGCCGCCTTCACAAAACTTATAAACAAAGGATGCGGACTCAACGGAGCAGACTGAAACTCCGGATGAAACTGCGTTGCCAAATAAAACGGATGAACACTCATTGGCAATTCCATAATCTCCATCAATTCACCATTCGGCGACTTTCCAGAAAAAACCAATCCAGCCTCTTCCAATTTCTCAACAAACTCAGGATTAACCTCATACCGATGACGATGACGTTCAGAAACCTCAGTCTCCTTGTATGTCTTAAACGCAATTGTTTTTTTCGCAATAACCGCAGGATAACTGCCTAATCGCATCGAACCACCGAAATCCTTATTCTCCAATTTCTTTTTTTGCTCTGGCATAATATCAATAATTTTATTCTTCGCATTCGCTTTCATCTCCACCGTGTGAGCATCTTCAAGTTTCAAAACATTTCGAGCATATTCAACTACCGCAATTTGCATACCATAGCAAAGTCCGAAATAAGGAACTTTATTTTCTCGACAAAATTCCGCTACTTTAATTTTTCCTTCAATCCCTCGAGAGCCAAATCCACCAGGAACTACAATTCCTGCATAATTTTTAAGATCCTTAAGTTTTTTTGGATCTTTTTCATATTCACTACTATCTAACCAATCGATTTCAGGTTTACAACCATTGTAATAACAAGCATGTTTAACTGCTTCAATCACACTAATATATGCGTCTGAAAGAACGAAATCTCCGCTAGAAAAATATTTTCCAACAACTCCAATCTTCAAAGTTTTCTTCGCTCGGGTAATTTTATTAGCAAACTTAGTCCATTCAGTTAAATCTTTAGTCTTCGATTTTAAGTTTAATTCTTTAAGTAAAATATCACTCAAACCATCTTTTTCAAAATTAACAGGAACATGATAAACACTTTCTACATCAGGTGCACTAATCACATTTTCTTTTTTCACACTGCAGGAAAGAGAAATTTTTTCTTTTCGCTTTTCATCTAATTTAATATCGGAGCGAGCCACGATAATATCTGCCTGAATACCTGCTCCATTTAAAGTTCGAGAAGCATATTGAGTTGGCTTAGTTTTCATTTCACCAACCTTACTCGGCATTGGAACATAACTAACTAAAACGAAAAGTACATCTTCTGGATATTTTGTTTTCATCATCCGTGCTGCTTCGAGAAAAAGTATGTTTTGATATTCGCCAATTGTTCCTCCAATTTCGATTACTGAAACATCCGCATCAGCTTTTTCAGCAGCTGTTTCAATTCGATCGATAATTTCTAATGGAATGTGTGGCACTACTTCAACGCATTTTCCTTTGTATTCTCCATTTCTTTCTCGTTCAATTACGGTTTGATAAACTCGTCCTGTTGTCATGTAATTTGTGCGAGTCAAAGTTGTTCCTAAGAATCTTTCGTAATTCCCCATGTCTTGATCGGTTTCATCTCCGTCTTTGAGAACGAAAACTTCTCCGTGTTCTGTTGGGTTCATTGTTCCTGCATCTACGTTAATGTAAGGATCGATTTTAATTGCGGTTACGTTAAATCCTCGGGATTGGATTAATTTTCCAACGGATGATGCGGTTATTCCTTTTCCGACTCCGCTCATCACTCCTCCAACTACGAATATAAATTTCTTATTTTTTTTCGCCATATTTTTTTGTTAAAATGTTATTTTAAATTATTATTTCACTTTCTTAAAAATTCTATTGCACTCAGAAATATTTTCAATTTCTCCATAATGATAACAATTATCTTTATCTCTTGCATAATATTCGGAACCACCATACCCATTAAAATAAACTTCCGTAAATGCTTCAAATGATTCCAAATCAATATTGATAATTTTTTCATTCTTATAATAGATATTATTCTTATCTTTTGCATAATTTTGATTCAAGACTTCAAAAGATTTATAATCAATATCATTCACTTTTTCACAATTCCAGCTACAATGATAAAAACTATTTTTATCTTTTATGTAGCCACTATTATCTCCTCGAACAAGTCCATCGCCATTATCAAAACTAAGTAAATCCAATGTTTCAATATCTACATCATTCATTATTTGTGGAGGAGTAGGCATCGCTGTATATACACACTCAAAGTAAAGTTGATTTTTATCTTTAAAAAAAGTCCCTGCAATATGCTCAAAGGTTTCAGAATCAGAATTTTCCAATTTAACTAACTCATAATTTTTCAAAAAACATCCATCAAAATAAACTGTGTTATGATCTTTTTTATAACAACCTACAAAATCAACTGGCTCCGACTCAATTTTATTTTCTTCAGTTATAATTTCATCATTCTTTCCACAACCAACCAAAGTCCCACACAAAATTAACAAAATAAAATATTTTTTCATAAAATTAAATTTAATAAATTACTTAAAAACTAAATTAATCACCTAAAATCCCCTTTTACAAAGTCAAAGAGACGCTTGAGTAAAAGCGCCTCTTTTAAAATCTAAATTAACCAAAAATCTATTTTGAAGAAATCGTTAGAATAACACCAGCCTTAGCCTTGTCACCATAATCAATCACAATTTCTAAAGTAGTCAACTCCTTAATTGGCTCAGCCAAAATAACCATGTTTTCATCAACATCAATTTTGTGCTGTTCTTTAATTGCCTCAGCAATCTGTTTCTTATCCACAGAACCAAACAATTTATTGCCTTCAGCTTTAGAAATAATATTAACTTTCTTCTTATCTAATTTCTTAGCATTTTCTTGGGCAGCTTTTACTTTATCAGCTTGAACAGCCTCATCCTGAGCTTTTTGTCGCTCCAATTCAGCCAACGTCTCCTTAGTCGCAGGACTAGCCATACCATTCGGAATCAAACTATTAAAAGCAAAACCATCAGAAACATTAACAATGTCTCCTTTTTTCTTACCCAAATTCTTATTGTCTTCGTTTAATATAACTTTCATAAAATCTTTAATACAAATACAAATTTCACATAATCTAATTTCTAGTATACACGAATTATTTCTTTTTGCAAGACTTTAAAAATTAAATTGTGCTCGCCGCACGGACTTTTTAACCGCAAGAAACTTTTCAATCCATACAAAATTTATGCAAACCCTTAGATTTGTCATTCCGGAAAATATATTTTCTTTCCGTAGTAGGGCTCAAGCATGCCTGAGCCCTACTACTACAAGAAAACAATTTATTCAGAATCTATACTTTAAATTTAAAGAAAACTCAAAGTACACTTTTTTCTGAAATCCTGAATAAATTATCTTTCCACTTCGTTACAAAATAATTTTTTAGGATTACAGTTTTTTTAATTTTCTAACTATCTACAAATCTACTGATCTATCTCACCCAAAACACTCAACAAAACCCCACTGCTCCACGCAAACGGACTTGCACTTTCCCAAAAACGTTTTTTATAAACTTCACCACCTACAAAATAAGTCTCACCTGCTTCTTGATTTTTAACAATAATTTTTTCAATTTCCTGTAACATTTTTTCCGCTAATTCAATTTCTCCATTTTCATAAAAAGCTTTGATTAAAAAAGCATCAATCCATAACCAACTAGTCGACGTATGATAATCCGCAATTCCCATCACTCGCACCACTGGATTAATTTTATACCATGGATGACCTGTCGGCACAGCTGGAACAAAAGTTCCGTATTCATAAAAATAATCTTTTAATTTTTTCACAACTAAATTTTTCTGATTTTCTTCACCAACATTAAAAATTACCGCCAATACATTTCCCGCTAAATCAAAAATCTTTTCATTGTTATCCTTCCTAGTCTCATCAACAAAAAATTCTCCGTTCCAAAATCTGTCTTGAATAATATTTTGAGTTTTAACGGCTAATTCTAAATATTTAATTTCCATTTCTTTATTTCCGAGAGTCCTCGCCAAAACAGACATTTGCTTCAACGCTTGAAAATATAAAACATTCGTATACAAAACTGGACCGAATTTAAAAACCGTATCCATCCAATTGCCTAAAAAATATTCACTAATCAATCCACCTTTTTCAGTTTTAATATGCCAATCAATTGCTTTTTGAAGTTTTGAAAAGTTTTTTTGTAAAAATTCTGTGTCCTGAGTTTTTTTAATGTATTGAGTAAAAGCATTAATTAAAAGTAATTCACTATCTTTAGCGTAAAAAGGTTTTACTAAACCATGATAAGTTGGCTGTGATTTCTTTCGTTTTAATTTTTTGCCTGTTAAATATTTTATTGCATTTAAATCGAGTGAAATTTTACGAGGAATTTTTCCGTCTTCGCGTTGATAAGAAAGGAAGTATTCGAAACAGTTTTTTGCTTCTTGTGCATCTCCAATTTCTAACATTCCAGATAATGCCCAAAAGGTATCTCGTGCCCAAAAGTCTGAAAAGTGTGTTGGTGATGCGACTACTTTTCCGTCTAAATAACAAGCTCGTAAACTTTTTTTGGTTATTTGTTTTAGTTGTGAGTGGTTTTGATTCATGGTTTTTATGACATTATCCTCTTTCCCTTTCCTGAAATAAAATATTTAACTTCCCTGCCTACTTTTTTATTATCGACTAAATACTCTTTTTTTAAAACTTTAAAATCTTTAATTCCTGTTGATTTCGTAATCTGATTATTATCCACATAAACACTTAGGGTCATGACATTTCCAACAGACTTAGTAAGATATTCTAAGAGTTCTATTTGTCTATCATTTAAACTAAATTTTAATTCCAATCTTTTATTTCTACTTTTCTTTTTTTTCTGTTCAATAGATATTTTTTCTATATATTTTTCAAAATCTTTTTTTGCCTGTTTTATTTTTCTTATATTATAATCGATAAAATATGTCAAGTCTTCATCATCTTGCTCTGAATATACATAAGACATTTTATATTGTTGTTGAGATTTTTTTATCACTAAAGAAATAGGATAATAGCCAAAAAAATGATAGTCATGTTTTAAAAGATATAAATAAAAAAGTAATCGAGCCATTCTTCCATTACCATCATAGAATGGATGTAAATATCCTATCCAAAAATGGATCATTATAGCTTTAATTACTGGATGAACAAATTCATATTTTTTATCATCGTTAACAAAATCTATCAACCTTTTCAATTCTTTTCTCACAAAAGAAATATTTGGAGAAATATGTAAAATATAATTTTTTTCATTATCAACAACATTAATAATTTCATTCTTCTTTCTTAATCTACCAATAGCATCCAAATTATCATCTTCTATAGCTCCTTTTGTTAAAATCTTATGATATTTCAATAAAGTCTCTAAGCCAA
This sequence comes from Candidatus Moraniibacteriota bacterium, assembly GCA_023133275.1. Classification (GTDB taxonomy): domain Bacteria; phylum Patescibacteriota; class Minisyncoccia; order Moranbacterales; genus JAGLWU01. The sequence goes on from JAGLWU010000002.1 coordinate 18,711, forward strand.
TTTTTTTGTCTTTTTGACCAGCAAATTCTGATTCCAACTTCATCATAGCTTTATAATTATTCAGAATCATTATTTCATCTTTTGTTTTTGGCTCTCTTTGTTCTGTAATCATCTTTATTGCTGCATCTCGGGAAGAATGTGCCCCTTCAAGTTGAGCAGAGGCAATAGCTTCCTCAGACAAGGAATTAAGAAAAATTCTTTTTTTTGTCTTTTCATCTAAATTATCCCCAATAGAAAAATTACCACCTAAATATAAATCTGTCTCATGTAGAAACTGATCAAGTCCAGGTAAATCATTGTATGTAAAAAATTTATCACCTTCTGTTCTTATAGGTGTTTTTTTGGATTTAATATTTCTTGCAACTTTAATCATTTTCCAAGCAAGATTAATATCAAACCCTTCTAATTTTTTATCACCATTTTTAAAAATTTCTTCATACTTATATTTAACCTTGTCCCAAAATAAGTATCTTTTATCTTTCTCTGAAAAACCAAAATCATAAAAAATATATCCATCTTTTTCATTTTCTAAAAGTCTAATCTTTATAGTATTATTAGGATCTTTTATATCTTTTGGCTTTTCTAAAATAAATTTTGGTAAATTAGTCATATTTTTTAGTAAAAAATCAATAGGTGTAGTGTATACCTTTACTATACCTATAGTATACCTATTCTTGAAAAAATGCAATAGGTATAGTGTACACATTTAGTACACCTATTTTTGAAAAAACTATTTATCTTCACTCTTTTCTTCCTCACCAAAATACCATTTATAAACATCATACGCCACTGGCACAGTCGAAGAAGAAATCCTATCCGTCTGATCCTCCACCATCACCACCAAAGCAATCTCTGGATCATCATAAGGAGCATAAGACACAAACCAAGAATGTACCCTATCATTCCCCCTTTTACCAAATTGAGCAGTACCAGTTTTACCCGCAACTTCCACAGACAAATCTTTTAACATTGTCGCAGTCCCATCACTAATTGCTTGTCTCATTCCTTCTTGAGCAACTTTAATATCTGTTTTACTCGCAATATCATTTTTTAAAATAACTGGTTCAAATTTCTGCTCATTTTCTTCCACATCAATAATATGAGAAACAATTTGCGGTTTATATAAAATCCCTCCGTTCGCAATAACTGAAATCGAATTAAGAACCTGCAGAGGCGTGGCTGTAATATAACCTTGACCAATCGATGAATTATAAGTATCTCCTAAATACCATTTTTCATTAATTTTATTTTTTTTCCATTCTTTATCAGGATAAACACCAGCTACTTCACCAAATAAATCAATTCCTGTTTTTTTACCATAACCAAACTGTTGCATATATTTTTTCATTTTTTCGATACCTAAACCTTGAATATCTGGATAATTTTCATGTCCACCACAGGCAGTATAAAAATAAACATCACTAGAAACTGCAATCGCTCGTCGCATATCAGTAAATCCATGAACTTTCCAATCTCCAAAAAAAGAATTTCCTACTTTTATACCTCCCTTACTTTCAATTTCATAATCAGGTGAAATAATTTTTTCCTGTAATATTGCCAAAGCCTCCACTGGTTTCACTGTTGATCCAGGTGGATAAGCTCCACTGATAGATCGATTAAAAAGAGGATTATTTTTATTACTGATCAAAGAATTATATTCAGACGCTTCAATTCCTCGGGCGAAAAGATTATTATCATACGACGGCAAACTAACCATCGCTAAAATTGCTCCAGTTTTTGGATTCATAGCTATAGCTGTGGCTTTTTGTGTATCAGCTCTTTCTAATTGTTTTTCTAAACTTTCTATAATAACTTTTTGCAATTCTGAATCAATATTTAAGTAAACGTTTGAACCTTTTTTAGCTGGAATATCACTTAATTTTCGTACTAATTCCCCTCGACTATTTACCATTGACTGAGTTGATCCGTGCCCCCCTCTTAAAGATTTTTCATAATAAGTTTCAATACCTGTTTTTCCAATCCGATCAGTTAATAAATAATCCACTTCATTTTCCCATTCTTCTTTTTGAATTAAGCCTTCATAACCAATAATGTGTGAAAATAAAATTCCATCTGAATACTCTCGTAACGCTGTATTTTGAATAGCAATTCCTGACACATCCTGACCCAAACCTGAAATAATTAGAGATTCCTCATGAGAAATATTTTCTGCAAGAATGAGAGATTTTTCAGTTTCATCAGATAAATTAATTTTGACTAAAGTTTGGTCATACTCAAGAGAAGTTTTTTCACTTAATATTTTAGCAATTTCTTCTCTCTGAGAATTTTCACTAGGCAAATTTTCTGGAATAATAATAACGCTTTGATTAGGTACATTTTTAGCTAAAACTTTTCCATTTTTATCAAAAATCTCACCACGAGCAGCAATAATAGGAACTGAACGAACACTTTGACCTCCAGCAATTTCAGAGTAATAATCACCCTGAACAATAGTTAAATAAAAAACTCTCCCCGCTAAAAAAAACAAAGTCAAACAACTTATTGCCCACAAAAAATTAAACCATTTACTATCAGATTTAAAAACTTGTTTATTTTCACTTTTGCTAAATTTATCAATAATAGGATCATCGATCTCCACCATTGAACGTTTAATTTTATCTCTCATAAAAAATTTATTTATCAAATTATCAATATATCAGTTGTAACTTAAATTTTAATTTGTGAATCTAAATATCTACAAGTCTAATTGTCTAAAAGTCTAATTCTCTAAAGATGTCTTTTTACATCGATTTTCTGAGTATAAAAAGAAATAACTTTTTCCGAGCGACTAATTAATTTGGAAAAAATAAAAAAATAAAAAACACTTATTAAAATATAAAAGAAAATTTGTCGTCCTAAAAATAAATAATTTATTTCATTTCTTTCAAAAAAATAATTAGCAACAACTACGGCGGTCGTTAAAAAACTAACTCCAATATACGCCAAAAAAATCCTTTTTCCAGAAACTTCAAAAATGGAATAGTTTATAAAATTGAAAATTATTACAGTAGAAAAAATAACTAAAAAATATATTCCAATATGAGAGGATGCTAAAAAATCATAAATTAAGGCAAAAATACTTATTTCCCAAAAAACTTCCTCAAAAGATTTTACAAACACCCAAGAACATCCGAAAATAATTGGCAATATTAAAGGAATGGATAAAATTGCCGAGGCAAAACCTATGCAAATAATTAAGAAAAAAATTATAATTAAAAATCTAACAAAAAAATTTAACATAAATAAAACAGATAATTAGACTTGTAGAATGTAGATAGTTAACTTTTAGTCATATTTATTCTACTAAAAATTCTGTCAATAAAAATTTATTGAAAATAATAAATTAATAAATCAAAAATTATTTAAACAAACGCAAAACATTGCAATACAATTATTTCTAAATATTTAAAAATCTATCATTCAACAATTACTGAAACAAAACGAATTTTATTGAAATCTACTAAAGGCGTAATTCGAGCTTCTTTAAATAAACCATCTTGTGTAGTAGCCACACTTTGTACCACCCCAACCGAAAGACCTCTCGGGAATTTTCCACCAATTTGCGAAGTGATGAAAGTCATTCCTGTTTCTATTTCTGCATCTTGATGAATATTTTCTGCTTTTATTGAAATTCCGTGTTCGCCTTTTGCGATTGCTTCTGTTCCTGATTCAACGGTAACAATATTAACTGAACTATCTGGATGATTGGTTAATTTTACTTTTGATTGATTGACAAAAACTTCATCGACAAAACCGATTAAATTTTTCCCTGCAACTATTACTGGCAACCCTTCTTTTAATCCATCTTGACTCCCTAAATTAATTTTAATCCAATCGATTTTTCCTGAAATATCTCGATTGATAACTTCTGCTCCAATTAAATTAAATTCTTCTTTAGGTGATAAATTTAATTCTTCTCTTAATTTTTTATTTTCATTGGTTATATCTTTTAATTCTGTAATTTTTGATTTTAATTTTAAGTTTTCTTTGTATAAATTTTGATTGTCTTGTTTTAATGTTCCGATGGATTTTAAAGTGTTTGTTGTATCTTTTAATTTATTTCCGCCGATATATCCAACTTGGACTACTGGCATAAAAATTGTGTGGAAAAAATTTCTGACTGGTGAAAGTTTGTCATAGGGATTGAGGATTACTAGAAAAATCGCCACTGCGAAAACTAGTGTTATTTTTAGTTTTGTTCTTTTTTTATGTATTTTTTGCATGGGAAACTTTTTTGATTTTACGATGTAATTATAGCATGTTGTGAGCAAATTACTTGATTATAAATCCCCAAATACGCCATCCTTTATTGACTTTTCCATTTCATCACATTCAGACATTTCCACTACCTTTCCCCAATAATAACAATTATTCTTATCTTTGACATAAAGAAGTCCTATAAAATGAAAACTTTCTACATCTACACCTTCAAATATTTTTCCAATATCATATACACTATTTTTGTCTTTTAAATAACTTCCTCCCACATATTCTATGGTATATGGTTCAGCTCCTTCCACTATTTCATTTTTATAATACAAATTATTTTTATCTTTTGAATAATATTTTGCTTTTTCAAAACTTAAAATTTCAAAAGTATCTAAATCAACTCCTTCAATTTTATCATAATCATCATAATAAATTTTACCGTATTTTTTTGTATAGTCATTATACAAATACATTTCTTTTAAACTATTTTTATCTAAAATATTTTTTTGATTTTGACATTCACTAAAATTAACTTTTTTTCCTTGAAAATAACAATTATTCCTATCCCTAGAATAATCATTTTCTAAAATTTCAAAACTATATACATCAGCTTCTTCTATTTTTTTATTTAGATAATAAAAATTATTTTTATCCCTAGAATATTTACCATATAAATAAACTCTCTCCGCATTAACTTTATAATTTTCACATTTTTTTATATTATCGACTTCTTTTTCCTCATGAAAACAATGTTTTTCATCCTTTGAATAATTATTTTTTAATATCTCAAAAGTATTTGGATCGCAATTATTTATTTTTATGCTTTTATTTTTTAAGGGGAAATAACAATTATCTTTATCCTTTGTGTAATTAAGCTCTAGCAATTCGAAAGTATTTGGATCAGCTTCTTCTACTCTTGCACATCCAGAATACACATTATTTTTGTCTTTAGTATAATCATCCCCTAAATATTCAAAAGTAACTGGATCTCCATTTTCCATTTTATTATTCCTGCAATACACGTTATTTTTGTCTTTCCCATAAATATCTTGAAAAACCTGGAAAGTTTCAGGATCAGCCCCTTCTATTTCCTGTCTTCCATAGTAAACACTATTTTTACTTCTAACAAACATATCATTATCACTTATATTTTCTTTGTCAATATTAAAAATAAAACTGGAAATTGTACTAAAAATTATAAGTAACCACCAAAATATTACCTCCATAAATTTAAAATTAAATTATTTAAAAATTTTACAAAAAGCCACGAGATAAATCGTGGCTTTTCTCTCACAAACTAAAAAAGTTTATTTCTCTTCCCCCTTGCCATTCATAATCTCCTCAGCAACACTACGAGGAACCTCGCTATAATGACTAAACTCCATCGCATAATTAGCTCTCCCCTGAGTCATTGAACGCAACTGAGTCGCATAACCAAACATAGCCGCCAAAGGAATCTCCGCATCAATCTCCTTCAATAAAGCATTTCCCTCACCACGATCATTCATTTCTTTAACAAGACCTCGCTTAGAACTAATATCACCCACAACATCACCCATATAACCTTCAGGAGTAGTTACTTGAACTTTCATTATCGGTTCAAGAATAACAGGTTTAGCCTGTCTAACTGCTGCTTTAAATGCCATAGACCCTGCTACTTTGAAAGCCGCTTCTGATGAATCAACATCATGAAATGAACCATCATATAAAGTCGCTGACACATCCACCATTGGAAATCCTGCCAACACACCATTATTCATCGCTTCTTCAATACCTTTTGCAGTCGGTTTAATAAATTCTTGGGGAATAACTCCACCTTTAATTTCATCAATAAATTTAAATCCTTCACCTTGCTCAAGCGGTGCGACTCTCACCCAACAATGACCATACTGACCACGTCCACCAGACTGACGAACAAATTTTCCTTCAGCTTCTGATTCAGCCTTGATAGTTTCACGATAAGAAACTTGCGGTTGACCAATACTCGCCTCAACTTTAAATTCTCGCTTCAAACGATCAATAATAATATCAAGATGTAATTCACCCATGCCAGAAATAATAGTTTGTCCAGATTCCTCATCTGTACGTACTCGAAAAGTTGGATCTTCTTCAGCTAATTTACTTAAAGCAATTGCCATTTTTTCTTGATCAGCTTTTGTCTTTGGTTCAACTGCGATAGAAATAACTGGCTCTGGAAATTCAATTGATTCAAGAATTACTTGATTATCAGGATCACACAAAGTATCGCCAGTTTTAGTGTCTTTCATTCCAACTAATGCTCCAATTTCACCTGCATACAATTCTTCCACTTCTTCACGATCATTAGAGTGCATCCGTAAAATACGTCCAACTCGTTCTTTTTTGCCACTAGTTACGTTGTAAATATATGAACCTGATTTTAAAGATCCAGCGTAAATTCGGAAAAATACCAATTGACCAACAAAAGGATCAGTAGCTACTTTAAAAGCTAAAGCTGCAAATGAACCCTCATCAGAGTGCTCTACTTTAATTTCTTTTTCTGAATCATCAGGATCAGTCCCAACGATAGCTGGCACATCAACTGGGGAAGGTAAATAATCAACTACTGCATCAAGAACTAATTGTACACCTTTATTTTGCAAAGCTGTTCCTGTGAAAACTGGAATTAATTTATTAGCAATCACTCCTTTTCGAATAGCACTTTTAATCTCTTCTTCAGCAAGTTCTTCACCGCCTAAATATTTCTCCATCAAAGCATCATCATGCTCTACAGCTTTTTCGATTAATTTTTCTCTCCATTTATTTGCTTTTTCTTTCAATTCTTCAGGAATTTCACTTTCAATAACTTTCTCTCCCATATCACCTTCAAAAGTAAATTTTTTCATTTTAACCAAATCAATAACTCCTTCAAATTCATCTCTTTCACCAACTGGCATCTGAGCAGGAATTGCATTTGGAGTTAATCGATCAAGAATTGACTGAAAAGCTCGATCAAAATCTGCTCCATTTTTATCAATTTTATTTATAAAACAAATTCGTGGAACTTCGTATTTGTCAGCTTGTCGCCAAACAGTTTCTGATTGTGGTTCAACACCTTCTTTTCCATCAAAAACTACAACACCTCCATCTAAAACACGCAATGAACGCTCTACTTCTACTGTAAAATCTACGTGCCCCGGTGTGTCGATAATATTAACTTGGCAGTCTTTCCAAAAACAGGTTGTTGCTGCTGATGTAATTGTGATTCCTCGTTCTTGTTCTTGTTCCATCCAATCCATAGTTGCTTCTCCTTCGTGGACTTCACCGATTTTATGAGACATTCCTGTGTAGAACAGTACTCGTTCTGTTGTTGTGGTTTTACCTGCATCGATATGTGCGATAATTCCGATATTTCTTAATTTGTCAATTGATTTTTCCCTTGCCATATTTTTTTCTTATTAAATGATTTTAATGTATAATTTTAAACTTGCTCAGTTGTTTCTTCTTTGCTTTCCAATTTCTCCATCTTATCACTTTCTTTTATTTCATCTTCCTCCACTTTATTACTCTTATTATTTTTAATATGAAACAAATTTATTGAAAAGATTATTGAAAAAATTATAAATGTAGAAAAAGGCATATTCATCTCTATAAAAAGCGAGAATAATTCAATAGGCAAAACAATAAAATAAAAATTCAAAATTATCTCATAAGATTTTCCATAACTAATCTTATTGTTTATAATCAAACAAATTAAGAAAAGTAGCAAAGCCCACCATAGAGCAGTCAACAATCTAAAAATTGCTAAAAATAAAAAAATTAGAACAAAAACTACAATATACAAAACAATCACACCTGCAAAAAAATAGTCATTAAAATATTTTTCAATCTCTTTAAATTTTACAGAAAAATTTGGAGCTTCATGATTTTTATATACAACTGTTTCATAACTAATATTGTCATTATCTTTTGAATATAATTTGTCTTTTAAAAGAATTAGACCTGATTCATATTCATTTAGAATTTCTGGATCATTTTCCTTATTTTTATTAGTATCAATAACCAACAAAAAACTTTTATCTTCAGCTGAATATACAAAAGGTTCCTGTATTTCATTAGTAGATAACTGACCATCTTTCATAGTAAGTTCAGCATCTTTGGAAATAACTTCATTATTAAAAATTTCATCAGCCATTAAAGAAATTTCTTTTTGAACAACAAAAACAATATAAAAAGAAATTGTAAATGAAAATATTACACTAAAAATAATCCAAAACCAAATAGTTGTATTTGTAGTTTTTTCTTTTGATGTTGTAAGTTTATGTAGAAAATCAGACTTCCATACATCCACAAAACGTTGTAAAACTTTTTTCATATTATTAATTAAAAATTACTTAAGAGGTCTATAAAAAACAAAAGATTTTTATGTGTAAAATTAAATAAAATTCATATACATAAAAATCTTTTATAAACACGGATTTAAGCAGAAGATCCAACAGAAATCATTATAAACATGATGATCATAAAAAAATAAAGAATGAAAAAAGGAATACTGACAATTAAACTCGCAACCATCGCATACCCATAAACTGCAAAAGCCCTTTTTAAAAAATTATCCGAATTCAACCATCCTTTATAGCTATGAGTATCTATTTTTTTAGTTGTCTGCAGTTGTACTTCTTCTTGTTTATTTTGGCTATCTTGTTCCATAAATTTTTAAATTGAAATTAAGCAAAATGAGCAAAAGCCTTATTTGCATCAGCCATTCGGTGAGTCTCATCTCGTTTTTTCATCGCACCACCATCTTTTTCAGCCGCAGCCAAAAGCTCTTCAGCCAATATTTCAGCAAAGCCCTTCCCTTTCTTATTTCGACAAACCTCTCGAATCCACCGCATTGCTAAAGTCTGCCTTTTATCCCCAACAACTGGAATTGGAACTTGATAATTAGCTCCACCAATTCTCCTTGATTTAAGAGAAACTAATGGCGAAACATTTTTAATCGCTTGTTCAAAAACATTCAAGCCACCTTTTTTAGTTTTTTCATGAATAATATCAAAAGCATCGTAAACCAATCTTTCCGCAGTTGATCTTTTTCCACCTTTCATAATTTGACCAACAAATCGTCCTACTAACATATTGTTATAAATAGGATCAGGTTTCCATGATTTTTTGAATTTTCTTTTACGTCTAGGCATAGTTATATATAGAAATTACTTACTAAAATTTATTTGCTAAAAAATTATTTGTTATCTTTAGGTTTTTTAGCACCATACTTTGATCGCCCTCGACGACGATCTTCCACTCCAGCACAGTCAAGAACACCTCGAACAACGTGATAACGAACACCTGGCAAATCCTTAACTCGACCACCTCTAATCATTACGATTGAATGCTCTTGTAAATTATGTCCAATTCCCCCAATGTACGCTGTAACTTCCATACCGTTAGTAAGTTTCACACGAGCAATTTTTCGCAACGCTGAATTAGGTTTTTTAGGAGTAACAGTTGAAACCTTAAGACAAACTCCTCGCTTAAAAGGACTTTGTGATTTAACTGACTTATTTTTATGTGTATTAAACACGGTTGTCATCGCAGGAGCCTTGTTTTTTTTCTCTTTACTTTTACGAGGCTTGCGTTTTAATTGATTGATTGTAGGCACAGTAAATAAATTTAAATTTTATTAAAAAAGCAACTCTTTTTGTTTATTTGGAATCAAAATATAAACAAAAATAACTAGTTTCGACTAGTAATTACTAATATATACTTTATTTTTAATTTTGTCAAACGGATTCAAGTGCTCGCCGCACGGGCTTTTCACCATTTCTCATTCATATCATTCCGGAAAATATATTTTCTTTCATAGTGCAACGATGAAATAGAAAATAATTTATCCGGAATCTTTACTCTAAGTTCAAATAAAACCTAAAGCAAAACTTTCTTCCGAGATCCTGAATAAATTTTTTTAAGATGACACACTAACTAGTTACGAATTACCGATTATTCGTTACTTTCCCTCGCCATCTCAATTGCTTTCACTTCCTCATCTGTCAATTTATACTTTTCACTTTCACCTTTAATCACTGGTTTTGAATAAACCCGTGTTCCTTCTCGTGTGTGCATTGATGAAATTACTAAACCATTGTCTTGACTATCTAAAAATGTCGCCACGAAACTTTGATCGCCTCCTAAATCTTTAAACGGATTGAAACGCAAAACTGAAAAACGACTTAATCCTTTTTGTGATAAAGAATTTATTTTATTAGAAATATCGAAAAGTTCTTGAATTTCTTTATCGAAATGTTTTATTTTGTCGTTATTGTCTAAAATGATTTGTTCTAAATCTTTTCCTTTTTTTCCACGAAAAAGTAATTTTAATTTTTTGTTATTCTTTCGATTTTGTAAAAAGAAGATTAGAGACAAAATTAAAGACACCAGACTTATTGATAAGGCTATTATTGCAATCATTCCAACATTATTTTCATTTATAAAATAGAAATTTTTCATAATTTCTTTGTACTAGTTGATTGTATTGAGATTATCATTTAAAAGGGGGTTTGTAAAGGTTTTTTTGAGGAATTATAAATTGGGCTTGACATAATAATAATAATAATAATAATAATGTATGATGAACTATTAGTTTTTAGTTTAAAAGTGGAATAAATAATTATTCCCGCTAAAAATTAATAAAAAAAGGAAAAAAATGAGAGTACTATTTACTCTTTTGACGATGATTTTAATCGCCACTGTCCAGTCCTGTTGGGCAGGCGATCTTGAAGATACTAAAAATTCCGTCCCGATAGAAAAAGATGGAATGGTCATTTCTGACATCCCATTACCTAAAGAAGAAAAAGAAGAAGAAAATCCTCTTGTGATAATTACTCCCCAAAATTTATTCCTGCAAAGTGCAGGAATATTACCAAAAATGATTTTTTCGAAAAAAACTGAGGAGGACTAAACTGTAGCCAGCGAGAGAATCTTGATAGATTTTCCGCTGGTTTTTTATTTGTCAAAAACCCAAAATTTGCCTAAAACTCACTTTAACGCTAAAATAATTCCATGAATGAATACACAATAAAACTAAAGAAAAAACAAAAAGTCGCAGAAGAAACTTGGATGTTTACTTTTCAAAAACCTGCCGATTTAAAATTTCAAGCAGGACAATACGCCATGTTAGAAATTATCGAAGAACGTTTTACCGACGACCGACCAAAATTCCGAGCCATGTCCATCGCCTCCGCACCGCAAGACAATCACCTAGATTTCATCATGCGAGAAAGTGAAAGTGCTTTTAAAAAAAATATTACCACTTTAGAAATTGGAAAAGAAATAAAAATAAAAGCCCCAATTGGACATTTCAGTTTACCTGAAGATAAAAATAAAAAAATAGTTTTCCTAACCGCTGGCGTTGGAATTACACCCATTCGCTCAATTTTAAGAGAAGAGGAGTTGAAAAAATCTGAACGAAAAATTACTTTATTTTACTCAAATCGAAATGTTGAAAGTGCTGCTCTTTACAAAGAAATGGAAAAATTTAAATTAAAAAATTACAAGTGTGTTAACACAATGACTAGAAAATGTACCAACTGGAATGGCGAGTATGGTAGAATTAATGATGAGATGATAAGCAAGTACCTTGACGAAGTGGAAAATTCGTTATATTATGTTGTAGGGACTAAAAAATTTATTGAAGCGATGAGAAAAACGCTTACAGAAATGAAAGTTGAAAAAGAAAATATTATTTTTGACAATTTTGGTTAGAAAATAATTTTAAAATAAAGAGTTTTGAAAGTAAAAAGTTAGACAAGCGGGTGTCGTATAGTGGCTTATTATGCCAGCCTTCCAAGCTGAGGACGAGGGTTCGATTCCCTTCACCCGCTCAGAGATAATAAAAACAGTCTGTAAAAAGGCTGTTTTATTTTGCAAAAAATCACAAACAAGGGGTCATGACCCCTTGTTCAATTTCTAAAATTTTCCTGTCATTCTGAACGAAGTAATTTTTTGTAAAAAAAATTACGTAGTGAAGAATCCCCCACAGAAAATTAGAAAACTTCTATTTTTCAAGATTTTAAACCCCTACAAAATTGTACAAATTCCCAAACATGTCATTCCGGAAAATAATTTTGGAGTGAAACGAAGAAATTATTTATCCGGAATCTATAAATTAAGTTTAAAGAAAATTTAAAGCATAATATTCTTCCGAGATCCTGAATAAATCATTTCATTTTTCAAGATGACAAAATGTCTAATTATCTAAAAATCTACCGTTCTACAAGTCTAAATTAGATTTCTTTTCTATAATTTGTTAAAATAAAGTTATAACTCAATTAATTATTAAAAATATGGATCTCAACACTCTCGTTTATTTAGCAATATCAATACTGATAGTAATCACCGTCTCAATTTCTGGCGTCTTTTTTATTCAAAAAAATCTGAAAAAGTTTTTAGATAAAAATTTACACTATTTAATATCTTTTTCCGCTGGAGTATTTTGTTTACTATCTTATGAAATGTTTCATGAAGCTGAACATATTTTAGATAATTTTAAATATGCAATCTTATCTTTTGCAACGGGTTTTTTCGGAATTTTCATAATAACTAAAATATTACCTCAAATTCACGAACATCATGATTCTTGCTGCGATCACTCTCATAAAAATAAAATTGAAGCAAAAAAAATCCTAATTGGTGATGCTTTTCATAATGTCGGTGATGGAATTATTTTGACAACTGCTTTTTTAACTTCTCTCCCCTTAGGCTTAGCTGTTTCTCTTTCTGTGATTATTCATGAGTTTTTGCAGGAAATTTCAGAGTTTTTTGTTTTAAAAGAAGCTGGTTTTTCCACCAAAAAAGCACTTGTTTATAATTTTTTAGTTTCTTTAACGATTATTATTGGTGTAATAATAGCTCTGCTTTTTTCTAATTTAAATTCGATAAATGGAATAATAATTGGAATAACTTCAGGAATATTTTTTAATACTGTAATTGTTGATTTAATTCCGCATGGTTTTAAAAAGAAAAAACATAGTGATTCTAAATTGATTCATATTAGTTTGTTATTTTTTGGGATATTATTTATGTTTTTGATTTTGCATTCACTTGAGCATTCTCATTAAATTTAAAAAGCGACAGTTTTCTTTACTAGAAAACTGTCGCAATAAAGACATGCTACATAGAAACAAACTTTAAAAGAAGTCCGCTTTGCAAGGCTCTTCTGAAAATCTTAATCCACGAGAGACTGATTTGTTATCCCAACTCACAACATAATCCTCTCCTTCTATGTAGCCAATGCAGGCTATACCCACACTTCTAGTTCCCTCTACATAAAAAATTTCTTCTTTTTGAAAAGAGTTACGGTTTTTCAAATAAATAATGACATCGGTAATCTGGAGTTGAGATGCTCCAATTTTCATAGCTACTGCACACTTATCCATATCTCCACTTGCATGAAAAACTAACTTAAAACCTTTGGGCAGACTTATGGCGTCGTACCAATTTTCATTCTTCATATTACACCCCTTTTTAGAATTAAAGAACAAATTTTCCCCTACCACTCAATTAATAAAGAAATTTTAGTCTATCAAAAGAAGAAGAAGAAGAAGTCAAACGAAAAAATTTTATAATTTTCAAACCATTGACTAGACACCAATAAAAGTGCATAATTAAAACATTAACTCAAAACGTTATTCAATAAATTTAACTAATAAAAAATACACTTATGGGATTTTACAATACAGTTATTTATCAGCCTATTTACAACCTGCTAATTTTTTTATACTCAATTTTAGGAAGTGATTTAGGTTTAGCTATTATCGCACTGACTGTCATAATTAAATTAATTTTCATACCACTTTCTAAAAAACAAATCGAATCGCAAAAAGAACTTCAAAAAGTACAGCCTAAAATTAAAGAGCTGCAGGCAAAATACAAAGACGACAAAGAAACTCAGTCAAAAGAAATGATGAAATTATACAAAGAGCATAAAATCAATCCTGCTGCTGGTTGCTTGCCGTTGATTATTCAAATGGTAGTTTTTATAACCATGTATAAAATTATCAATAAATTAACTGAAAATTTCCAAGTTGATTTAAGTAGTCTATACAACTTCATTTCTCATCCTGAAAGCGTAGGGAAAATGTTTATGGGATTTTTAAATTTATCTACTCCAAGTATTCCTCTGGCTATTGTTACTGCTGGTCTGCAATATTATCAAATTAAAATGATGCAACAGAAAAATGCGAAAACTAAAGTTGTTACTGAGCCTAAAAAAGATGGTACACCCGATATTGCTACAATTATGTCAAAACAAATGTTAATAGTTATTCCGATGATGACATTATTTATCGGCGCAACCTTTCCCTCAGGTCTGGCTCTTTATTGGTTTACATCTACGCTTTTCATAATAGTTCAACAGTGGATAGTTATGCACAAAGAAGCTGAAAAAGAAAATAATAAATAATTAAAAATTATGACTGAATCTAAAGAAATAATTGAAGAAAGTATTGAAAAATTGCTCAATTTGACGGGTTTTGAAGGGGAAATTTCAATTGTAGAGCGTTCGGATTCTAAAGCGGATTATAAAAATATTAATTGCAACATTGAAATTAAAAAAGATTCAAATTTTATTATCGGTAAAGATGGAGTAACTCTTCAGTCCTTGGAAAGTCTTTTGAGAATAATTCTTTTTAAAAAAGATGTTAAAGATAGAATTATTATTGATATCAATGATTATCGTGAAAGTAAAAAAAATAATATCAAAAGATTAGTTTTAGAATTGGCTGAAAAAGTGGCTCGTGAAAAAAAACCTCAGGTTTTAAAACCGATGAATGCTTTCGAGCGAAGAAATGTGCATATTTTTTTGGAAAATGATAAACGTGTGCAAACTGAAAGTATTGGCGAAAAATTGGAGCGAAAAATTGTTATTAAACCTCAAAGCATTATTGAATCTTTATGATTGCTAGAAAAATTGCTTACAATGTAGTTTTTAATGGAATTACTAAATTTATTTCCATTGGTTTAGCTATTTTCAGTATAGGAATGTTACAACATTATCTAGGTGTAACTGGTTACGGTAAATATACAACCGTTCTTTTCTACTTTGCATTATTTGGATCTGTTAGCGACTTAGGATTACACTCAATAATGACTAGGGAAATTTCTAAAAAATCAGCAAATGAAAGTGAAATTTTAAGTAAAATATTTACACTAAGAGTTTTAATTTCTTTTAGTGTTTTTTTGATTTCATTAATATTGATTCCATTAGTGTCAATATTATTTTTTCACTACCCAATAGATATTCAAATTGGTATTTTGATTGCAGGAATATCATTCTTATTATCATCAAGTTATGGTTTACTCAACGGTCTTTTTCAAAAAAAATTAGCAATGGATAAAATAGCTTTGACTGAGCTAGCTGGAAAAGTTATTCAAGCCATCATTATCATATTAGCTGTAAAATTGAATAAAAGTTTTTTATTTGCAGTTAACTCACTATTGTTTTCAATGGTATTTAATTTTATAATAATTTATTTTCTTGCTAATAAATTTGTAAAAATAAGATTTATTATAGATCTGCCATACTGGAAAAAGTTTTTGAAAAAATCTTTACCACTTGGAATTGGTGCAATAGCTACTTTTTGTTATTTTAATATTGACACCTTACTTTTAGGCTTTTTTCACACGCAAGAACAAGTTGGAATTTACGGGGCGGCTTATAAAATAATCGGGACTCTAGTTTTCTTCCCTGCTATGGTGATTGGATTAGTTTTCCCTCTTTTCTCTCGTTACATTAACGAAAAAGAAAAGTTCAATAAAATAGTTAACATTACTTTTAAATTTTTTATAATTATTGTTACTCCTTTAGTAGTCAGTGTTCAATTTTTAGCTGATGAAATTGTTACTATAATCGGTGGTGCTGAATTTATAAGATCAGCTTTTCCGCTACAGCTTTTGATTTTTGCTCTAGCTTTTATATTTTTTGGTCAATTATCTACTAATATTTTAATTGCTGCCTCTAAACAAAAAACTTTAATGAAAATTTTAATTGGTGTAGCTATATTTAATTTGTCAGCTAATATTATTTTTATACCGCTTTATTCATACAATGGAGCTGCTCTTATTTCTGTAATTAGCGAATTTTTAGTAACTATAATTTCATTTTTCGTTTTATTTAAAAATAATATTTATCGACCTAATGTGCCTAAAATTTTATTTATATTTTTAGCTGGAATAATAATGCTATCTGTCTATTGCTTCTCTAAATTATTTTTACCAGTTACTGTAATATTAGCTGTGCTGAGTTATTTTTTCATTCTTTTTATTTTTAAAGTTATTTCGAAATCAGAAATTCAACAACTCTTGTTAAGGAAATAGTTTAAAAAAATATTTAATACTAAAAATTTCAAACTCTCATAATTTTCCTGTCATTCTGAACGGATTTATTTTTTCGTTAGAAAAAATAAAGGAGTGAAGAATCCCCTACAGAAAATTATAGAATTTTGAAATTACTAAAGTTTCAGAAAAACTTATTGAGATTCTTCACTGCATAAATTTTTTGTAAAAAAATTTATTACGTTCAAAATGACAGTTTATATTAAAAGTTTAAATAAAAAAATCAAAGTAAAATGCCCAAAAACAACAAGAAATTTTCCATCATTATCGTTAATTTTAAAAGCCGAAACTTTTTGAATGATTGTTTAGAGAGTATTGATAAATTTATTACACCTGTTTTAAAAAATGATTTTGAAATAATTATTGTTAATAATGATAGCAATAAATTAAACTTTAAAGACAATTTTTCTTTTCCTGTTAAAATTGTTGGGAATAATAAAAATTTAGGCTTTGGTAGTGCTGTAAATTGTGGAGTTAAAGTTGCTGAAGGAGAATATTTATTTTTCTTGAATCCTGATACGCTTTTTAAAGATAGCTCTTTTGTTAAAGTTATTGATTATATTAGAAATAAAAAATGTAAAAAAAAGAAAATTGGAATTGTGGGTTTGAAAATTTTGGAAGAGAAAAATGATAAAATTCAAAAATGGTCATGTGGTAATAAAACATCTTTGTGGCATATTATTTCGAGAAATATTTTTAATGAAAAAAAATGGGAGGAGATTGAAATTACTAAAGTTGATTGGGTCAGTGGCGGGGCGATGATTGTTGAGAGAAGTCTTTTTGATAGGTTGAATGGTTTTGATGATAATTTTTTTATGTATTTTGAGGATCAGGATTTGTGTTTGCGGGCGAAAAAGATTGGTGCGGAAATTATTTATTTTCCGTATTCTTGGGTTTGGCATTTGGGTGGTGGGAGCTGGTCGGAAAGTGAGTTGCAGAAAATTGAGTATTATAAATCGCAGGATTATTTTTTTGGGAAGCATTTTGGGAAATGGCAAAGCTGGGTTTTGAGATTTTTTCGAAGGATTTTTAAATGATTGTGTATCTTATGTTATAATAAATTAAGTTAATTTTAAAGTAATGTTATGAAAAAAATATTTTTAGTATTGGGTTTGTTAGTTGTTTTATTTGGTTGTAGTGAGCAAGAAGAAGTAAAAAATTTAGAAGCTGGTATTCCAAGTTATAAAATTGAAAAAAAGGATTTCATGAAACCTATTAAAGCCAGTTTTGACGTAAGACTTGAAAATAAAATTACTGAAAAAGAAATCCAGATTATTGCCAATAAAATAAAATCTGAAAATGCTGGATATGATAAATATTTTATTCTTTACTATTTGCCTGATATGAAAATAGGTGCTGGTGCTTGGGCAACTAGTAATTTTAATCCAGATTTAGAGATAAAAATATTAGGATTAACTTTAGAAGAAGAAAATAAAACCAAAAATCCATCATTAATGCCGACTGGTAAAATAGTGGGTAAATGGTTACATGAAATGCATAATAATACAACTGTTATTTTCAATGAAGACAATAAATTCAAAATGAGACAACTATTTAAAGATGGTTCATTTGGCGATAAAGACTTAGTAAAAAAAGATGATAATATATATACTTATCAAAACGATTTCGGTGAATATGTCAAAATAGAAAACGATGGTAGTTTAAGTTGGTACTCTGAAAATGGAAAATTTGCAACTTTGCAAAAAATTGACTAAAAATAAAATCCGCTTAATTAAGCGGATTTTTTATTTAAAATTATTTAATCAAAAATAATCTTTTAATAACTCAGACTATGAAACTAATCCAAAACTTCACACAATTTCTCCTCTTCCTAATCCCCTTCCAATTCGCCCTCAACATCGGAAGCACCATCGACCTAGCCATTATTCGAGTAGCAATAATAGCCCTATTTTTAATTTACCTCACCGTCGCCTTATACAAAAAAAACCTAATCATCCCCAAAGGACTAATCGCCCTATTCAGTTTCCTCTTCATTTTCTGGACAACCTTTTCAATATTTTACACCCCAGTTCTCAGCTGGACATTAAGAAAGATAATATTCTTAATTTTCATCGGAATAATTTTTCTAGTTTTCACCAACATTTTAAATTATGCCAAAAAAGAAAATAAAATAGATTCACTGATCAAATATTTAGTCGCTGGATCAATCCTCGTATCTCTAATAGGAATCATTCAATTTTTCTCCCAATTCATACTTGGCTTAAACACAATTTTAAATTTATGGACTGCCATCGCACCGTTTTTTCTCGGCAATTCATTTTCTGAAGCAGTCATCGGATACAACAGTTGGCTAGTCAACGTGGCTGGAGTAAATTTAATTCGAGCCACCGCCTTTTTTCCCGACCCGCACATTTTTTCTTTTTACTGTGGTTTAACTGCACCATTTTCTCTCGCTTTATTTTCAAAAACAAAAAAATATTTTTGGCTTTTAGGATTTTTCACAATCATTCTAGTCGACTTACTAACTTTCACCCGAGGAGGATATTTCGGTTTACTCGTCGGATTTACAGTCGGAATAATTTTATTTTGGAGTCAATTGAAAACTTTTCACAAACATCTTGCCACACTATTTATAATTTTATTTATTTTAATTCTCTTCATTCCAAATAATTTTTTCATAAACAGATTTCAGTCTTCTTTTGATCAGTCAGATAATTCTGTGAATCTTCGCTTGGAATTACTGTCAGAAGCTTGGCAAACTGTACAAGAAAATTTATTTGTCGGCGTTGGACTGGGAGCTTATCCGAAAGTAGTCAATCCACAGGCAGATTATCGGATGCCAATTTATGCACACAATACATATTTAGATATTTGGGTTGAATTAGGACTAATAGGCTTCTTACTATTTTTAATTTTATTATTTACTCTTTTAATTATTTTTTATAAAAACAGAGAGAAAACTTTTCCTAAATTTGCTATAATAAGCTTAAGTATTTTCATGGGACATTTAATTTTCGACACGCCAATTTTTTCCGTTCACATTTTTCCTGTTTTTATTTTTATAGTTGCTCTAGGTTCTTTTTATGAAAATGAAATTAGTAACTAGTCATCAGTAATCCGTAACTAAAAAAATTTTAAATGTGCTTTTTTATCATACTCTTATCATAAGACTTTTCATTTATCTTAGTGAAATTTTTCTAATTCGTAAAAACGTAGCACTGCTACGTTTCTACGAATAGAGAAGAAAATATATTTTCCGAAATGACTGCTCGAGTAACTACAAAGGATCACTCCTATAAAATATATGAAAAGCCCGTGTAGCGAACATTTAAACTCTTTTAAAAAAACAGTGGGTCATGACCCACTGTTCAAAAATAAATTTATGCAAAAATTAATCAAAAAAAATATAACAATTGACATTTTATTATTTCTCTCAATAATATCAATTCCCCTTTATCAAATAAGAGTAAATATTTTTATCACATCTTTAAGTTTATTGAGTCTCGCAGAATTAATTTTAATAATGTTTGGTATTTTTATTTACAGGAGAGAATTAAA
Organism: Candidatus Moraniibacteriota bacterium; assembly: GCA_023133275.1. Classification (GTDB taxonomy): domain Bacteria; phylum Patescibacteriota; class Minisyncoccia; order Moranbacterales; genus JAGLWU01. The sequence goes on from JAGLWU010000002.1 coordinate 38,784, forward strand.
AATTATTTATTTAAAAGAAAAATATTTTTTTAATTTAATTTTAAGTCTTTTGGCAATTTTATTATTAAGCGTTTTAAAAACAAACACTATTCACGCTTACGGAATTTTTATAGAATGGTTTCTCCTTCCAATATTAGCCAGTTTTATTATTTTAATTTACTTGCGACAAAATGAAAATAAAATTTTGTTATTAAAAAAAATGATAACTTTTATTTTTTTTGCTGTTTCTGTAGTGGCTTTATTTTATTGGTTCAAAAAAGATTTAACTTTTGATGATCGTTTAAAAACCTTTTATCTTTCTCCAAATCATTTGGCAATGTTTATTTCTTCAACAATATTTATTGTTTTTAGTTTAATTTATGAAATTAAAAATAAGTTAATAAAAATTTTGTTAGCAATAATAATTTTAATTGGAATATTAATTTTATTTAAAACTAATTCGATTATTAATTTACTGGCAGTTTTTATGGCTATTAATATTTACTTGATTTATTTTTATCGTAAAAGTTTTATTTTAATAGTAAGTATATTTTTAACAATAAGTTTAATTTTTATTTCTGTTCAACATAAAATTCCAAATGTTGAAACTGTTTTTAAAAAAAATTCTGGCAGTTCCAGATTAGTTATTTACACCGTTTCATTAAATTTAGCAAGAAAAAATTTGTTTATTGGAAAAAATTTAGGCAATTTTCAAAATAAATATTTAGCACAACAACAATTTTACCCGCCGTATCCAGAATGGGCAGTGCCAACTCCTCATAATTTCATTTTGATGAATTTGTTTTCTGGCGGACTTATTTTTACAATATTGTTTATTTTAATAATTGTTTATTGGATTTTTAAGATGTTTATTAAATTAGGAAAAGCAAAAAATAAACAAAAAATTATTTTTCTTTATATTTTAACAATACTTGTAATTATCATTCAAGGAATTTTTGATACGCCATATTGGAAAAACGATTTGTCTTTCATTTTTTGGATTGTGATAATTTTAGGTTTAAGTGAAAAAAGTTTTTTAAAATTAAAAACGTAGCAGTACTACGTTTCTACATTAAGATATTTCGTAATATTTCAATAAATCTAATTAATCCATGCTCAAACGATACAATAAACCATTTGCTCGATTGATAAAAAATAAGGCATCTTCAGTTTTTGAAAGAAATAAATTAGTAGCATCAAGTTGCTCAATTAATTCTTCTAATTTAACTAATCGTTCTTTTTTTCCTGTCGCTATTTCCATTTTCCAGAAAGTATCTTGAGTAACAAACTTTTTATTCAAATAATCATTCGGCATCACACTTCCGTCAGAGACACCGCTTGGCTGAGCATAATAAATTGTTTTACTATCTTTGCTCCACACCACTTTTTGAATTAAGGTAGGAATCTGTAAATCTTGAAATTCTTCACCTTGACTATTAGCAATTCCTAAATTCATTTTCTGTCCTCCTTCTTCATTAACATAACTCACAATAAATTTACTTCCATCAGGAGAAAACAAAAAATCTGCACCAAATTTATCACCAAATATTTTTTGCGGTTCACTAAGACTGGTTATATTTGTTTTAAATAATTTTGTTATTGAAGAAGAATCTGGTTTTGACCAAAAAGCTATTTGAATAGAATGAGGAATACTTTGAAATGAAACGTGCCGAAAATCTAAATTAACAATTTTTTTCCAATTAGATCCATCAAGATTGGCTGAATTTAAAGAACGTTCCTTTTTATTTTCATCAAAATATTTGTAAATAATCTTATCATTTATGTTTGACCAACCAGCCGAATCGATATTTTCCTTTAAATTAATTTGCTCTCCAGTTTGATGATTATTAATTACAATATGACCATCACTAAAAGTTATAATAGCAAGCTGAGAATCATTAGACCAATCAATGGATTTAATATTGAGTAGTTTTTCATCACTAATTTTAGTAGCATTAGTGCCTCTTTCAGTTATATTCCACAAAGTTCCATCGAGATTACTGTAATAATAAATTGATCCATCCTTAATATTCACAGCGGCTGAAATAACCGTTCCACTAGTCATACTAGCTATTTTTAAACTGACTGTTTCTAATGACTCAAAACTTTTTTCTTTTATTGGTTCATTTTTAATAATTTTTTCTGGAGATTTTTTAAAAACTAGAAAATAAATTCCCGAAAAAATACTTATAAAAACCATGATTACAGCGGAAATAATAAATATTTTTTTTAATAACATAGTAAATTTTTATTTATGATGAATGATAAAATTCTTTTTAAAAATAATGAGTTTTTAAAAAATTTTTAAATTAATACTTTTTAAACTGAGATCTTTTATGATCTGTTTTTTTAAACAAACTTTTTCAAAAAAACTTATTTTTTTATTTAAATTAAAGCGAAATAATTTAAAATTTAAAGTCTCTAAAAAAGTTTAATTAAATAGAAAAATTAAAACTTCTTTAGTTAAAAATAATCTTACTCAAAAAAAATTCAAAACTATCGATTATTATAAGAAGTAAAACTTAATGCTAAATGAGAAACAAATAACATAACACTGACCATTAAAACCATTTTTAAAAGAAAAAAGAAATAGGCAGGCGTATTGCTAGCGGTTGTGGCAAAAAATCCGATTGCTTTATTTTTACTCACTGCCTCATCATTATTGCCTGCAACTAATCTAACACTTGTACTCATATAAAAATCTGAAATGTCATATTGATTAATGCCAAAAATATTAGCTAAAGCTTCTTTTTTATCAGGTCTATAAACTGCTTTAAGACTTAAGTTAGTACTTGATTCTGGAACAATTTGTAAAGTTTTTTCATAACTTTTGTCTCCATTAAATTCCCATTCTGTTACTAAATTAGAATCAATAAAGCTTGGCGTGGTAACAACTTTGAAATCAACGCTATTACCTTCTTCTATTATTTCAATAATTCTATCACTCTTATCTGGAAATTTATTACCTTGCACATCTACATAATTTCCTGAAAATTTATAATCAGCATTTTTTATTGGCTTAGCAATTATTTTAGGTTCAACTATTCTAAATTTTCTTGGAACAACTTGATAACCGTGAGTGTTTTCACTTGGATCATTGTAAACAGCGATAACTTCTACATAATCACCGACATCGCCAACCACAGGAAAAAATATTTTATTTGTATTTGTCTCATCAATACATTCACTAGAGACACTACTATTACAGGAATAATCTTGACCATTAACTGTCCAAGAAATTAAATCTTCAGTACCATCTTCGGGAATAAACATTTCTATTCCAATAATTTCTCCTCTGACCACTCGACAAAGTGCTTCATCAATACCGTCTCCACAAATTTCCTCTTTACTAGAAACAGTTTGTCCATCAGAAGTTGTTGAATAAGCTTTTAACCGTCCTCCTGATTTTTGAATTGGAATTATTATTGAATTCATTCCATAACTACTAGTATTTCCTTTAAAATTTGTATTGGCTTGTAGAGTCGTGCAGGCATACCCTCTTCCACCACTGTCAAAGCAAGAATCTGGAAAATCTGCTTCCATATTGAAGGAATTTATATTGTTTCCTTTTGTTTTATTGAATATATTACCCGCTTCACGCATTTCTTGAGTAACATCATCACCCTCTTCACAAACAGTATTTTCATTATCTCCACATTTAATATTCCACTGATAATGTAATTGTGTTGGATTAAGATTTTTTCCACTATCACTTTTAATTCCAACGTTAAATTCTATTGTGCTACCTACTCCACTTGTTGCAACTAAGTCTCCCCAATTTGAAGTTAATGAGAGATTTAATGCATCATATTCACTTGACCCAGGTTCAACTAAATTATCTGCCAAACATTTATTTATTTTTTTATTAGTCATTGCAGCTGTTGGAACTAATAATTGCTTTCCCTTTACATCTGTCATGTATCCGCCCATTTCCTCTAAATCACAACCTCCCGCCATAAATGAAAAAATTGGCATAAATCCTCCACCGTCATCAGTACTATCTTCATCATAATGCGGAGTTGGAGTAGTTGAAAGACCTTCAACTATAACACCAATTCTATCTCCTGGTGAATATTTAAAAGTTAATTCACTAACACCCTTTCCTCTTATCAAATCTATATCTGGAATACCTAAACTAGTCGTCGCTATTGATGTTGGATCCATACCCAAACTTATTTTTGTAATCGAATCTAAGGTATTTCCTAAGCCAAGTATTTTTCCATCAAGTCTTGGAAATAAATGCATTTCATCTGAATCATAAGGTTCAAAATCTTCTTCACTATCTGCACTTACTTCACAATTACTTTCTCCCGGAATACCAGCATTACAATCATTTGCAAGATCTGACGCCTCACAACTTCCATTTTCATAAGAAGATGCATCATCAATACTGTAACTATAACTATTCCCCGCTGCTGTTTCACAATTTACAGTAAAAGATCCTGTCTTACCTAAACCTCTTTGAAACATTATTCGGTTATCTGTTTCCATTCCTCGATATGAAAAACCGCTATCACAACTCACAATATTAGGAGAAGCTGGACATAATATTAAAACGGAATAAGGAACATTTTCATCTGAACCATCGGGATTATAATGATGAAAACCAGTATCTGAACCATAATTACGACCGTCTTCTGGACCTGGACACCTACCACCATCTGAGGGCTCATCGTAACATTCTTCATAAGATATTTCATCGGCTTCTCCTAATTGATAAAATTTTCCGGCTCCTCCATGCATGTATAAAAGAGCATTTTTCACATCCCTATTATTGTCTCCACCAAAAAAAGCATCTGCAACTTCAAAAGTTTTTTCTGGTATTTCAAACGGATCTAATATTCCATTACCATTACCGCCATTAAAAATTTGATCATGCACCAATGGATTAAAATTAGAATTGGCTTTTATATTTTCTTTTATTGCTCTAAGTTTTCCCTCATTTATAACAGCAGGATCACTTGGATCTGCACCTTCTGGTATAATGTACCAGGTAAAATAGGCATTTTCATGATTACTTATTCCATCAACAGCAGCAGTTGCTGTAAGATTTTCACCAGCTCTAATTGTTCCTTCAAAATTTATATTTATTTCTGGTTTTTTTACTTTTCCATCCATTAAATTTAATTGTTCGGTTAGTGGCTCAAGAGATTGCTTTATGTTTATATCAAGCATATCTTCGAGAGCTGTTCTTATCGCATCACCAATAGGATCACTAATACCACCTGCTATATTAACAGTTTCAGTTTCTTCTTCATCATCAGCAGCTTGGATAGAATAAATTGGTGTTCCAGAAAAGATTAAAATTTCGAAAATAATAAATAGCGAAAATAACTTTTTTTTAAAAACTTTTTGTTTTTTCATAATGATAATTTAATAATAGTTGTATTAAAAATAATATTTAAAATTAAAAGTAGAAAATATAAAGACCAAATTGATCGAGCAACATTAACTATTTTTCTAAAGAATAAAGTCGGCAAACTCATCAACAATACAATTAATACAGTTTTTATAGAAAAATTAAAAAAAGACATCAGAAGTAAACAAAATACTATAACAGGAAATATTTTATTTAACTGATTGTATTCTTTAGTTATAAAATTTACAAATCCAAAACTAAAAATTACAAAAAATAAATAGAAAATAGCTACAAATATTTCGTATATTAAAAATACTTGAAACTTTATTGATAAATAACCTACTAATAAATGATAATGTTCTGCTAAAAAAGATTGGGTTATAAATATAATTGAGAACAATCCCAGTGCAAAAGCAAAAATGATTGGCAAAATTGTTTTGGAAGTATATTTATATTTTCCGATATACATGTCAGCGAAACTTTTTTTTAAAATAATGCGAATGTATAAAATCGGAAAAACTACGAGAAATAGGAAGGATCTTAATAAAATTTCTATTATATCTGATCGACCTTTGATTTCTGTGGGCAGTAACCAAAATAATAATAAGCAACTGGTAGCAAAAAACAGTGAGACTATTAATTCTATTGTTTGGTGTTTTATTTTTTTTAAATCGCTTGCTATGAAATACATTTTAATTTTGAAAAATAATGTTATATTTATAATTTACCATAAATCGGATGAATAGTCAGCTTTATTCTAAAACTAAATTTGGATATTTTTTCTGTAATTTTTTTACTTCAACTTTAGCTTTTCTAGACTCCTTAATTGAATCTTCATATGCTATAAAAACTGTTGCTATACTTATTGGTAAAATTCCTATATAAGGAATTGCGTCTGCTATCAACATTGCAACTCTTATTACTCTTTTTTTAGTCCTAGCTTTTCTGTTTCCAACCCGCCAAAGAGAAATTGTTAAATAGATACTTCCACAAAATGCACAAAAACCTCCCACAATCCAACCAACATAAGGAATAAGCGAAACAATATCTACTATAAAATCTAAAGAAAAAGCTATAATAAAATTTAAAATCCATATTGGTCTTTCATGTCTATTTATTCTGCGATAAGATCTTTTTAGTAAAATTTTTGCTTTACGTGGAATTTTTATACCAAACTCTCTTTTGTCTAACTCTTCCTCTCGTTGCAATTGCCTTAATTCATTCATTTTTTCTTTCTGTCGATCATCAGAAAAATTTTGACTTACATTAGAATCAAATGTTTGCATAGGTCTAGTTATGTTTCCATAAAGTTTTCTAACTTTTTTTCCCTGTTCTTCCTGATCAATATTTTCTTGTAAACGAACATTTCTAAGTTTAGCTTTTGTTTCACTATCTGATCTCGCCTCAGGATTTCGTACAAAAAGCCTACCAACATGTTCTTGATCTCTTTCCATATTTTTATATATTAGACTTCTTAAAAACCCTTGCTACTGTCATCTCGAGCGTAGCGATAGCGAAGTCAAGAGATCTCAAAACTCTGTAATTGTCTGTAAGCCTTGAGATTTCTCCGTTCCGCTTTGCTTCAGTCAAAATGACATGAGTAGATTTTTTTGGAAGTTTCTTCTTTAAAACACTACAACACAACATTTATATAAATCTAAAAGTCTACCCGTTTACCAGTCTAATTATCTAATAATACTACCAGTCTAAAACTACTGATACCTAATATCATCAGACTAACGTTGAACACCATCTAATCCAACTTCCTGTTCCAATTCCTCCTGCTCTTTCATTTTTTCCAATTGTCGAGGATCGGAAGTGATAACTTTATCCTCACTGTAAGAACTAATAATTTTAATCGCGGCATGTTTTGGTCCTGCAAAAAGAATACCCTCTCCTACTCCACTTTCCAAAAGAAGAAATTTCTCATGATCTGTTAAATAAAAAGTATCCGCAATTACATCCACTGAAGCTGGAGATTGTCGAAGAAGTAATTGGAGCGATGAGTTTGTAACAATTGGTTTGCCATAGCGACTCGACATAAAATCACTTACATCCTGTGTAATTGTCGTTAATCCTGTGTAATATTTACGACAACGTTTCGCAATGCTAAACATAAAAGAAGCTGCGTCTTCGCTCTGCATCATCACCCATGCCTCATCCACTACCACCATTCTCTGAGTCATATTGGAACGCATCTCATTCCAAATAAATTGCAAAATAATATACATCGCAATCGGTCGCAATTCGTCTTCCAAATCTCTAATGTTAAAAACTACCATTTGATTTTTGATTTCAACATTTGTTGGTCTATTTAAAAATCCAGAAAAAATTCCCTCGGTATATTTAGCTAATCTTTTTGCCAAAGAATCGCCACCTTCCATATTAACTAAAACATCGTAGAGATCAGACATGGTTGGATAGCCAGAATGTGGAATAGATCCAAAATTGCTATTTTCATTAATGTCACGTACTGCATAACTTTCTCGAATCGCCCGTTCTAAAACGGTGTCCTCCTCGGCTGTTACAGAACCTAACATTAAATGCAAAAGTCCAATTAAACCTGCTATCGTATTTCGAAAAACGTCTTGTGGTCTTTCATCGGCAGGAATTGGAGGTAATTCAAATGGATTTATACAAGCCTTTGAACCTAAAGAAATTCTGATATAACTTCCTGCCACAGTTTGACATAAATGTTTATATTCATTTTCAGGATCAATTACAATTACATTTGTTCCAAACATCATTGATCGCAAAATTTCTAATTTAACAAAATAAGATTTACCTGCTCCTGATTTAGCAAAAATTACCATGTTGGCATTTTCCATGTTAAAACGGTCGAATAAAATTAAACTATTATTATGTCGATTAATTCCGTAAAGAATACCTTCGTTTGAAGATAAATTTGATGAAACGAATGGAAAGGTAGTTGAAAGTGGTGCGGTATTTAAATTATTGCCATTATTTAATTTATCTTCACAAAGTGGGATACTGGAAATAAAACCTTGATCCATCCGCAAAGTAGCTGGTTTAGTGTAAATCATCTGAGCCTCTAAAATTGCAGTAACTTCATTTTTATTTTTTCGTAATTCTTCTTCGTTTTCACCGTAAAAAGTGATGTATAAACCAAAGCGGAAAAACCGTTCAGTTCCCTGTTGTAATTGAGTTCTCAAAGTTTCCACATTTTCTAAGGCAGTTTCTAACATTGGGTCGCGAATTTTTCCTGCTTCAGCCTCGATGTGCATTTGTGATTGAACGTGAGTTGAGGTTTTTTTCAAATTTTTTAAAACATTGCGAGTGTCTGCTGGATGGATAAACATTGATACGTCCATTGGAAAATCGATGTTGACAATGGGAGAAAACCAGTTATCATTTAAATATCGGGGATATGCCATGACGAATAGAGTGGTTGAAAGTACATCGCCAATTTGAATTTTGCTAGCTGAAATTTCTAAAGCACTGGGTGCAATGAGTCCTCTAACGGTGGCTACTCCTTTTTGATAGAATTTTTCACGTTCTAAGATTTCTTCTGGAGTATCTACAACTATTTGTTCTTGTTTTTTGTTTTTTTTATTGAATAACATTTTTTGTTTTGTAATTAGCGACTGATAAATTAGTAGCTAGAATTATTGATTATGAATTTATTTTGTATTTTTAAATTACCATTTTATTTTTCTTCGCAACGGATCAGTTATTTTTAAAACTATTAAACTAAACATATATAAAAATAACCAAACTTTGAAAAAATATATAATAAAATCAATAATAAAAATTTTTTCAGAATTTAAAATATCTACAAATATAATAGAAAATAATAAATATATTGGAATTAATACTAGAACGGAACAAATAAAAATATTATATTTATCCTTTTTAACCTTATTATAAATAAATGCTACTAGGCTAGCAGGTAAAGCAAAAAATAAAAATTCTAACAAATAAATATCGTGATTATCTGGGGGACACACCCTTAATTGACAATTATACAAAAAAATTAGAAAAATAAATAGTATAGATATAATATTCAAACTTAAAAAATATATTATTTTTTCTTTTGTGATTTTCATAAATTTAATTTTCATTGAACAATAGATTATGACCCATTGTTTATAAATAATTCTACAATCTAACTAATTCAGTCTTTTCAATATTCTTAATCGCTGACTGAGCAAAAACAGACGGATTATACGCATTGTAAAACAATTCAATCAATTCATCAGTATTCAAAGTCGTAAAATTTAAACCCGTTCCCCCCAACGCCGCCGCAATATGATCAACTCTCTGATAAAGCTGATTTTTATAAGTCTCAAATAATTCCTTACGCTCAGTTACAACCTGAGAAGGATTCAACAATGACGACATTTTATTCAAAAAACCACCAGTCGTACTCTCAATCGGAGAAAAAGGCACCACAATATAAAAATATTTACTCATGATATTAGTAACCTCAGTAAGATGTTGCACGAATGCACGATATTCTGCTGTCTGAATTTTTAACAATTCATTACGTTGTTTTTTTTCACTTTCTTTTAAACTCTCTAAATATGGTCTAATATTTAATTTCCGAGAACTAATTACGATTTGAATAGGAAAATCTAAAGAATTGAGAAAATTTTGATACGCCCCCACAATAGCCACTTGCTCATCAGAAGCTTTCAAATCAAAATTAATTGACGACACTAATAAAACCGATCTCAACGATCCATTTTTTAACACAACAACTCCATCTTTAATTGTTTGAATATCAACATATTTTAAAGTGCTGATATTTTGATTTTCTTTTTGTTTTTTCTTTTTCGCCATTTTATTTTTGATAAGTTAGTAACTGGTAATCAGTAACTAGAAATTAATTGTAAATTGCTATTCTAAATAAATACTTTTTTAAGTTCTAAATTGTAAATTTCTATTTTAAAACGTAGTAATATTTCTACAAATCTAATGGTCTAAAAATCTATCCTCGATAATCTGTTCTTTTTTTAAGGATTTCTTCTAATTTATTATTGCCATTAACACCTCTGGTATCAAGAGTGTGGGCTAATATGGAAATATCATCTGTATCTAACGGTTTTTTATTGTAAACCACTTGATTCATTTCTATCGGTTCAATTTTTTTCTGTTTTTTTATTTCGGGATCTCTTTGCCAAGTGTAGGCACGTGGTTTAAATATGTAAAGAATGGCAAATCCAACAAATTGAATTAGAGGTAATCCCTGCGGTTTGTAAAAAGCGAATGAAACAACAATGATAGTAATTGGAATTGCAACGGTATAAAAAGCGGATTCGTCCAATAGTTTCCAAAGAATTACTAAAATTGTTCCGCCCGCAAAAAACCAGCCTAATTGTTTCCAAGTTAGTGGTCCAACTATTTTATCTTCAATATCGACATACTGTGGTACTACTTTCATTTTTTTGTTTTTGGATAAATTAAATTTACAAAAATAATATTTCTAATTTACTTCTTTATTATAACACTTTTTCCTTTTTTGAGAATAGCGTAGCGATAAGTAAAAATAATTTAAATAAGTTGTTAAAATTAATAGTTGTTTTTTGTCTTATCGTGATGTATTTATTTCAAGGAAACAAAAAAGTTCCGCAATAAAGCGGAACTTTTTTATTTCCTTGTCGGGGTACAGAGACTCGAACTCTGACTAAATCCTCCCAAAGGACTCGTGCTAGCCATTACACTATACCCCGCAAATTTACTTTGATAATTTACTTTGATATTGTATAACTTTATTGAAAATAAATCAAGAGAGAAATGGATCGGTAGATTTTTAGACCATTAGATTTGTAGAATATAAACTTCACCTCCCTACTCATAAAAAGTAAAGAGGTGAAAATTTTATCATACTATCCCTACTGAGCTTTTATCATCAATCTTATCATTGATTTCAACTAATTGATCATAAACATTTTTTAGAACAGTCTGAATTTCAATGTCTTTTTCATTACTACGAGCATATTCTTTAGTTATCTCAACAGACATCTCTAAAAGTTTTCTATTGTCGTGTTTCATAAATTTTAAATTAAACGTTAATTAAATAGATATTTCGACCTTTGAATAATATCTATTTTAATTTTAACATGTTAAGAATAGGAGGGAAATTTATAAACTGTGAAGTCATTGTAGATTAATAATTCTCAGTAAAAAAACTTGCCAAACATCAATTTTAGTGATAAATTAAATAAAGTTGACCATCAATTAAAAATGATGGTATTTAAAATTTACGCAATTAATTATTAAGTGTTTACCAGCGTTGAACACATATCTATATTTAAGCCTAACTAAAAGACTTAAATCATAGAATTTTACCTATGTCAGCAACAAGAGATCTTTTAGATAAAATTGTTAGTCAAGTTAAAGGAGAAGACGAAAAAAAAGCTTCTTCAAAAAAAGTTGTAAAAAAAGAAGTTTCATTAGATGAAAACGCTTCAATGGAAGAATTGATGCAAGTAAATGTAAATGATTCAGATTTTCCAAAAGTAGGAGATATTATCGAGAGTACAGTTATAGACATCAGTTCCAGCGTTACTCTTTTAGACATCGGTCTGATTGGAACAGGAATGGTTATCGGGAGAGAGGCAAAAAGTGGTTTAGCTGAGGACGATAAAATTAAAATTGGTTCAAAAGTTACTGCAACTGTAACAGATTTAGACAATGATGAAGGTTACATTGAACTTTCTATTCGAGAAGCTTCTTATGGAAGAGCTTGGGATGATTTGGATGGGAAAAAAGAAAGTAAAGAAACAGTTCCTACTAAAATTTTAGATGCTAACCGAGGTGGTTTGATGATTGAAATTAATGGAATTACTGGATTTTTGCCAGTTTCTCAACTTTCCAGTGAAAATTATCCACGAGTTGAGGATGGAGATAAAAATAAGATTTTAGAAATTTTGAAAGCATTGATTGGTAAAGAATTGGGTGTGCGAATTTTAGACATTGATCAAGAAGATGAAAAATTGATTGTTTCAGAAAAAGCTGCACACAGTGAAAAAGAACGTCAAGTTATTGCTGATTTATCTATTGGTGATGAAATTGAAGGTTATGTTAGTGGCGTAGTTGATTTCGGTGCATTTATTAAATTTGCTCCAAAAGGTTCAGATGAATCAAAGAATTTGGAAGGTTTGGTGCATATTAGTGAATTAGCTTGGCAGTTAATTGACAATCCTCGTGAAATTATTAAAGTTAATGATAAAGTTAAGGCAAAAATTATCGGAATTGATGATACTCGAATTTCACTTTCAATCAAGGCTTTAACTAAAGATCCTTGGAGTCAAATTGAGAAGAAATATGAAATTGATGAAATTTACAAAGGAAAAGTTGATAAAATTAATCACTTTGGAGCATTTGTTTACTTGGATAGTGATATTCATGGGCTGGCACATATTAGTGAGTTTCAGGAGTCTTTCCCTGGAAAGAAACTTGAGGATAAGATGACGGCTGGTGAAGAATACATGTGGAAAGTTATTTCAATTGAATCTAAAGCTCATAGAATGGGACTGGTTTTAGTTGATGAAAAAGCAGAGAAAACGAAGAAGAAAAAAGTAGTTAAAAAAGAAACTAAAAAAGAGGTTAAATCTAAAGTTGAACCTAAAGAGAAGAAAAAGTCTGAAGATGAGAAAAAATCTGAAGATAAATAATAAAATCGCGCCTTCGGGCGCGTTTTTGCTTTTAAGTAACTTTATTTTAATCTTATGATAATTACAATAACAGGAGATGCTGGTGCTGGAAAAAGCACTCTCGGTGAAATGTTAGCTGAAAAATTGAACTTCGAGAGATATTACATGGGACAAATTCTTCGTGATTTGGCAAAGAAAAAAGGGATGACATTGGTCGAATTATTGAAATATGGAGAAAGTCATTCTGAAATTGATAACGAACTTGATGATTACCAAAAACATTTAGGAGAAGAAAAAGAAAATTTTATCATTGAAGGCAGAACAAGTTGGTTTTTGATTCCTCATTCTATCAAGCTTTACATTAAAGTTGATCCTAAAGTTGGAGCGGAGAGAATATTTGAGGATTTACAGCACGAAAATAAAAGAAATGAAGGCTCTAACTTAAATACAGTCGAAGATGTAATGAACAGTAATAGAAAAAGAAGAGAAAGTGATGATCTGAGGTATAAGAAATATTATGATAAAGATTGTTTTGATGAGAATAATTTTGATTTAGTGGTGGATACTACGGAAATGACTCCTGAAGAAGTGCTTAATAAAATTTTGGAGTTTGTCGAAAGTAAAAAATAGCTTTCAATTACGAATTTTTAAAAAAGCCTCGGTTGTAAAAACTGAGGCTTTTTGTTATTCTGAATATATAATTATATTAAAATAATAAATATGGAAGAACAGAATAAGTTACAAGAAATTAAAAGACCTTGGCAAGGTACAGCTTGGGCGTGGTTGAATATAGTTGGAACAGTTTTTTTGTCTATAATTGCTATTATTTTACTCTTAGGATTTGCAGGTGCAGGGATGCTTATGGGAAGTGAGCTAGCTCAAGAAGGGCTTGATCCAGCTACATTTATAGCAGGCTTGTCAGCATTACTCATTATAATTGCTATACCATTGTTAATTTTAGAAATATTTTTGATTATTGGATTTTTTAAAGGTTGGAAATGGGCGGTAATTGTCGCAATTATTTTCGAAGCATTAGGAATAATGAGCTCTTTATTTAGCTTGGGTGAAAATGGAGGTTTTTTCAATTTATTAATTACTGGATTCATGTTATATTTAGCAATTGCTTGTGTACAACATCCATTTTACAATAAGAAAAAATAGCTGATTCAAAAAAAAGATTTCGTAAAACTCTGTGATTTTCACAGAGTTTTATTTTTTTTAGACCTCCCATTATGTCATCCTGAAAAATTATTTCATTTTTTGTAAAAAAATTAAAAAATTTATTCAGGATCTCAGAAGAACATCATACTTTAAATTTTCTTAAAACTTAAGGTGTAGATACTGAATAGATTAATTTGTATTCAATCGCTACGCTCTTGAACAAATTATATCTTCCAGCATGACATATCTGGGAGTTTGTACAGTTTTGCAGGAGTAAAAAATCTTTAATTAAATTTTCAACCCAAAAAGCCCGTGCGGCGAGTACTTTTTATGATATAATTATGTTAAAGTTAATTTAAACTTTTTAAAAAATATCGAAATGAAAAACCTAGTAAAATACGTACAAAACACCAATTCTCGCCATAATCTTTGGAAAAAAGGTGAAGGAATAATTTTAGGTGTGTCGGGCGGAGCAGATAGCATGACTTTATTTCACATTTTTTCAATTTTAGCCAAAAAAGAAAACTTAAAATTAATTGTCGCTCATGTAAATTACGGATTTCGTGAAGATTCTTACAAAGACGAAAAAATCGTTAGAGATTTTGCAAAAAAACACAATATTCCCTGTGAAGTTTTATCAAATTTTAAATTAGACAAAAAAGACTGTAATGAAAATAAGTGGCGTCAAATTCGCTTCGATTTTTTTTCCCAAATTAAAGAAAAATATCAGGCAGATAAAATTGTTTTAGCTCATACAAAAAACGATCAATCGGAAACTTTACTTCTTCACCTTTTGCGTGGAAGTGGTTTAAACGGCTTGAGTGCGATACGATATAAAAGGAATAATATTATTCGTCCACTTTTAGATATTTCTCGAGAAGATATTTTAAAGTATATTAAAGAAAACAACATTTCTTTCGCTATAGATAGCAGTAACATGAATACAAAATTTTTGCGTAATAAAATTCGATTGGAGTTACTTCCCTATTTAAAGAAAAATTATAATGAAAATATTATTAACACGCTTTCTCAAGCAACAAAAAACATTGCCGATGATTATAATTATTTAACTGATCAACAAGAAATTTTTTGGAAAATTAATGATGAAAAAACTGAAATTTCTTTTTCTGCTCAAAAATTCTCGAAAAAACATATTTCTGAGCAGAAATTTTCTTTGCGAACAATGATTTTCGAACTTTTAGGACATTTGCAAAATATTGAATCTGGCACAATTGAAGAAATTAGATTGTTAACTTTAAGTTCAAAAAACAAATCACAAGTGATGCAATTTAAAAACTTGAAAATAGTGAGAAAAGGTGATATTATTACAATGTTTAAGTAGGCTTTTAGAAAAAAATAAAAGTTTAGTTTTAGGTTATTTAAGCATTTTGTAAATAAGTGTTGGACAAAAAATATAACCTTTGTATTTAAAAAATTTGAAAACATAGACTTTTTATAATTTTTTATTTTATAAAATAAATCTGTTTAGATAATTTTTAAATAAGTTTAGTAAATTTAATTTATCCTTAATATTGTAAAGAAAATGAATAAGTTACAAAAAAATGCATCGTTAATTGTGCTTTTATTATTATTGATAGGATCTTTTGTGATTTTATCTCAAAGTAATAAAAAAGAGATTGAAGAAATAACACTTACTAAGTTAGTTGCCGAAATTAATGAAGAAAAAGTCAAAACTATAGAAATAAACGGTGAAAAAATTTCTATCCAATTAAATGATGAAACAAAACAGAAAACTAATAAAGAATTAAATACCTCTCTTTCAGAAACTTTAACTAATCTGGGTGTAAATAAAGAAAGTTTTAATAAAGTAGCTATTAATAGTAAGGCGCCTTCTTCAGCTTCATTTTGGATAGGGACATTAATTCCTTTTATCTTCATAATTCTTATTATAGGAAGTATTTGGTTTATGATGAAAAAAGCCATGCGAGGTAATAGTCAAGCACTTTCATTTGGAAATAGCAAAGCTCGAATGATTGACCCAAAAGATAAAAATAAAAAAATCACCTTTAAAGATGTAGCTGGAAACAAAGAAGGTAAAGAAGAATTAGGAGAGGTGGTTGATTTTCTTAAAGAACCGAAGAAATTCCAAAAATTAGGAGCTAAAATTCCAAAAGGCGTGTTACTTTTAGGAAAACCTGGAACTGGAAAAACCTTAATGGCAAAAGCAGTAGCTGGTGAAGCTGGCGTTCCCTTTTTCTCAATCAGTGGTTCAGAATTTGTGGAAATGTTTGTTGGTGTGGGAGCAAGTCGAGTACGAGACCTTTTTAAACAAGCAAAGAAAAAAGCACCTGCGATTGTATTTATTGATGAAATTGATGCAGTTGGACGACATCGTGGAGCTGGTATGGGCGGTGGAAATGATGAAAGAGAACAGACTTTGAATCAGATTTTAGTGGAAATGGATGGTTTTGAAGATAATGCCAACGTTATCGTTATCGCAGCAACTAACCGTCCAGATGTTCTTGATCCAGCTTTGCTACGACCAGGACGTTTTGACCGTCGAGTTACTATCGATCTCCCAGACATTAAAGATCGAATAGAAATTTTAAAAATCCATGCACGAGGTAAAAAAATGGAAAAAGATGTTGATTTAGAGCAAATTGCGCAAAGAACTCCTGGTTTTTCTGGAGCAGACTTAGCTAATTTAATGAATGAGGGAGCTTTACTAGCAGGAAGAGAAAATCTTTCAGAAGTAAAAATGGATAATTTGATTGAAGCAATTGAAAAAGTTCTTCTTGGACCAGCTCGAAAAAGCCGTCATTTAGATAAACAAGAAAAGAAAATCACAGCTTATCATGAAGCAGGACATGCTTTAGTTGGTGCGAGCTTGAAAAATGCTGATCCTGTTCATAAAGTTTCTATCATTTCTCGAGGTTCTGCAGGCGGTTATACACTATCAGTTCCTGAAAAAGATCAAACTTTACATTCAAAAGCTTACTTTTTAGACAGATTAGCAGTGTTATTAGGTGGTTATGTAGTTGAAAAAATGGTTTTTGGTGATACTACAACTGGACCTTCTAGTGATTTAGAGAGAGCTACCCATACTGCTCGAAGTATTGTTACTCGTTACGGAATGAGTGAATTAGGTGCAAGAACTTTCGGTAAAAATAATGATTTAGTTTTCTTAGGTAAAGATAGTACAGAAGAACGTGATTATTCTGATAAGACTGCTGAACAAATTGATCGAGTTGTTTCAGAATTTATTGAAAATGCTCGAAAGGTTGCTGAAGAAATCGTTACTGAAAAACGTGATTTATTGGATAAAATTTCTAATGTTTTATTGGAAAAAGAAACTATCGAGAAGGATGAGTTCAATTCGATTATAGAAGGAAAAGAATATATTCCTGAGGTAAAAGTTGAAAAGGTTGAGGAAAATGAAGAAATTAAAGAAATTAAAGAAGTTGAAGAAGTTGAAGAAGCTGAAGATTCAAAATAGATTTTATTTGTAGGGAACGCAGATCTGCGTTCCCTACGAAATGCGCGTGTAGCTCAGTTGGTTAGAGTGCTTGCTCGACACGCAAGAGGTCTCAGGTTCGAATCCCGACACGCGCACAAATAAAAGTAGGGACTAGTCATTGGCTAGCCCCTACTTTAATATTAAAATATTTTACCGATTTCCTTTCGCTCGATTGTGAGTTTTACATAACATCTGACAATTTTCAACTGAAGTAGCTCCATTTTTACTCCAAGCTGTAACATGATCAGCATCCATTTCTGTCAACTTCCAAATTTTATTCTTATTAGCGTCATGTCCAATAGCACAATGTGAACAATTTGATTTATTTTCATTTTTGGCTATTTCTGTTTGTTTTGCATAAACTAATTTTTTAGTCGCTTCATCAAAAATTCGAACATTTAGCAATTTTGTGTCAACTGAACCACCAAGAATATATTCAAAAATACCTTTACGATTTTTAATATACGGATCAGCATAAAGTTTATGTACTTCCGCAGAAACTTTAGCTGGATCATAAGATTTTTTGTGATATTCCTCATACAATCGCCCCCATTCCAATCCACGCATTTCGCTTTCAACATCTTCAAACACGCCTGAAACCCAATCGATCACACTGTTAAAATAAGTTTTTAATTCATTGATAGTATCATCGTTACGGTGGCTACTCATATAATCTCCAATATTATTTTCACTAACCCAATCTAAAGCTTGTTCTAAAAATTCTTGTCGGTTGGCACTTCCTTTTATGTAAGCATTCCATTTTTGAATATTAGCATTTTGACTATTACTAAATTCTTCTTTGGCGAGAGTTACAAATTGTCCGGAATAAACAGCGTTTAATAATTCTTGATTATTTAAAGGAACTCCAGCAATATTAATTGTTTTAAACCATTCTTTGATTTCACTTTCACTTCCCTCGCATTGATAAATTAAAAGCTCAGTTTCTAAAATCTTTTTTTGTTTATCTTCGGCGATTCCGCTGAAATATTGTTCCATACCGTTTTCGTCTTTGATGGCGAATTTATTGGATACGAATCGTCCGATACTAGTAATGCGTTGTTGTCCATCTAAGACTTCTAAATTGTCATCATCAATTTTATTGAAGTAAATTAATCCTAGTGGATAGCCTTTTAAAATTGATTCGATTACGGCTACATCTTTTTTACCATCAGCATAAATGTAGTTTCGTTGGTATTCTGGTTGGATAGTTAGTTTTCCTGATAGTCCAAATAATCCTTTGCCTTCGAGTTCGTTATAGATAAATCCTTCGCAGATGTCTTTTATGGTGATGTTAGTTTTTAGGGTTGTTTTCATTATATTTGTAAAAATTGATTAAAGTTTTTCTTTTTATCTTAAACTATGCACTAATTTTATGATATTTTGTGTATAATTGCAAACCTTTGCACAATTTTTTAGTTTTTTTGTACATAGTTTCGGGTCTTTGCACCATTGTGGTGCAGACTTGTAATTTTATAGCATCAAATTTGCAAGTATTTTTATTTATAGTTGCAAAAAACGCTAAATTTGTAAGTATAGAAAATTATAGTCTCAAATTTGCAACTATTATTTCTTATAGTCTCTAAAATTACATTATTAGAGACTATTATTCCTTATAGTCTCTAAAATTACATTATTATTTTTATAAGATCATCAAAAAAATAGGTTTTATTTTTATTTTTACCGTTATCAGAAATTATTTTTTTATCCTTTAAAAATTTTAAAATTTTAAAAGTATTTGATTTGGGTATTTTAGTTTTAACTATGAAGTCCCTTGAATCAAAAAGAGGCATTGAAAAAAGAAAGTCTAAAACTTTAAAATTATTTTTAGGTGTTGGAATATCTACTATTTTATCTTTCAAGTCGTCATGTAATTTTAAAATTTCTTGTACTTTATTGATATTTTTTATTGACTGTTTTTCTGTTGCAATAAGAAAAAACTTTATCCAGTTTTCCCAATCATTATTTTTAGAAATATCTTGTAATCTTTCATAATATTCATCTCTGTGAGTTTCGAAGTACTCACTTAAATAAAACATTGGAGAATGTAGAACTTTTTTATAGTACAAAAATAGTGGCATTAAAATTCTTCCCGTCCTTCCATTTCCATCCCAAAAAGGATGAATAATTTCAAATTGTGCATGTACTATTGCTAATTGCACTAAAAAATCTTTTTCATCAAAATGAATATATTTTTCAAATTCTGAAAAGTATTTTTCTATTTCTTGAGGTTCAGGTGGAATATGACTTGCACCTTCAATGCCCAATCCTTGTTTACCGATAAAAACAGATCCCGTTCTAAATTTTCCAGGTTCTTTTCCGTCTCCTCTTGCTCCTTGTAAAAGTATTTTGTGAATTTTTTTGATAAGCCTTGTGGAAAGTGGTAATTCATCTAATTTTTCAATTGCCATATTCATGGCTTTTCTGTAATTGATAATTTCTTGAATGTCTTCGTATTTTTCTGTCTTCTTTTTTGGATTAGCTTCAAATTCTAAAACTTCTTCTAGCGTTGCTTGAGTTCCTTCAATTTTTGAGGATAAAACAGCTTCTTTTGTGGAAAGTGGGGAAAGTAAAATTTTGGCATTTGGAATGCTTTGTAAAAATCCATCAAATTTTGCTACGGCACGATTTGCTCCTCCAATGTGTTGAACGAAGTCTTCCCAGTTTAGTTTTTCTAATGGTAGTTTGTGTGGCTTAAATGATTTCATGTATTTTAATTATTTATTTAAAAATTTATACTTTGAAACGATTATTTTTATTATAAAGGAATTTTGTCATCCTGAAAAATTATTTTGTAGTTTGCCTTTGTCGGCAGACAGGCGTAGCGGAGAAATTATTTATTTGGGATCTGGGATGAACGCAAAACTTTAATTTTAAAATAGCTTATAAACTAATTTTTATTTAAAACAATCTTTCCTCTAGTTTTTCTATTTTCATCATTTCCATAGAATCCAGTAATAACACTTTCTTTATCTTCGTTAAAAAATAAAACGGCAAAACCATTATGTTCCACAAAACCAGTCGGAATCATTTTTGGATCTTCAGGATTATTTTTATAATGATAACCTATCATCCAATTTTTCTTATTATTCTTATCTTGCTTCAAAAAACTAAACGTACTTTCAAATCCTGACTTATCAAAATCACCAGAAAAACTAAAACCATTAATAATTTTTTTAATGACAATATCTTTTCCAATCACTTTAGTTTCATACTCTTCCGTATCCCAATTAAATTTATAGGAACTCCAACATTTCATTGTCCAACTTCCATCAATTTTAGGATATTCTTGAAAACCTAATTGAATAAATATTTTCTTAAAAACCCAATATTTCCATAAATACTTTTCATATAAAATATGAAGCCCATAAACTATTAAAAAAATAATACTTGATACTATACCATATTTCCAAATATTATATTTAGGATCTATCAAGATGATCTTTTCATTCAAATAATATAATACAAAAGTTAAAATTATTATTAATATAATTGCTTTTTTTAAATTTAATTTAGCCATCGTTGTTATTTTTTAATCATTACAAAAATCAGCAATCGCAATTATAAATTTATAAGTATTCTCTAAATCCCACATTTTATCAGAAAATAGCATATCTTGACCATTAGCACATTCATAATTTTTTATATTTTCATTTTTTATATCATTTGACCAATTTCGAATTATTTTAATAAGCATATCTTGATAGCTTCCATTAAAAATTTCAATTGGAGAATTATAAACTAAATTTTCAACAAAGTATGACGGTGCTGAATCTTTCTCTATCTTCATATCTTGCAAAAGTTTTTTCTTCATATTTTTAAAAATACGAACAACAGATTTAAATTTTCCGTTTGTTCTGTCATTTAAAGAACTACAATTTTTTAAATGCTCTTTTGGATAATTAATAATAACTTCTCTTGTTCCAGAATTAAATAACTTAATTCCAGGAATATAACTTTTATTATTTAAGGAAATAAATCTTTCATATTTTTTATGTTTAAAAGCAGGCACAACATCAGCATTAACTCTATAAGTATTAGCTGGAACTTTTAAACTCTTATTATCAAATTTAATTGAGGTGTCAAAATACATTTCAAGCACTTCATGTACATCTTTTTTAAATTTATGGAAATCATACTCAGAGCTATCATAGGAAATTTTAAAAACTTCTTTTTCTATTTCACTTAAATGATTTATATCGTAAGAAAAAGATTTCTCTAATTGAATAACAACATCAACATCGCTATCAACTTTTATATTAGTGCTATTCGCATAAGAGCCCTGTAAATATATTTCACAATCAGAAGATTCTATTGAATAATTATGGTTTTTAGAAACTACATGAGAAATATATTTATCTAAAGCCTCTCTAATTTGTTTGTGTGTATGTATATATCTTGTCGCAACAGGTACATTTGCCCAAGTGCTTAATTGTTGTTCTGTAATCATATTTTTAAAATTAAAAAATTATTTTCCCCTATGTTTAATAAAAATTCTCTTAAAAGTTTCTTTACCATTTAAATATAAGCCTTTTCCAAAAATTCCGTTCGGATCTTGATCTACTCCTCGATTTGATCCAATTAATTCAAACTGCTCAGGAGAATATTTATTAAGAAAACTAATCGGCACACCCATCACCCCATCAAAATCACTCGGAATATTTTTCACTAATGAAACCTCTATTGCATTATAATTATCATATTTTTCAAAGGGTTTTTTTGTTACAAACTTCATTATTTCTGATTCAGTCATTAACGATAAAGGTTGATGACGTTTACCATGATCAATATTAGTAAACCAGATTGTTCCAGCAACAAACGCATATTTATTCCCATCTTCTTCTTTGTGAAAATTTTCATAACTATCAGGAACTTGATACCATACATTTCGTCCATCATTTTTTCCAGCACCAATCCACATTTTATTTTCCTTAATCAATGGAAAAACCTCCTTATAAGTAATCGCATTCATATTCCCAATAATCACAAACAACTTCCCCGCCTCCACAATCCACCCCAAAAAATCCCGAAACAACGAAAACGGCGGATTCGTAATAATTACATCAGCCTCATCCCGCAACACCTTAATCTCATCACTCCCAAAATCACCATCCCCCTTCAAATAACTCCATTCCAAATCATCAACATCCACTTTACCATCGCCCGTCTTATCATGCATCAAAGTAAAAATCTTCCCATGCTTTTCAGTCTTACTTTCATCAAACTGCGGATCATCCGTTTCAAAAAGAGTCGGTTGATAATTATTTTTACAATTCTTACTTTCCGTTGCATAACTAGTACTAATCAATTTTTTCAAACCAAACCTCTCAAAATTTTGAGCAAAAAACTTAGTAAAATTACTCCATTCCGGATCATCACACGGCAATAAAATAGTCTTATTTCGAAAAACATCAGGATTATACTCAATATAAGCGTTAATTTCTTTTTCAATATCATGATACTGAGTATAAAACTCATCATTCTTTGCTTTCTTTGCATTTGTGAGATTGCTATTTGCCATATTTATGAATTACACGATTAAATTACATTTTTACTTTTAAAAATATTCATTAATATTAAACATAAAAATACAATTTTGTCAAATAAAAACTGTTTACTATAAAAATAAATTTACATTAATCCATTATGTAATATAGCATAAAATGTCTATTAAAGCAATAGTAAAAGTAGTAATTCCTTACGTTTATCTTCTTGAAAAAAACCATTCTTTTTCAAAATAAATTTTAAAAAAATCAGAAAAAATATTTATTTGGTGCTATATTAGGTATGTTATATTTAAAATAATGCAAATGTGTCGTTAAAATCCGATACTAATTAATTTTTAGCATATTCCCCGCTGTGGACATAAAATAATCTCTAAAATATATAAGTTGCAATGAAAATAAAATAAATACTTTTGTAGCAATTTTAAATCAAAAAGATGGCATAACAGTTTATTCATATTAAGTCAATCCTTTAATTTACCAAAATCCACAATTTATAAATATCTGGATTTCATATTGATAAAAACAGTTTTTTCAAGGTTTTTGTTAATTTTGTTGAATTAAGGTTGAAAAAGAATATTTGGATAAATATTTCATTATCTGAAAAAAAGATAATTTGATTTAAAGGAAAATAAGTTTATGGGACATCTTAATCCTAAAAAATCTTTACGAGAAATTAGAATTTTACCAAAAAATATTGATTTTACGATGGGTTATGGTATTTATGGTAATGAAGTAGCTTTTATTCCATCACAAAGGGAAAATTATGATTAGGTGATTGATAGTAAAGAATTGGGTGAAACGATGAAGAATCATTTTGATTATTTCTGGGGAATTTCTAAAAAGTATATAAAATAATCTATTTGTTGGGTTTTTGTTAAATTCTTTGTTCCACGTGGAACAATTGTGATAAAAAAAGGTATAATTGTTCCACGTGGAACATTAAAATATATTTAAAACAAAAAATTGTTCCACGTGGAACAATTTTTGGTATTTATTAGTTTTATTTGAATTAGTGAATAGTTTTCGTAGCAAACGGTTTGAAACCGTTCACCACAATAATTATAAGAAATTTATTAATTTTGTTGTCTCTTTTTTTATATATTTTGTTCCACGTGGAACAATTTGAGTATTCAATTTACAAATGATCTATTTTTTCCATTTATTCATTGAAACAAATAATTTTCGATGTGTGATAAAAATTAATACCATTCCGGAAGCAAATATTAACCAAAATATTGCAATTGAAAATGGCCAGATAGGTGCATTTAAATGTATTTTTTCAGTTTTACTGCTTAATTTATCTTTTATTAAAACAGTATTAAATGGTGTAACACTATAAATTTTGTTATCTGTTTTAAAATAATTCTTCTGAGTCATGTGGTATTTTAATTGTAATTCTTTCTGATTAAATTCTTTTTCTTGAGAAATTAGACTGCCTTTATTAAAAACAAAATAATTACCATTAGAATCTACAACTACTCCATTTTTACCATTAAGAGGGGTTTTTGTAATTTCGTGAGATCTTCCTTGAAATGAGTTTGATACAAAACCTATAAGCCCAAATAAAGCTAGAAAAAAACCAAATAAGGTTAGAACAGTTTTAAAGACTACTTTGTTAGTTAAAATCATAGAAAGTTTATATTAAAATTTATTATTGATAATTCAATTATACTATCATTTAAAACTTAAATCAAACAAATATTACAAAATGTCAACAAAAACCCAGTTGTAGTCAACATTCACAATAAACCACAACATATAGTATATTTCCCAATTCTTGTGGATATGTCTACAATATTCACCAAAAAAAGTATGCTATAATAATTTCAAGTAAGTAAGGGCAATCCCCTTTATTTTTTTAACTAAAAAACACAAACTATGGGAATACATAAAATAAAAAAACGTAATGGCAATGTAGTAGATTTCGATATCTCAAAAATAGAAAGTGCGATCGAAAAAGCCTTTTTAGCGACAGGAATAAAAGACGATTCAAGTAAAATTTGTGAAAAAGTTTATGCAGAATTAAAAGAAAAATATAAAGATAGCGTTCCTACCGTTGAAGAAATCCAAGATGCTGTAGAAGATATTCTAATTAAAGAGGATTATGTTGAAACTGCTAAGTCATACATTCTTTACCGTCAAAAAAGAATCGAGGATCGAGCGGATGAAAATGTGATGGTGGATGTAGAAAAAACCATGGGAGAATACCTCGATCGATTGGACTGGCGAGTTGATGCTAATTCAAATCAAGGATATTCATTGGGAGGTATGATTCTTAACACTTCTGGAAAAGTTACTGCTAATTATTGGTTATCTCACATTTATCCAAAATCTGTGGGCGAAGCTCATCGTAATGCTGACATTTACATTCATGATTTAGATTTTTTTGCTGGATATTGTGCAGGATGGAGTTTACGAGCTTTATTAGAAGAAGGCTTTAACGGTGTGAACAATAAAATTGAATCTAAACCGCCAGAGCATCTTTCTAGTGCAGTTTCTCAAATGGTTAATTTTTTAGGAACTTTGCAAAATGAGTGGGCTGGAGCACAAGCCTTTTCTAGTTTTGACACATATTTAGCACCTTTTGTCAAGAAGCGAGAACTGGAAATTAGAGATGATATTGAAAATTTTGAAATAGAATTTGAATCAGAAGAGAAAAAAGAAAAATATATTGCTAAAATTCTTGAAAAATACGTTTATCAAAGTGTTCAGTCATTTGTTTTTAATTTGAATATTCCATCAAGGTGGGGGAATCAAACTCCTTTTACTAATATTACTTTGGACTGGACTTGCCCTGAAGATTTGAAAGAAAAAAGATTATTATTAGGTGGAAAGCCATTTAAGTATACTTTCGGTGAGTTAAAAAAAGAAATGGATATTGTTAATAAAGCTTTTATTAAAGTGATGACGAATGGAGATGCCAAAGGACGAACTTTTACTTTTCCAATTCCAACTTATAATATTACTAAAGATTTTGATTGGGATGATCAAAAAGTTTTACCACTTTTTGAAATGACTGCTAAATATGGAACTCCTTATTTCCAAAATTTCATTAATTCTGATTTAAATCCAAGTGATGTGCGGTCAATGTGTTGCCGTTTACAGTTAGATTTAAAAGAATTGCGAAAAAGAGGTGGAGGATTATTCGGTTCAGCGGAAATGACAGGTTCAGTCGGGGTTGTTGATGTTAATATAGCTAGAATTGGTTACACTTTTGCTGGAGACAAAGAAGGTTTTTTTGCTAGAATTAAAGAATTAATGGAATTAGGGAAAACATCTTTAGAAATTAAAAGAAAAGTTATTCAAAAATGGATGGATCGTGGTTTATTTCCCTACACAAAACGTTATTTAGGAAAATTGGACAGTCATTTTTCAACCATTGGAGTGAACGGAATTAATGAGGCAATTCGAAACTTTACTAAAGATAAAGAAAATATTACTACAGAATATGGTCAAGAATTTGCTAAAGAAGTCCTTGATTTTACTAGAAATATTTTGTCTGAATTTCAAGAAGAGACTGGTAATATGTATAATTTGGAAGCTAGCCCGGGAGAGGGTGCAACTTATCGTTTTGCTAAAGAAGATCAAAAAAAGTTTAAAGATAGTATTCAAGCGGGAACTGAAGATGCACCTTATTACACTAATTCTTCGCAAATTCCTGTTGGTTATACGGATGATGTGTTTGAAGCTTTGGATTTACAGGATGAATTGCAGACGAAATACACTGGTGGAACAGTTTTTCATGCTTATATGAGTGAAAAGATTAGTTCAGGTGAATCCTGTCGTGATTTAGTGAAAAAGATTTTGACTAATTATCATCTCCCGTATCTTACAATTACTCCAACTTTTTCTATTTGCCCCAAGCATGGTTATTTAAAAGGAGAGCATGAATTTTGTCCAAAGTGTGATGAGGAATTGGGTATTATGGATGGTGAAATAGTTGATTAAAAAATAGTGAAAAAACATAAAAGTACGGAAGCACATCGTTAAAAAATTTAAAAAATAATTTATAATTAATATAAAAATAATATGCAAAATGCAAAGCGAACTCGTTGTGAGGTTTGGACAAGAGTGATGGGATATTTTCGTCCAGTTTCATTCTTTAATATTGGGAAGAAATCTGAACATAGAGGTAGAAAACATTTTGAGGAATGTGTTTGTGCTAACAAGGATTTTAGTGAGAAGTATTCTGATTAAATAAAAGATGGTTAAAAAAACCCCGCTAAATAGCGGGGTTTTTTAATTTTAGATTTCAAAAAATAATTATTTCTGAGACAATACATTAACCTTACCGTTCTCATCATTTTATTTGAAAACAGAATATTTCAATGAAAAGTTATTTTACAGTCTATTCGCTATCCAAACAATTAAAAAATAAATTATTGAATATTAGAATTTTCTATTATTAAACAAAATTAAAAAAACGCATTATTTGCGTTCTCTTAATCCAAACTTTTTCAATATTTTTTTGTAAGTCTTTGGTTCATTATCTGCCAAATAATCCAAAAGCTTCTTTCGTTTAGACACCATTTTCAACAAACCTCGTCGAGAATGAAAATCATGAATATTCTTTTTCAAATGTACGGTTAATTTCTTAATCCGTGTCGTAAAAAGAGCGATTTGATATTCTGGAGAACCAGTATCTGTATTGTGTCTTTTTACTTCTTTTGTTGCGTTGTTTTTTTGCCTTTTTGTTAAAGCCATATATATTTAATCCTGCAATAAAGTCGTAAAACAAATTACCACTTTACCACCCTATGCGAGAATTAGTAAATTAATATTTTAATAATAAACCATTTTTCATTTTTATGCAAGTCCCATCTTCCCATCCCGAATTCAAACCCCGAAGCCC
>JAGLWU010000020.1 GCA_023133275.1 Candidatus Moraniibacteriota bacterium
TGATTGAGTTTGATAAAAAGTTTGTTATAGTTGGACATCAAAATGCTATTACATATAAAGAGATTTTCAAATTAATAAAAGATAATAAATTGTGGCTTGGTTATGGTTTCAAAGGAGGAGCTGCTCATTTTATCAATAAACATTATGAAGATTATGTTACTGCTGGAGATCACAAAGAAGGAATGATTAGAGTTTCGGGCGTTAATTGGTTTACGAATTTAGATGTAAAAAAGCGTCATGAAGATTTAATTCTTTATAAGACTTATAAGGGAAATGAAAAAGATTATTTAAAATATGAAAATTTTGATGCGATAAACGTTGATATAACAAAAGAAATTCCAGTGGATTATGAGGGGGCGATGGGCGTGCCGATTACTTTTATGGATAAGTATAATCCTGCTCAGTTTGAGATTGTGAAATTTAGAAAAGGTGATGATGAAAAGGATTTGGTTTATACAATTGACGGTGAAAAGAAATGTCCTTATTTTAGGATTTTAATTAGGAATAAGAAAATTTAGTTTTTGAAATTATAATAAAATAATGAAAAGAAAAAATAAACCAATTAGCATTAGTTTACCTTATGTTAAAATTTATAGAGATGAAATTGAAGAAATAATAGCTATTTTAGAAGAAAGTGAACCTAAAAAAATAGAATTTGAAGCTAGAGACAAAATTTTTAGCTATGATGAAATAGATAAATTAAATTCGAATGATATTAGTAACCTTGTAATAAGTGCTAAATATGATTGGATTCAAAGTTTTAATATTGATTTTTATAGGTTTGGTGTTAATATTTTTGATACGCATAGTGATCATCCTATTAAATATAAAGGAATTGCTAGTGAAATAGAACAACTTTTAAAACAAAAAAAGAAATATTTTATCATTTTTAGTAAATTGGAATTTACTTCAATAGGAAAAAAAATTTATAAAAATACAATTTTTTTAAAATATAAAAAAGATACGCCACATTTTTTTGAAAGAAATAAAGATTATATTATAAATTTTTTCATTGCAATGATTAGTTTTTTATTGGGTAAATTTTTATAAAAACTTTCCTTAAAAACCAAAGTAATTTATAATAAAATTGTTATTTAAAATAAAAAAAGCACCTACTTTCGAGAATCCGAAAGTAGGGCAGTGTAGGTCATGACCTTATTAAACGTAATTAGCTGCTTTGGCTCGGAGAACTTCCTCTGTACCGTCTTTGTGATTATGACGAAGTTGATCAAGTCGGCGTTTCTCTTTAGGGTCCAAGCCAATGGTATTTTTTTTAGCAACCAAGAAATTGCCTTCTTGAGCAATTTGATTTGTGTCATTAACTGCATGTCTAAGAGTTTTCATTTCTGTTCTCCTGTAAAAATAAATAGTGGTTTGACTTAAAAATAAGCCATTAACACGAGCGGGACTTCCCCAACTCGATAAATAATCATATCAAAAAAATAACATTTTGTCAATATCATTTTTAAACAATAATGATTTATAATAAAAATTCATGAAAACCAAACTAAAAGAAATTTCGATGAAAGATGAATTAACAGAATTTCTTCTTTACACATCTCCCAGCGGAGAAATAAAAGTAGAAGTCTTTTTGCAGGACGAAACAATTTGGCTTACCCAAAAAAGAATAGCAGAACTTTTTGGAAAGGGACGAAGTACCATCACAGAGCATTTACAAAATATTTTTAAAGATGGCGAATTACAAGAAGAACTGGTTAGTCGGGATTTCCGACATACCACTCAACACGGTGCTATTGACGGAAAAACACAAGTAAACAGTGTTAAATTTTACAATTTAGATGCAGTTTTATCTGTAGGATATCGAGTAAATTCATCACAAGCAACACAATTTAGGATTTGGGCAACTAAAATTTTAGAAGGTTATATCATTAAAGGTTTTGCAATGAATGTCGAAAGACTAAAAGACCCAACTCCTATTTTTGGAAAAGATTATTTTCGTGAACAGGTAGAAATAATTAGAGATATTCGCAGTAGTGAGCGAAGAATGTACCAGCAAATTACTGATATTTATGCAGAATGTTCTGTTGATTATGATAAAAATTCAGAAATAACCAAAGAATTTTTTGCCACAGTTCAAAATAAACTTCACTGGGCTATCATAAAACAAACAGCCGCAGAAATTATTGTTAATAGAGCTGATTCTACAAAGGAAAAAATGGGACTGACTACTTGGAAAAATTCGCCAAAAGGAAAAATAAGAAAGAGAGATGTAAGTGTCGCTAAAAATTATTTAACAGAAAAAGAATTGAAACCATTGAATAGGATAGTGGTAATGTATTTAGATTATGCTGAACATCAAGCACAGAAAAGTATTGCTATGACAATGAAAGATTGGATAAAAAAATTAGATATTTTTTTACAATTTAATGAAGAAGAGATTTTAAAAAATTCAGGTAAGATAACAGCGGAAATAGCTAAAATATTTGCAGAAAATGAATTTGAAAAATATAAAGTAATTCAAAATAAAGATTATATTTCTGATTTTGACAAGGAAGTTGAAAAATTAAAAATTCATAAATAATTAATTTAAATTTTAACTAAAAAATTATGAAAATCGAACTTAAAGAAATTTCAATTAAAGATGTCGTAAATAATTATATTAACAACAACGAAGAAGGAGTCATCGGCTACAACGGAAAACTAAACATCCGCCCAAAATACCAAAGAGAATTTGTTTACAAAGACGCTCAAAGAGATTCCGTAATCAATACCGTCAGAAAAAATTTCCCACTCAATGTTATGTATTGGGTAAAAAACGAAGACGAAACCTATGAAGTTTTAGACGGACAACAGAGAACTATAAGCGTTTGCGAATACGTCGCAGGAAATTTTTCACTAAATTATCAATATTTTCACAACCTCGAAGATTCCGAAAAAGACGAAATTCTCAATTATAAATTGATGGTTTATTTCTGCGAGGGAACACCTAAAGAAAAATTAGACTGGTTTGAAATCATAAATATTGCTGGAGAAAAATTAACCGATCAAGAATTACGAAATGCAATTTACACCGGAACTTGGCTAACCGACGCAAAAAGACATTTCAGTAAATCAGGTTGTCCAGCTTACGGATTGGCAAGTGATTATTTAAAAGGTTCAGCGATTCGTCAAGATTATTTAGAAACGGCAATTCGCTGGATTAGCGATGATAGTATTAAAGAATACATGGCAGAAAATCAACATAAACCAAACGCCAATGAATTGTGGCTATATTTTCAAAGTGTAATAAATTGGATTAAAGTTACTTTTCCAAAATATCGTAAAGAAATGAAGGGAATTGATTTTGGTGTTTTGTATAATGAATTTAAAGACAAAGAATTTGATTCAGAAAAATTAGAAAAAGAAATAATAGAATTAATGCAAGATGAGGATGTAACAAAAAAGTCAGGAATTTATTCTTATGTTTTGACAAAAAATGAAAAGTTCTTAAATATCCGTTCGTTTACAGAAAAACAAAAGCGGGAGACTTATGAAAAGCAAAAAGGTATTTGTGTGAAGTGTGAAAAACATTTTGAATTAAATGAAATGGAGGCGGATCATATTAAACCTTGGCACGAGGGCGGTAAGTCAACATCAGAAAATTGCCAGATGTTATGTAAAATGTGCAATAGAATTAAATCAGGAAAATAGTTTTTATTTTATTGATAATAAGTTACAATTTATTTTATTAGACTTCCAAAAAAACCTACTCATCTCATTTCGACTGGAGCGAAGCGGAACGTAGAAATCTCAAAGCTTACAGAGAATCATAAAGTTTTGAGATCTCTCGACTTCGCTATTGCTACACTCGAGATGACAGCATAAGAGGTTTTTAAAGAAGTTTAATATTTAAAGACAATTTAAAATATATTTAGTAAAACAAATGAAAAAATTAGATAATTTTTTAAAATTTAAGAAAAAGAAAATTCAAAAAAGAAATATTGAAGTTGATGAAAAAACCATCTTCCATTTATTTATGCACGTTATCAAAGAAGAATTTGGTAATCAAGGGCAGAAAAATATTACTCCAACTTTTTTGAAAAATTCTGTTATTTTTGTGAAGATTCAAAATTCGATTTGGGCACAAGAATTGTGGATTCAAAGGAATTTTTTTATTGATAATTTGAATAATAAAATCGGCGGGGAAGTAATTAAGGATATTAAGATTTCTAATTAAAATAGATTTTTAGAATGTTGGATAACTAGACTGTTAAAATATAATTTATTATACTTTAGTGTTTATATAGATATTAAAGTGAATTATTTGATATATATTTTAAACTAAAAATAAAATTATGAGAAATTATTTTCTTTCAAAAACTAAAATACCAGAAAAATTATCAGTGGAAATGCAAGGGGTAATTGATGATTTAAAACAATCTTCAAATCAAGAAGAATGTTTACAAAAAGTGTATAAAATTATGACGAGTAGATATCGTGGGTATAAACTTAGAACTTACAGAAGATTTTTTAATATTTTTACTTTTAATGTTGAAAAATTGTGGAATGATGAAGGGTTTATCCATTGTCATAATGCTAATTTTTTGTTGAGAATTTTATTAGTAAAAAGTGGATTTTTTAAAAATGAGGATATTGAAAATAAGTGGACGTTAACTGGGTATTTAGCGATTCATCAGTATTTGAAAATAAAATTATATAGTGGTAAAAATGTTAATATTGATGTTTGGGGTGCGTCGTATGGAATTAAATTTGGTGATTATTCTAATGGTTTTCATTAAATTATTAACTCTTTTCAAAATTAAAACAAGGAGTCATGACTCCTTGTCCAAAAAAGCCCGTGCGGCGAGCACTTTATTAAATTAAACTATTTAAAATTCAAAAAAAAGACTAGAAAATAACCTAGTCTTTTTTGTTATTTATAAGCATTTAAGGGGTTGCTGGAGTTTCAGTTTTATCTTCTGTCTCAGGTTTAGGAATTGAAACTTTAACTTTTTTACTACTTTCCGCAGTATTTCCAGCAGAATCAGTAATTTTAACACTAAAAGTTATTTCAGAACCATCTTTAGAATCAGGAATATCATATTCAACACTTTTATCTTTAGTTTCTTTAATTAAACTGCCGTCAGCAAAATATTCTATTTTTTCCACGTCATAAGGACTATTTACATCAACTTTTATTTCCACTTTTTGCTCAGAAATTTTATCAGGCACAGAAATTTTTATTTCAGGTTTGTATTTATCAAAATCATCTTTTTTACATTCATCAGGTTTTTCTTCAAAAATCATTTTAGAATCTTTTTCATAAAATTTCTTCACCCCTTTTTCCCAATTTTTATACTGAGGATCATCTTTAGCTTTTTCAGGTTTATCGCCTTGAGGATCATCTTTTTTTACATAGTAAAGAATATTGTGAATGTCGGCAAATTTTCTTTTTTTCCATTTATCTTCAGGACAATATTTATTTGCCTCGCAATATTCATCATCTTTTCCAGGAATTTCACAAACTTCAATTTTTTCTGGTTCAGGTATTTCTCCATCTAAAATATCTTTTTTAGTTTCATTTTCATCTTTGTCATATTTTGGAAATTTTTCTCCGACAGAGTCTGAAAAAACTTCTAATAAAACTTTTCTAAAAATCGGTGCAGCGACAGCGGATCCACCGCCTGAATTACTCATTGAAGAATTGTCATTATTTCCACCCCACACACCAATGGCAATTTCAGGTGTGTAACCAATTGTCCAAGCATCTCGATTTTCATTTGTAGTTCCAGTTTTTGCAGCAACAGTGTTATCATCAAATTTCAAATCATTATTTTCTCCAAAAGCAGCAGATCGATATTTATTATGAGAAAGCGAATGAGACAACATTGAAATATATTTTTCTTCAACAATTTTTTCTCCTTCATATTCTTCAACTTCTTCGAGAATTTCTCCATTTTTATCCTCCACTTTTAAAATTGAGCGTTTATCAAATTTAACACCATTATTTGCAAAAACGGAATAAGCGGCTACGTGGTCAACTAATTTAATTTCACCACCACCTAAAACTAAAGATAATCCATAGCGATCAGGTTCGTTCAATCCAGTGATTCCTAATCTTTTCACAAAAGAAATCGTATCTTTTGGTCCAGCGAGGTAAAGAACTTTTACAGCAGGAATATTTAAAGACATTGAAAGGGCTTCTTTTAATTTTACTGGTCCACGAAAAGTTCCATCGTAATTTTGTGGTTCATACGGTTCACTGGCACCAGTTTCAAATTTAGTTTCCACATCGAAAATTATTGTTTCTGGAGTATAACCTTTTTCAAATGCGTGTAAATAAGCGTAAGGTTTGAAAGAAGACCCAGGTTGTCGTTCGCTTAAAGTTACATTAACTTGCCCGTCAATTTCTTCGTCGAAATAATCTCGAGATCCGATCATAGTTAAAATATCACCATTTTTTGGATCGATAGCGACTAAAGCAGCATTTTCGGCATTATATTTTTCTTTATTTTCTAAAGCAATTTCTTTTACAATTGCTTGTGCTTTTTCTTGTTTTTTCCAATCTAAAGTTGTGATAACTTTTAATCCATTTTTTTCTAAATATTCAGCTCCATATTTATCTTCTAAATATTCACGAACATAAAAAACGAAATGAGGTGCTTTTATATTTTCTCGATTCTTAGCTAATTTAACAAATACGTCCACATTTTTAGCTTCTGATGACTGTTCTGCAGAAATATAACCTAATTCTACCATATTATTTAAAGTCTTTTCCTGACGCGATTTTAAATGTTCTCTATTATTTCCATAAGGAGACCATTTTGATGGAGCTTGAGGTAGTGAAGCTAGAATAGTTGCTTCGTCTAAAGTTAAATCTTTAGCGTTTTTATTGAAAAAAGTTTGAGCTGCTGCCTCGATTCCGTAAGCATTTGATCCATAAGGAATTTCATTTAAATACATTCCGAGAATATCATCTTTTTCGAACTTCATTTCAATTTCTATCGCTAAAATTAATTCTTTGATTTTTCTTTCTATTCTTTTTTCATTTGTTAAGATTGAATTTTTTACAAATTGTTGAGTGATTGTTGAGCCTCCAACACTTTGTCCAATTCCGAAAACATTGGAAAGAATTGCTCGAATAAGTCCTTTTATGTCAAAACCGATGTGATGGTAAAAATTTTCATCTTCTAAAGCGACAGTGGCTTGTTTTACTATATCTGGAATTTCATCATGGGAAATAATTGTTCTTTTTTCTTCGCCGTGAATATCGTATAAAATTACTGTTCCAGTTCGGTCGTAAATTTTTGTGCTTTCGTCGATGGCTCTCATATTTACTTTTCCGGGTTCTGGTAAATCTTTGGCGATAAAAGCGAATATTCCGATTACGATAAATAATCCGACTAAAAATATAATTCCTGAGATTTTTAGGGTTTTTATGAAAATGGCTTTTTTATTTAGGTTTTGCCATTTGTATCTCATTTTGTCCCAGAAGTTTCCTCCGTTGAAATTGTTTTGTGGTTTTTGTTGTGGTCGGCGAGGGGTGTTTAGGGAATTGTGCTGGATTCGGTTGAATTTTTCGAATCGTTTTTCTCTTGTTTCTTTTTTATTGAAGGGGTTGGCTAGTTTGTTTTTTAGGCGACTGAAAAATCCACGGGGTTTTTGTTTGTGTGGTTTTCGGTGGAAATTTTTTGTTGTGAATGTGTTTCGCATGGTACTTTTTGTTACTTGTAATGTTGTAATTTATTGTACTGCGAAATGGAGGAGGAGTAAAGGTTAGTTTACTTTTTGCTTTTTTTGATTAAATAATCTATCATCATTCCAGAAATATCTATTCCTGTGAATTCTTGAGCCTTTGAAAAATTGCAAGGGAAATTTACTTCACTTACGTAAGGTTTATTATTTTTATCAATCATAATATCAACACCGCCAAATTCTATTCCTAAAGAATGAACAGCCTTAATAGCAATTTGATTTATTTCTTTAGGATATTCTTTAATTTCTTTTTTAATATTTATATTCAATCTAAATTCAGAGGAATGTTTTATATTACAAGTGCTTGCAATAACTTTATCACCTAAAACATTTATTCTAGCTTGTTCATTGTGATCTATAAACTCGCTTAATTTAAAATCTGTTTTGATATATTCAAATTTTTTTGAATTAAAAAAATCAATTATTGATATTAATGATTCCATACTATCTATTCTCATAACTCCAACACCATGACTTCCGCCCAAGGCTTTGATTACAATTGGAAAGCCTCCAAGATGCTCAACATACTTCTTTAGTAATTCTTTATTTTTTGGTAAATAATTTATTGTTTTAGGTATTGGTAGATTATTTTTATAATAAATTATGTCTTGTAGATCTTTATTTATAAAGCTATAATCAGGATTTGTATAAAAAGAAGATACTTCTTCATTTAATAAAAAAGATTCTATAATTCGTGCCTTGCTTCCAGTTTTAACTCTATAAAATAAATCATTTTTTGTTAAATTTATTTTATTTGTAAAATTGAAATTTTCAACTTCTATTGGAATAAATTTTATATTTTTTTCTTCACATGATTTTTTTAAATATTTAAGGGATGTGTCGGTTGAATGTTTATTTTCTACTATACAATAAAAGCTCATATTTTTTAAATAAGTGATTAATAGAATAAATTATAACATAAATTTGATTTTTAAGAAAAAATATTAGTTAAATCTTCATAAACTTTTATTGCAATCTTTTTATCTTCAGGTTTAAAAAGCATTCCTGGAGCAGAATTAAATTCAATTATCCATGGATTTTCTTTTTCATCAAACATAAGATCAATTGAATAATGTTTGTTTTCAAAAACTGAAAATAAATTATTTATATAATTAACTATTTCAATAATTTTGTCAGGCAAGTCTCTTGTATCGATTATAGTTTTGCTGCCACCTAATGAAACATTAGCTAATAAACTATCTTTTGGTGGTTGTCTGTAGTATGTATGAGAAATTTCATTATCTATCATTATAACTCTTAAATCATGCGTTCCTTTCATGATGTTTGGAATTCCATTTTTTGAATTAATAAATTCTTGAACAATCCATGAATATGGAATGGTACTTTTTGAGATAAATTCACAAGTTTCTTTTTTATTTAAAATATGGATATCTCTTCCTCTGCTTAGGGTTGCAGGTTTTATAATAACTCTATTGCTCTTTAATAATGCAATCTCTTCAATATTTTTTTTATTTAAAATATTAATTTGTTTTTTTGTGTAAAAAGGTGCTAAAAAAGGCAAAAATCTTTTATTATCTAATAAAGTAGAAAAATCTAATGGATTTATGAATGGAAAAATATTTGCTAATTTTTGAACAATAGAGCCACATCTTTTCTCAGAAGTCAATTTATCAAAAATAACATCTGGTTTTATATTTTTGCATCTGATCCATTTACCATTTTTAAAACTCCAAGCGTGTGAAAATATTTTATTTTCATCATTGAACCATTGATAAGAAGCTCTATATAATTTGATATCATTTTTATAAAAAGTCTCATACATCAATTCGTAAGAATATTTATATGAGTCATCTGTAAAAACCTCTTCTTCCCATTTTTTTTTACCAAATAAGATCAGTGCTTTTTTCATATTTTTATTTAAAAAATTTTAATAAATCTTCATAAAACTCTTTTTGGTATTTCATTTCCTCTTTTTCCAGAATTAAACCCGGACGAGAATTCAGTTCAATCAACCAAATTTTATTATTATTATCAAACATAAAATCTATTGCATAAAGTTTTTTATTTGCATCAATTTTATCTATTTCATCAATAATATTGTCAATAAAAATTTTAATATCATTATTTTTTAATAAATCTTCAATCGGGATAACTTTTAAAGTTCCACCTTGGGAAATATTTGCAAGATAACTATTTTTTTTAGGAAAACGAGCAAATGAATAAAAAGGAGTTTTATTTCTAATAATAACTCTAATGTCATGATAACTATTAACTAGATCATTTTTTATATTAGATGAATCAATAAACTCTTGTATTATAACAGGAAATTTAACTTTTTCTAAATTATTTTTTAATAATTTTTTTTCTGTTACAAAAATACCTTCACCGCCAGACAATGATAAAGGTTTAATAATAATTTTTTGTGTTTTTAATTCATTAATTTTTTCTAAATCACTTTTTTTATTTAATGTAACAGATTTTGGAGAAAGATTTTTGAATTGTTGATAAGTTAAGTCTTTATCACTCATCAACTTACTTAATTTAAGACTATTATAAAAAGTGTAGCTTTTTTCGATAAGCTCTCTAATTTTTATTTTTTTAATAGATAGGCTATAGCTAGATTTGTCATAAACAACATTTGGACTTATGTTTTTTTTCCATATCCATTTTCTATTTTCAAAAAATTGAGCTTTTTTAAAAATATTTTTTTCTTCATCATAAAAAGAAATAGAAGATCGACATAATTTAATTTTATTTTTTTTAAAATAAGAATAAAGTGGTTCATAACCCATTTTGCCACTTTGAGGTGATTTTGTAGAGTTTCCGCTAAATAAAATTAATATTGTTTTCATATATATTTTTATTATTAAAATTTGAAAATATTTGTAAAAGTTTATTTACTAATATCAATTAAAAAATTCGACAAATCCCTTTTGCCAACAATCATCCCATATTTCAAATCACCCCGATCAACAATATTCACCCTAGCAATAACAACCTTCTTATCCATAACAAACCTAACCTTAACAACAGGACGAATAGAAGAACCACTAGAAGAAAAAACAACTGCCACATTATCCAAATCAGGAAT
Organism: Candidatus Moraniibacteriota bacterium; assembly: GCA_023133275.1. GTDB lineage: Bacteria > Patescibacteriota > Minisyncoccia > Moranbacterales > JAGLWU01. The sequence continues at coordinate 10,748 of JAGLWU010000020.1, forward strand.
CAAATCTTTATATTTCAATAAAAAATCTTTCTTAATCAAAGATTCTTTTTCAGGTTTTAAATCAAATTCAGATAAATCAATTTTATCAAATTCCTCCAAAGTCTTCCCAAATCCCAAATCAATCGCAATTTTCCGATCAATTGAACTAGAATAAGCACCCGTATCTATTTTAGCCTCAATTACCACTTCTTGTCCAGCCTTTCCAATCAATTTAACCTTTTCCACCGAACCAATCACACGCTTACCAGAAGTACTTTCCAGTTCCTCCTCAATCTCACCACCAAACAAATTTTTACCAACAGCCACTCCTCGAGCAATGCTTTTAATTTTCAAACCAGCCACTCGTTCCAATCTCTTTTTTAATCCAGTCATATTGGCAACTTGAATAGATAAACCCGGTCGGGCATTTAATTCAAAAAAAACAGGTCCAAGATTTTTATCAACAGCAATGTCAGATCCTAAAAATCCTAGTTTAGAAACGACTTGAGCTTTTACTGCCAAAGTTAAAATTTCATTCCAATAAGGAATTTTAATACCTGACAACATCAATCTTGATTTAGGAACATATTCAACAATTTTTCCTTTTCCCTGAACGGCAGTCGTTGTAACACCTTTTGCCATATCAATTCCAATCCCAATCCCGCCTTGTTGCAAATTAGCTTTGCCGCCAGACTCTCTGGTGGGAATACGGAGCATTGCCATCACAGGAACTTTATTATAAACAATTACTCGAATGTCAGGTATTCCTTTATAAGCGTACGGTTTAAAATCTTTTATAATTTGCAATCTTTCTTCAAAAAAGGCAATGTCAGGACTGTTGGAAATTGAAAAACCGCCATCGAGAATATTGCGAATGTGATCAGTTAAATCCTGTACAGTTACAATTTTCCCATCAGCTTTTATCCATCGATCGTCAAAGCCTTTTTTTCTGGCGTAAACTACTAGAATTCCAGAACCACCTAATCCACTGTTCGGTTTTAAAACAAAACTTGGTGGTAAAATACTCCAATCAAAATTTTCCAAAGTTTTATGAGAGGAAATTTGGGCAATTAATTTTGGAACGGGGATATTATTTTTTTTCAAAAGTTTTTTGGAACGGATTTTATCATCGGCCAGCCTTTTGGCTCCTTTGAGATTATTAGGTCGAATGTAGGTTAAATTTCGAGCATTCATTCCTAAAATATTTTTTCCAGCTTTGAGTATATTAAACATAATATTTAGATTTTTAGTATTTTAGACAATTAGACTCGTAGAAACGTAGTACTGCTACGTTTCAAATTTCAATTAGAAATTTATAAATTAATATTTTTCAAAAAGTACAGCCAGTCATTCTGAACGGATTTATTTTTTCTAACAAAAAAATAAAGGAATAAAAAATCTCAATAAGTTTTTCTGATATTTTCACTTTACTAATTTCAAAGTTTAATATTTTTCCGCAGGGGATTCTTCACTTCATAAATTTTTTTACAAAAAATTTATTATGTTCAGAATGACAGTAAACTTTCAGAATTTCAACAAGGGGTCATGACCCCTTGTTTCAGAAAAGCCCGTGCGGCGAGCACAAAAAAATTTTTTGAAAATAATTTAAAACTTAAAACTTAATTAAACTTTTAGATTCAATCTACAAAATTAAACTAATTAATTATTTAAAAATTAAAATTTCAATCAAAATTCAAAATTTGTAATTCAAAATTTTCAAACTATTCTTTTATTCTTTTCAACACTTCGCGAAAACGAAAATATTCATTTAATCTTAATCCAGTCCATTTACCAATAAAAACGTTAAAAGGCAAAATTAGTAAAATTACGAATGGATAAGCTAATACAAAACTTATAATATTGTGTCCAACAGATGTTCGGTAGCTCATTAAAATGTATCCGACCAAAGCAATAATCAAAGTTTCTAAAGCTAAAATTGAAGCGGTTTTTGTTCCTTTTTCGATTTGAACGGCGACAAATTTTTCTACCAAAGTGATTATGATTAAAATAGCAAATATTGAAGCGGAGGCAAATCCTGTGCGATTGAAATGTCCTGCGACGGCCAATAAAATAAGTGTGGTGAATGATACGACGGTTATCATTATTGCTACTCTAGGTAAATAAAGAAGACGCATTTTTTTCAAAACATAACGCATGAGCATTCCTGTTGCTAAAACAATTACATAAATTGCAATGGCATATTTCAAATCCCAAAAATTATTTTCCGCAATTTTAATAAAAGAGACAGTAATAATTGTTGGCGTGTAAACTCCAAAAGCTTTAATTCCAAGGACTTGTCTTAAAATAACCACGATAGTAGCAATTAATGGAAAGAGAAGTAATAAAATAACAGTGTTTAAAGGTACTCCTGATTGGATAAAAAAAAGATTGATCCAAGGATGGATGTTAGTGAATAAATTTTCCATTGTGAATTTTTTTATGAATTAAGTTTCTGTTGGTAAAGACGTGAATTTAAATGACAAAAGCTAACCGCTAAAGCGTCGGCAGCATCATCTGGTTTCGGAATCTCTTTTAATTTTAGCACATTTTTTATCATTAATTGCATTTGTTTTTTGTCAGCTCTTCCGTATCCGGTCAAGGCTTGTTTTATTTGTAGAGGTGTATATTCGCCGATTGGTAATTTTTTGTTTTTGCAAATATATAATATTACACCTCGAGCTTGAGCAACTGTGATGACTGTTTTTTTGTTTTTAAAATAAAATAATTCTTCAACAGCAACTTCATCAGGTTTGTATTCTTTGATTAATTCTTTTAAATCTTCGCCGATTAAATTTAAACGTTCAGGATTTGGTAAATCAGCAGAAGTGGTTATTTGTCCGTAATCGATTGTTTTTATTTCTTTAGAATTGTCTTGTTGTTCTAAAATTCCCCAACCAACGATTGCGGTCCCTGGGTCAATTCCAAGAACTTTGATTTTGTTTTTCATATTTTCGAAAAATTAAATTGTGCTCGCCGCACGGGCTTTTTGGGTTTAAAATTTTAAACCCCTACAAATTTTTAAATCCTCCAGTTTTATCATTCAGACATGTCATTCCGGAAAATTTTTTATTTTTGAAAAAAATCAAAAATTTATCCGGAATCTTAAACTTTAATATTTAAGAAAACATTAAGTACAATGTTCTTCCGAGATCCTTATAAAAAATGAAATAATTTTTCAGGATGACAAGACAGAGAGGATCTGCACTCAGCTTGATTGGGTGATGACACATAATAGATTTGTGATAATTTTTATTTAGAACGACAAACTTTTCTCTTCTCTTTTTTCAAAAAGTCTAGTTTTCTAATCATCTAATGAGTTAATTATCTATTCCACGTTGTCAAAAATTTCTTGAACATCATCTTGACTGTCGATGATCTCAAAAAGTTTATTATACTCCATTTTTGTCTCTTTGTCAATGATAATCGGTTGTTTTGAAATATAATTTATTTTTAAATCTTTGACTTGAAAACCATCTTTCTCAAGCTTTTTATAGACTTTTTGCACATTAATTTTTTCAGTAATTACAAGTATTTCTTTTTCACTGACTTTTTCTAAATCTTTTGCACCTGCTTCGATTATAGCTAATTCAATAAAATCAAAATTATCGGATTTTTCAGTTTCTAAAATGAATTGTCCGACTTCTTCGAACTGAAAACTGACGCTTCCGTTGGGTACAAATTTTCCACTATTTTTTTTCAACAAAGATTTTATTTCGCTGACTGTTCTGTTTATATTATCAGTGGCACAGAGAATCATCATGGCGATCATTTCGTCGGTGTTGGTGGGGAAGTAGGCTTCATAAAATACTTCCTCGATTTTTCCTTCACCGCTTTGTCCCAATCCTCTTTTTATTGCTCGGTTGATGTTGTCTTTTGGCATATTGGCTTTTTTGGCTTGTTCGATGGCGATTTTTAAGGTGGAGTTTTTTTCGATGTCATTGCCTCCGCTTTGGACGGAAATTATGATTGCTTTGGCGAGGCGGGAGAATATTTTTGAGCGTTTGGAGTCTTGGGCTTCTTTGCGGTGTTTGATTCCTGACCATTTATTGTGTCCTGACATGTGATTTATTTTTAAGTGATTATTTGTATTTATATTGTAGTGATTTTTTTTGATTTTGTCATCTTTTTAAATTAGTAACTGGTAATTAGTAACTTGTAACTGGCTTTTTAAGAATTTGGTATTTTGAATTTAAAAAAATTTTCACTTGACTTCTTTTTATTCTTCTGATAAATTGTAATTTCTCTACTAATGGAGCGGTGGAGAAATTTTGAAATAGTTCCAAAGGAGAAAAATTGCCATGAGTAAGGAAGAAAAAATAGAGCAATATAAGAAAGATCTAGTTGCTTTGTTTGAGAAAAACGGATATTGGCCACAAAGACTGATGAATAATTACGGTTTATCTGTAGAAGAGATTCTGTAGATAAGGAAGGAGGTCGGAGCACCACCTCCTGAGGAAATGTCGTAGTTTTATATAGTTTTTGGTGGAAGCTCGAAGTTTTGAACTTCTTACTTTATTAATTTAACTTTGAGGGTATAGAAAATGGCAGTAGTAATTGTAAAAAATTTTGAAGGTACTTGTCCATGCGGAGTGATGCTCGAAGTTCATTTAACCAGAAATGAAAAAGGCGACTTTACTAATGGTGATAATAGCTTAATTTGTAGCAGTTGTAGTACTGTGTTTAAGGTTGTTATTACTAATCCCAGTGGTGATTTTGGTGTTAAAAACATGAAGTGTACTGTTAGTAGGACGGTAACGTTGAATAAACCACTGATCCAAGGTTAATATATTTAGTGGGAACTTATATTGCATTGTGAGAACTCGCTTTATTTTTTATTTAAACAAATTTTACAATTCCAAAATCAATTTTAGTAAAAGTAAAATTTCTATTTTCTATAAATATAAAAGCGAGAGCTTTATTTTTAAACCAAGCTAAATAATTTTCTTTAAAAACATTAGCTAAAGTATTTTTAATATTTTCAAAAGGCAAAAAATTTTTATTTAACAACAAATTAATCTTTTCCAAAAAATTACCAAACGAGTTTTTACTTTTTATAGAAATCTCTTTTTTATTATCAATATTTTTATTTTTATTCACTAAATTCATAGCAACCGATTGCATAAATAATTCATCTTGAAAACCTTTTTCATTCGCCAAGGCTTGAGCAATTATTTTTTGCACTTCAGGATCATTCAAATCATTTTCACCGCCATTTAAAATCCATTGCCATTCGCTATTTATTTTTTCGTAAGATTCATCATTTTTAATCTTTTCTTTTTCGTAAGAAACTTTATCAATCACTTTTCCATCAGGTTGTCGCAACTCGATAAAACCTTTTTTGTTCGGCAGGGAAATGGCGGAATATTCTCGAGTGATTTTTTCGCTTTTTCCTTTTCCTATTTTTAAACTTTTTTTGATTGGATGATTGGTTAATTTATCTTTTTTCGATCCAGTGGCAATGCTCCAGCCCTCCAAATTTATTTTTTCTTTTGATTTATTTTCAATAACTAAATATTCATTTCCGCTATCTTTTCCTTTTGGATTTGGAACGATTTTTATAATTTCAATTTTGTATTTTGGATATTTTTTCACTTCAATGGTAAAATTTTTCATAACTTCTTCACTCCCGTCTTGAACATGCAAACTTCCGTGATAAATTCCAGTTTCTATATATTTATGTTTAGTTTCGGCTTTGTAACTTTTTCGTCCATCGCCGAAATCCCAACGAATTTTCAATTCTTCGTCGTCAATGTCAAAAACTTCTACTTTAAAATTGGCATAAGTATTTTTGTAACTATTTTCATCAACGGAAAACTTTTTGATTTCTGGTAAATTGTTAAATTTATTTTTTGCGTTCGGTGTTAAAAATTTGCTCCACCGCCAATTTTTTTCATCTAAATTAAAATTATAAGAAATATTTTCTCTGGCACTTTTGTAACTTATTTCTGATTTTATTTTTTGATTGGGGGCGGTTAAAGTTACGGTTTCGCCACCAGAATTATTTAAAGCGAAATCAAAAGTTTTTCGATAAATTGTGAAATATGAATTAGCTGAAATTTTTTGATTTTCTGTAAAAGTATAATTTCCAGTTTTTGAGGAATCTTTTATCATCCAGTTTTCTAAATTAATTTCAAAATTATTTGGATTATAAATTTCGATAAATTCATCAGTTTTTTCTTCGCCAATTGGATTGGGTAAAATTTCGGAAAGTTGTAAGTCAGGATGTTTTTTAGTCAAAGGATTTTCATTATTTTTTTCGTTCGGCGTTGGCTCGGCAGAATAATTTTTTGACTTATCAAAATTCATCGAGAAACTCTCAATTGGATTTTCGTAAGTAAAAATTGTTTCAATGTTCGGATTTGGTGTTTTTAAATAAATTGTGTCAGTATCATTATTTAACGAAAAGGAAAAATCTTTTTTCTGGTATAAAATTAAATATTCAAAAGGTTTTATTTCGATATTTTCTAAAACTTTTTTTGTGGATGAATTGTCTTTTAAAATCCAACCAGTTAAATCTACGGTTTCATCGTTGGGATTATAGAGTTCGATAAATTCGTTTTCAGTGTCAGTTCCGTTTGGATTTGGTAAAACTTCATTGATAATTATTTTGGGATATTTTTTTGTAGTTGGGTTTTCTGTGTTTTTATCGTTTGGTGTTGGAGTTGCTTCGTACCAGTTGTTTTTATCGTAATTCCAAGAAATGCCTTTTGTTGAAGTCGTATAACTTTTTTCTAAGAATATTTTTTCATTTGGAGCGATTAAATAAACTGTTTCACCGCCAGAATTATTTAAAGCAAAAGAAAAATCATCACCTTTTGAAAAAGCAATTTTTTTTCCAGATTTTATTTTTACATTATTGAATTTTAATTTACTCTTAGTTTCATCTTTTAAAATCCAATTTGTTAAATCAATTTCTTTATCTCCATAATTATAAAGTTCTATAAATTCAGAATCGCCATCATTCGGATTTGCTAAAATTTCATTAATTCTAATTTTAGTTTCAGAGTAATCTTTTTTTTCAGGATTGTCATTATTTTTTTCGTTCGGCGTTGGAGTTTCTTCGTACCAATTATTTTTATCATAATTCCAAGATTGACCGCTAGTAGCAGAAGTGTATTTAAATTGAGATATTATATCTTTATTATCATCGTCATGATTATAATATAAAATTATTTCAGCTCCTGAATTTATAAGATTAGAAGGGTTGATTAATATATATTTATCCTCAATTTCGAAATCATTTAAACTCCAAATATTTGAAGGGTTATCTTTTAATAATTTTCTATAACTTAATTTTAAATTTGTTAAATCAATTTTACTTTCAATGTAAATCTCAATAAATTCATTTCCAGAATCTTTGCCGTCGGGATTTGGCAAAATTTCATTAATTCTAATTTTAGTTTCAGAATAATCAATTTCTTTTTCAGCAGAAACTTTTATCGAAAAATAATTTGTGTTAAATAAAAGCAAATAAAAAATAAAACAAAGCGAAAACATCCTTTTGAAAGAATGTTTTTTGAAATTTATATTTTTGTTTCTAGAATTATTTTTGCGTTTGACCATTTTTAATATCTTCAGGATTGAATTTCTTTTTCTTGTGAAAAGTCTTACGTTGGCTTTTATGTTGCAAGGAAATTAATGTCGCTTTTATCGCATAAGGATTAGGAACAGAACGAAACATGAAATTTGATTGCTGAGCGGCAGTTTGAATGTGGACATGTCCGTAATTCAAAATAGTAGGAATGAACCCACTAATATTAGTTGAAATATCTTGAATTTGCAAGAACCTTAACTCACTCACATGACGGGAAAATAAACCTTTTTGTTCAACATTAATTACTCGTTGATTGGTGATAATCCAAACATCTAAATAATAGTCAAACCAAATTATAAAGCTGTATATCCAAATTATTAGCAACAATAAAGTTTGTGTAAAATAAAATAGGGTAATAGAATTTTCGTTAGTAAAATTGCTAAAAATATAAGGATTTAAAATTAAACCACCTAACATAATTATTAGCAAAATGATAATTGGAAAATATTGTTTTAAAATGTCAAACCAATGTCGATGAAAAACGTGAAGAACCTGTTCATTTTCATGTTGATTTGAGAAATAAAAGTCTAGAGGTTTCATAATTTTTTTAAATTTTTATAAAAATATTTTTTTATTTAAATAAAAAGTTACATTTTTTACTAATAATAAAGATTGGACGGCAAAAAGTTATTAAATGGAAGTTGAATGAAAAAGTAAACATTGGTAATTATTAAAGCGGTTGTGATGATGAAAAAAATGATTATCATTGGACTGGTTAGTCGGGGATTGATGGAATATTTTTTTAAATGGAAAGTGGCGAGGAATCCTACTGTTAGAATTCCTATGATGAAAAAGAAATGAATTATACTTAGAATTATTATCATTTTTTGCCTTTATTATTAAATTTTTATTAAGTTATTTTTCTTAATTTATTTTAAACGTAGCGGTGCTACGTTTTTACAAATTTAAAATTGTTTACTTATTCAATTTCTTAATATGTTCATAACCCAATTCCGTAACAATCCTACCACGAGGCGAACGAGTAATCAAACCCAATTGCATCAAAAACGGTTCATAAACATCCTCAATCGTTTGTACTTCCTCAGAAAGAGCATTGGCAATCGTCTGAATTCCAACTGGGCCACCTTTAAACTTTTCAATAATTAATTGTAAAAAAGCACGATCAGTAGACTCTAATCCCTTTTCATCAACATCTAACATATCTAAAGTTTTCTCAGCAACAAAATCATCAATATTTTCATTATCATGAACTTCTGACCAATCTCTTGCTCTTTTCAAAAGTCGGTTGGCAATTCGAGGAGTTTGTCGGGCAGACCTTGCTAATTTTTGAGAACCTTCTGTAGTTATTTGACAATTTAAAATTGTCGCATTTCGAGTAATAATTTCTTGAATATTATCTTCCCCGTAAAATTCCAGTCGGTGAATTACTCCAAATCGATCTCGCAATGGTCCAGTCAGCGATCCCATTCTCGTTGTTGCTCCGATCAATGTAAATTTCGGCAAATCAATTTGTAAGGCTTGAGCACTCGGTCCTTTCCCTACCACTAAATCCAGTTTGTGATCTTCCATGGCAGGGTAGAGAACTTCTTCGACAGATTTATTCAAGCGATGAATTTCATCAATAAAAAGAACGTCGCCGTCTTGCAAATTAGTTAAAATTGAACCTAAATCGCCAACTCGTTCAATCGCTGGACCAGAGGTAGTTTTTATATTCACATTCATTTCTTTGGCAATAATATTCGCCAAAGTTGTTTTTCCTAAACCGGGAGGTCCGTAAAGTAAGATGTGTTCTAAGGAATCACCTCTTTTTTTTGCAGCCCCGAGAAATATTCGTAATTGTTTTTTTATTTTTTCTTGTCCAACATATTCATCTAGTTTTTGTGGTCGTAAAGTTAATTCAAAAGGCAATTCTTTTGTTTCGGTGATTTTTTCTTTTTCGTTATTTACAGGTTTGTCGCTTTCTTTTTCGATCATTTGATTAAATTTAGACGAGTAAATTGGTAGATATTTAGACAATTAGATTTGTAAAAATGTTGTATTGTAATGTATTTAGATTTATAAATCAAACTTTTTTTATTCTTTCAAAAAATAATAGTGCTCGTCGCACGGGCTTTTTTGAAACCATAGTAATTTAAAACTCTCGTGATTTTCTGTGGGGGATTCTTCATTCCTTTATTTTTTTAAAGAAAAAATAAATCCGTTCAGAATGACAGGAAATTTTAAAAAAACTTATTGGGATTATTGTACTCACAATACACTTTTATTCTTTCAGTATAACACCACTTGACACGATTTCAAAACTGTGATAGTATTTGGAGTTACATTAAAAATTTGTTAAATTTCTTTAGGAATTTTTGAAATATTAAATATTTTAAGTTCTAAAGAATTATAGTAATTTCAGGGCTGTGGGCATGTTTGGGCTTCTCTATCTTTTGGCCTAAATATTGGAAGTTTTCGTCCAGATTGGGTAAGGTGGTTTCGGCTGTGTTATTCCTCGACATTTCTTCTGCCTCATTTGCATCATTGATCATTGAGTTTGTCTACAGCCCTGAAATTGTTATTTTTTGAAAAACGACTTTACTTTAAAGTTGTTTTTTTGTTTTTCAAGTTGACAAATTATGAGGGGGGGTAAAATGTAAATATAATTTATTAAAATAAAAATATTATGAGAAATAGATTTGAGGGTAACAGTATGAGTGTGTCTGTTTCGCCACGAGAAGTTAAAAAAGAGATTGATGAGGGAATTGAGACTCATCAAGAGGGAGAACAATTAGACTATAATATTGAGGAAGAAGTGCCTGTTTTTGATAAAGACGGTAATTTAGATGATTGGGAGTATTATAATTCTGAAGGTAATTGGGGCTTTATTGAAACAGAAGAAGGTTCTGTTACTAAGTCTATAGTTTTATTTGATAATTACCAAGCTTCATTGGAGGAGTATAGTAAAATGATAGGCTCTTTGAGATCAATGAATAGAGGAAAGAGAAATCATCCAGATGTTGAAATATATAATGATCCCATGAATCTTTATTTTAAATTAAAAGAAGAGGAAATAGATAGTATATGGGATGCAAAAATTAAACCAGTTAGTGAAAATCAAGAACAGCTAGATTTTTTGAAAAAATTAGATGATGAGGCTAAAAAAATATCTAAAGATATTTTTATTAATAGAGAGGGTTCAGATATTTATTTTGAAGGAATTGAATTAAATTCAGATGATATTAATGATATAGTAAGTAGATTAAATGCTCCTAGAAAAATTGGGAGGAAAATGATTAAGTCTCCTATTGCTAGTGATGAGCATTTTCAAGAAAGACTTGAACTTGAACTTAGAAAATTTTTATATAAAATGTCTGTTGAAAAAAATCTTTTACCAGAAACTTCTGATAAAATGGAATACGTGTATGAAACAAGAAGTGGGTATGAATTTAGATTAAGCAATTCAAATCTTAATAAGATTGGTTTTGATGGGGGCGATGGTAGTAAATATTGTTATAGTATGTTTTTTAAGCCAGGTTTAGATAAAAGAAGAAATGAGAGTCAATGATAATGTATGGATAATAAAAACCACTTCTAAGTTGAGAAGTGGTTTTTATTTGCAAATTTTCTGAAATATTACAAATCTGTAACTCTTTTAACTTCATCAAAAGTCGTAACACCTTCCAACGCCTTCAAAACACCATCCTGTTTTATCGTTAACATACCATTTTCAATCGCTTTCTTTTTAATTTCAGAAGCCAGTTCACCATGCGAAATCACTAAACGCAAATCATCGTCTATCACCAAAATTTCACTAATTACCGTTCTACTTTTATAACCAATTTCATTACATTTCTCACAACCAACCTTTTCGTATAAATAATTCATTTCAGGAATTGGAAAATCAATTTTTGGAGTAATATTTTCAATAATTTTTGAAATAATATTTTTTTGTTCTTCTGTTATTTTTACTTTCTTTTTACAATCGCAAAGTTTACGCACCAATCTTTGAGCGACAAAAGCATTTACAGAAGTAGTAATATCATCCGTACTAATTCCTAAATTTAACAATCTTTGAATTGCACCAATTGCATCATTCGTGTGAAGTGAAGAAATTAATAAATGTCCCGTCAAAGCAGCATTTACAGCCGTTTCAGCCGTTTCATTGTCACGAATTTCACCAACCAACATTATATCGGGATCCTGACGAAGAAGTGAACGTAAAGCAGAAGAAAAAGTGTAGCCAGATTCCTGATCAATTTGAGTTTGCAAAATTCCATCCAACTGATATTCAATCGGATCTTCAATAGTTATAATTTTAACTTCAGGACTTTGAATTTCTTTTAACAGACTGTAAAGAGTGGTAGTTTTTCCAGAACCAGTTGGTCCAGTGTTCAAAATAATTCCATGAGGTTTTTTTACTTCTTTAATTATTTTATTTAAATTGTACGGACGAATTCCCAAGACATTAATATTTAATTCTACAGTTTCTCTATTCAACAAACGCAACACAACCGTTTCACCAAAGCCTCCAGCGATTATAGAAACACGAACATCCATTTTAAAATCTTTCATTTCATTTTCCACTTCATAAAGAACTCGGAAGCGACTATCGGAAACGCCTTGTCGAACTGTAGTGGGAATATTACTCAATTCTTTTATTTTTCCAAGTAGCGGAGGATAATTAATTAAAGGTATTTCAGCTATATTTTGTAACACGCCATCAACTCTCATTCTGATAAAAACTTTTTCTTCTTGTGGTTCAATGTGAATATCACTGGCTCTCAAAAATTTTCCGTAAGCAAAAATGAGAGGTAGCATATCTTGATCGTTGGCTTTATTTATACTTTCATTAATAACATTTTTACCGTGAGAAAGCTCTTGCGACATTTTCTGTTTTTCAATATCGACGAAAACTCCACGAGAAAGAGTTTGAAACATTAAATCATCGTAAAGACTTTTAATTAAATCACTTTCTGACGTAACTCTAAAAATTTCTTCCATTGAAGTAACGCCGTCAATTGCTTTTAATACACCATCTTGTGTCATAGTAACAAAGCCTTCCTCAATTGCCGTTTTCATAATTGCTGTTTCACTTTCCATATTTAAAATCAATTTTTCAATATTTTCGCTCATGGTGAGAACTTCAAAAATTCCAATCCGTCCTTTGTAGCCAGTTTGATTACATTTTTTACAACCTCTTGGTTTATAAAGATGGGAAACGGTTTTTGGGATTTTCACTTTTGCTTTTGGAGAAACTAAAGTCAACATTTGCAATAAAGTTTCAATTGTTTCTTGAGCAGGTTCATATCTCTCTTTGCAACCACACAATTTTCGAACTAATCTTTGTGCCATAAAAATATTGGTAGCGGCGGGAATTAAAGTTGGCTTAACTCCTAATTCTAAAAGTCGAGAAACAGTGGCTGGAGCATTATTAGTGTGTAAAGTTGATAAAACTAAATGTCCTGTCAAGGCAGCATTGATAGCAATGTTAGCCGTTTCATCATCACGAATTTCACCAACTAAAATAATATCAGGATCTTGACGAACGATGGCACGTAAACCCTTGGCAAAAGTATAATTTTTATCTTTAGAGACTTCAGTTTGAGAAATTCCTTCAATCTCATATTCAATCGGATCTTCAATCGTAATTATTTTTGTTTTAGGAGTTTTGATATGATTTACTAAAGTGTAAAGAGTAGTAGTTTTACCAGAGCCAGTTGGTCCTGTCGTTAAAATCATTCCAGTATTTTTACTAATATTATTTTGAACATCCTCCGCCGCTTTTCCAATCAAGCCTAATTCTGACATTTGAACATTGATACTTTCGTTATCTAAAAGACGCATCACAATTCCTTCAAATTTTTTCCCTGGAATACTACTGACTCTGACATCAATGGAACGAGTTTTATTAACGCTAAAAGAAAAGTGTCCATCTTGTGCTTCTCTTTTAATATTGATTTTCATTCCGCTCATTAATTTAATCCGAGAAAGAGCTAATTTATAAGTTTTGTGTGGAAAATTAACAATATCTTGTAAAACACCATCAATTCTGTAACGTAATCGCACACCCTCTTTTTGTGGCTCAAGATGAATGTCGCTGGCATTCAATTTTACTGCCGCAGAAAAAAGAATATGTAAAAGCTCAGTGGTCGGCATTGAATCAATTTTATTTTTCAAATCCAACAGTTTTCCAATTCCTGTGTTAAAATTTTCTAACTCTTCGCCAGTCAACATTAAACGCATCACGTCTATTGAATCGATAAAATAAGCCCCTCGATATTGTTTTAAGGCTTGTTCTAAAGATGATGGTGAAATTACATACAATCTAATTTCCCAATTATTTGTTTCACTTAATTCATTTAGAAATTCTAAAGTATCGCTGTTCAACGGATCGGTTGTTCCTATTCTTATTAAATTTCCAGCTCGGAAAAAAATGACTAGATTGTATTTTTCAGAAAGTTCTTGTTTTATTAAAGATACGTCATCACTATTTATTGGCAGTAGGTGTAAATCTGCATAACCCAAACTTAATTTTCTGGCTATTCGAGAGGCATATTCCTCAGATCCTTTTTCTTGAAGCATTTCTATTTCTCGTCGAGTTTCTTCTTCGTGGAGAGGTTGTGATTTTTGTGTTGTTTGGGTTACTTTGACCATAGATTTTTTTTGTTTATTTTTCTATAGTGTAACAGTTTTTTAAATTAAATAAAAGTAAAAGAGAGACTTAATGTTGCTTTGTAAATTTGGTTTGACTAAGTTTAAGTTTTAATTTAAAATATTATTTATAAGTTAATAATAAATAATACTTTTATGAAAAATTTAGTTATAGAAAAAATAGCTATTGCAGTTGGTATAATTTTTGTGCTTGTGATTATTGTAGTAATGTTTATTTTTAATAAAAAAGAAAAGAATGATATTCAAAAAGAGGTGGTTATTGATGAAATAGTAGATGTTGAGGAAAAAATAGTTGAAGAAGAAATAGCTGAATTTGAAGAGGTTGAGAATGAGAAAGAATCTATTGAAGAGTTTAAAGAAGCTCAAAATTTAAGTAGTTTAGAAAAAGATATTGAGCCTAAAGAATTTAAGGAGTCTGAAAAATCTGAAGAAAAGGAAGAAAAAACAATAGATAATACTTTAAGTAAAAAAGATACAATTAAAAAGAAAAAAAGTAAGAAAATTTTGTTTCTGAAAGATCACTGTTATTTTTTTAATAACATCAATAACTGTACAGAATATCATACAAATATTTATTCTTTTGATCCTGAGGATAATAATATAGAAAAAATATATGAATTGGGAGAAACGGGGAATGGTTATTTATTTGAGCCAGAGAATAAAAAGGTATTTTATAGAACTAAAAGTGGAGGGGTGGCAGAATTGAGTTTAGTTGATAAAAGTTGGCGATTAATAATAAAAAGAGATTATAATGGTAAAGTCACTGATATGTTAATCGAGGATGGTAAGCTTTTCTATTTATCGGGAAGCTGTGGAGAAAATGTGAAATCTGATTGTATTTTGCAATATATTGACATGTCTACTGGCTTCAATAAATTTATTGCTAGTGATATTAAAAGTGAAGAGCTAAATCCTAGTTTAACTGGTATTGTTACTTTAGGAAGTTATGATAAATCTAAAAAGTCTTTGTATTTTCTAAATAGTATGGGTAAAAAAGGTATTATTGATGGCAGTTATGGTAGTTTATATAAAATAAATATTGAAAATGGTATTGTTGAAGTGGTAGGTAGAACTGGTGATGATGGATATTATGAATCGATTGGGAAACATTATTCAATGGAGCTGAATGATAATCGTGAATATTGTTATGATAAATTAGGCTTAGTAGTTGATTTAGGAGAAATAGCTAAAATTAGTTCAAGAGGAAGTAATGAAGGTCCGCATACTATATACACTCTTTTAGGGTGTGTTAATGATATTTAACTTTCAAATTTCTAATAAATAACAACTTTAGTTCCAACATCTGCCCATTCGTACATCTTTTGAGAATCCTGAGCATTATGACGAACACATCCCGGACCAACAGGGGAGCCAATACTTTTAATACTTTCTTTACCTCCCTCTGGCATATCAGTATGACCCTCAGGCCAAACAGGAAGATCATGAAAACCATATTTACCATCAGAAGTAAAAGCCATCCAGTAAGGCATATAAACTTGAAACATATTAGACAAAGCATAAGGATGTTTATTATACACTTGATAAGTTCCAGTTGGAGTTGGAGTGTCAGCAGCACCAGTCGAATTTATAAAGCTCTCAACAAATTTTCCATTTTCAAACAAAGTAGTTATTTGTGCTTCTAAATTTACATCTATATATTTACCTTTTTTATTTTTTGCAACAGTAGATTGACGAGCAATTAATAATCTCTCGGCATATTTTTCAGGCCACTCTTCAGGAGTAGGTAAAAGAGTACTAAAAGTCAAGGCACCTATTGGGAAAAAACCACGCTGTTTTTGTTTTTTATGTTTTACGAATATAGTGATTGTATGAGAACCAAAATGTTTTACATTTTCTAATGGGGTAATTACTAAAGTTTGAGTTTCTGAATTATATTCTTGCTCAACTTCAATAAAAGGTCG
Source organism: Candidatus Moraniibacteriota bacterium (assembly GCA_023133275.1). Taxonomy (GTDB): domain Bacteria; phylum Patescibacteriota; class Minisyncoccia; order Moranbacterales; genus JAGLWU01. Next base: position 26,858 of record JAGLWU010000020.1, read on the forward strand.
AGACACTACTTGTATGTCAAAATCATCAATATTTTTGTTAAATTGTATAGAAATTTTATTATTTTCATCAAAAACAAATCCTTGCTCGCCCTCGGCTGGAGTAGTTTTTATTATTTTGGGGTAAGATAATGTTTCAAATAAAAATAGGTAAGAGGGAGTATTTTCTTTGAAATTTAATTTAGGAACTGACAAAGTGTATTCTGTTTCAGGTTGCCAAATATCGGCAGGGGTAATTTTTAAATGTGTTTTTTCAAGATCCCAAGTAAAGACAAGGTTTTCTTTTGGGAAAATGGCAATTTTTTCTTCATATTTTTCTACTTCAGCAATCGGTTTGGAAAATTCTAAAGAAATTTCTTTTTCTAAGTTGATAACTGTTTCGTTTAAAATAACAGGCTTGGAAAAATTTGAATTGGAATCCTCATCTATGTATAAGCTAATGCCAGCACCAGCTGAGCCAACTGGTAGCATTATTAAGCCAAATAAAACTATTTTTTTACGAAAAAAAGAAGTGATAAGTTTTTTTATTTCTGTAAAGCCGTTTGATTCTGCTTCTGAACTATGGCTTTGAGTGCTTTTGTTTGCTGTAAAAGTGAGTGTTTGATACATTTTATTTTTGTTTTTAAATAAAAAAAGAGCAAATAGCTCTTAAAAGAGATCTATTTACTCACCCGATGACTTTATTATAGCATATTTTTTTGTGAAAGTCAAAAAAGTTGGGTCTTGATTCAAATAAAATTAAGTGATATACTGCCAGAGTGAAAATATTTTGAATATTTTTGGAGAGTTGCCAGAGTGGTCGAATGGGGCACACTGCTAATGTGTTGATCGGGTCAAACCGATCCGAGGGTTCGAATCCCTCACTCTCCGCATTTAAAAAATTCAATAAAAAAAACTTATGGAGTATATTTTGATAATAATTGTAATTATATTATTTTTTAGTTTTAAAAGCTTACAGGAAAAAGTTAATAAAAATGAATTATTACTATCACATGTTGTTACTTCATTAAGCTATTATGAAAAATTCTTACTAAAAAATAATATTTTATCACAAACAGATATTCATAACGCAAGAAGAATTATTAAAAATAATTTAAGTGAAAAAGATTTTGAAAAATTAAAAAATCTTATTTTACTAACCGATGAAGATTATTCTGAACTTTTAGAAGTTGCTCTTGCTAATTCTAAAGCAAGAACCCTACAAAACAGTATAAAAGATGCCGTTTATTATAAAAATAATCGTGATGTTAGAGAAATATTAAAAATAATTGAGAAGAATAATATTGAGAATGATTTATTAAAAGACGGCGAAGAAGATCATTTAAAACATCCCAGTGCTGATAGTTGGATAAATCACAAATATGGAAAAAATTACTTTTTTCCTGATAGTGAATAAAAAAATAAAACATCTCTATAAAGGAGATGTTTTACTTTTTAAAAATTCTTTAGAAAAAAACTTTCCTTTTTTAGTAAATTTTAATTTTTTATTCATGCCAAAAGAAAATCCCTCAGCATGGTCAAACTCTTCGATTTCACCTATTATTATAATTTCATAAGCAATACAATAATCAATTATTTGTGAGCGATACTTATAATGTACTTCAAAATCAAAACAATCCCCATTAACCCATCGTATAATATTTTCAAATTGGTCAAAAAACTTTAAATATGTAAATTCTACAAAATCTCCCTCCCATTTTTCAGGATTATTTTTTGAAAATTTATCTTCTAGATCTTTCAATGTTTTTTTAAGTTCTTTAATTTGTTTTTTATAATAAAAATTGAAAATAATAGAGACACTTAAAATTAAAATGTTCAAAATTAAAATCCATAATTGAATGTCTGTACTTTTATTCCAATCTAACTTTTTTATAAAATTATAAAAATCAGTAAAAATTAAAAGTGCTATTCCAACAATAATTCCACCACCAATAGTTATTATTAAAACCGTTTTGTTTTTTATAAAAAATTCTTTCATATTTTTATTTTCTACCGAATCAAAAACTTTCCCTTATCATCTGACAAGTTCAAAAAATCATCCAGAGACTCAATCAAACGCATGCTCGTCGATTCCCCAAAAGAAACACCCTCAACCCTACATCCAGTCGTTGCCTGCAAATACTCCACTAAAGGAATATAATCACCATCACCAGACGCCAAAATAATCACATCTACATGTTTTGACAATTTAATTGCATCTACTGCCACCCCAACATCCCAATCACCTTTCTTCTGCCCACCTGGAAAAATCTGTAAATCTTTAGTTTTCACTTCGTAACCAGCTTTCTCCAAAGCATCAAAAAATTTATCTTCTGACGCTTCTTCAGTTGCAATGCCATAACCGATTGAACGAATTAATTTTCGATTCCCCACAGATTCAGTCAACAAATTCTTATAATTCACCTTTTTTTTATACAAAACTTTCGCACTGTAATATAAATTTTGAATGTCCACCAAAACGGCCACTCGTTGATCTTTATGTTTCATAAACTTTTTATTTAAAAATTACTACTTTTATTTTATCACACATTTTGTTTTAGTAAAAAATATTTTGGAAAAAACAAGGATTTAATGTGTTGAATAAAATTTATCGAAATTGTTATATTTTATTTTAATTTACTTTTATTGTATTTGCAAAGATGAAAATTTTTTAAATTTATTTTTTTGAAAATGTTTAATGCAAGTTTATTTACAGACAAATTATTCAAAAATAAGGATTGACATTAAATTAGGTAAAGTTTATTCTTAATTATAATTGAGGAAAAGGTTGTGATAAAAATTTGAAAAATCTTTTTGAAAATTTTCATTTTAAATATAATAAAATGAAAATGCAAACTATTTTCAAAAAAAGCCCGTGCGGCGAGCACTTTTTTAATTATTAAAATATTTTATGAAAGAACAGGATATTATTGAGCGGTTTCGGATTTGTCGTTATGGTAAATCGGATTCTGTTGTCGTGGAGGGGATTCATGCTTTTAAACATGCGTATCGTTTTGGGGCGAAATTTGAAAATGTTTTTTGTTCGAATAAAAATAAAGTTATTTCTTTGACGGCGAAAATTGCGAGTGAGAGGGAGGCAAAAATTTTGAGTGATTTGATTGTGGAAGTGGATGGTGATTTTTTAGCGAAACTGTCTCCGCATCCGATTCGAACTGAATTGATTTCTTTGGTGAAAAAACCTGAACAGAAAAAGATTACGGATTTAGATCAGGATAAACCGATTGTTTTTTTGGAAAATCCACATGATACGAAGAATGTTGGAGCGACGGTTCGAGTGGCAGCGGCGTTTGGGGTGGCGGCTTTGTGTGTGAGTGGGGAAATTAATCCTTGGCATGCGGGTTGTGTTAAATCTGGTTCTGGTTTGCATTTTGCGATTCCGATTTTTAAAGTAAAAAGTCTTGAGGAAATTTCTTCAGGGCGAATGACAGTGGCTTGTGATGCGGATGGTGAAAATATGTATGAGACGGTTTTGCCGAAAAATTCTATTTTGGTTTTTGGGACGGAGCGGTATGGAATTACGGACGGGGTTAAGAAATCTGTGGATAAAATTATTTCGATTCCGATGATGGAGAATGTTTCGAGTTTGAATTTGGCGACTTCGGTTTCGGCTGTTTTGTTTGGAGCTAATTTTAGCTAGTAGTTTGTAGAGAGTGGATTATTAGAAATCAGATTTGACAAAAAGTAAGGTATGAGTATAATGAAGGTGTTAATTTAAAATTTTTAAAAAGATGTTGAATTTTGTAAAAACAATTTGTATTTCAAAGAAGTATTGGTTTGTCCTGATGGGACGAGGTCGGTTTGTTTTTGCAAGTAAACATAAGCCGATCTCAAATGAGATGCGGTTTTTTTAGTTCTTTGAATAATTTAGTCTTTTCTTTTGTGATTTAGAATATTTAATTATTTTTGTAAGTTAATCTCTCTTTGTTTGAATTTTTTTGAATAAAGAGAAGTTAGCTTATGGATGAGCTGACATTTTTATAAAGTAATTTTTATTAGAGGATTAATAATATGAAGAAACAATCAGAATTTGCAGAAAATTGTGATAAAATCACTGAATTAAAGAAAAAAATAAAGAGAGTAGAGAATCCTGTTGAAAAAAATAAGCTTAAAATTGAATTGCATAGACTTGAAAGAAGTCAGAATAAAATAACTGCCTTGGTTTAATTTTCACGCTAGTCGTCGTGTAGTATTTGCGACGACTGGTGGGGAAAAGTAAAATTATTATTTTGCTTTTCCTTCTCATTTTCTTACTAATCTGTAAAGAAGATTGGTGAAAAAATTGAGAATAAAAAACCGTTTCGGTAACGAAACGGTTTTTTATTATATCTAATCTATATCTATGCGGAGGCGGAGGGATTCGAACCCCCGGGACCCGTGAAGGCCCTTCGGTTTTCAAGACCGATGCATTCGACCACTCTGCCACGCCTCCTTTCATCACAATGCAATAAAACTATCATAACAGTTAGTAACAATTTTGTAAATATGCTAAAATTAGATTATTAAATTAGACAGCTAGACTTTTAAACAAGCAGACTTGTAGATAGTTAGAAAATTAAAATAAAAAAATGAAAATAGATTTGCGAAATAATATGTTGGATAAAACTCAAGAGGAAAAAAGTCAGAAAAAAACTGGATTATTCAACAGTCTTTTTGGTAGTAAAAAAAAGATTAAAAAGTTAAAATCAGGATCTCGAATAATTAAAAAAATAGAAGCACCTAAACAAATTGGGCAAGAAAATTTACAAATAAATAACCAGTCAAAATCATCGGTTCAATTTGATGTTTCAAATAAATTTTCAGAATTAGAAAATAACATTTCAAAAATTAACGAAATTGGTATTGGAGAATCAGAATTTCAACCAAAAAAAGAAACTGAGCAAAAGGAAAGAAAACAAGAAAAAATTATTGGAGAGAAAAATTTTGAGCAGAAAAAAAACTCTAAAAATTCTATTGAACAGGATTATCAGCGAAATGTTAAATATTCTTATCAAGAAAGTGAATACATAAAAGAGTCGCCTGAAAAAGTGTTGATTAAGTGGCAGGGACCAGATTATGAAATTTATCCGAAGAGTAAACGGTGGTATACGATTGCAGGATTTATTTTGGCTGGGTTGGTAGCTTATGCGGTTTTTAAGGACAGTCCTTTGACGGCGATTGTTTTTATTCTTATTGGGATTGTGGGGTATATGTATTTGGAGCGTGATCCTCAGTTGACTGATTTTGCGGTTAGTTATGATGGGATTGTGGTGGGGAACGAAATTTATGATTGGGATGATATTGTTTCTTTTTGGATTTTTTATGATCCGCCACATACTCGAGTGATTAGTTTGCACATGAAAGGGAAATTGATGCCTTACATTCATATTCCTTTGCACCAGATTGATCCAGTTGAGGTTCGGGAAAAAATGATGGAATTTGTTCCAGAAATTAAACAGGAACAGGGAATGGTGGATATTTTGGAGCGACTTTTACACATGTAAGGATAAATTTTTAAACAATTAGACTTGTAGAAACGTAGCAATGCTACGTTTTGAATAGAGATTTATAAATTAAAAATTTTCAAATAATACAGTTCGTCATTTTGTCTGTCATATCTGAACGGATTTATTTTTTCTTCAAAAAAATAAAGGAGTGAAGAATCTCGATAAGTTTTTCTGGTATTTTAGTAATTTCAAAGTTTTGTGATTTTCCGCAGGGGATTCTTCACTGCATAAATTTATCTGCGATAAATTTATTACGTTCAAAATGACAGCAAACTTGAATAACAAAAAATTTGAATGTTGAAATTTGTAGGGGTTTAAAATTTTAAATCCAAAAAGCCCGTATTTGAAAATGTTTTGAAGATATTAAAAAACCACCAATGAGAATTGGCGGTTTTTTATTTTATGAAACTCTTGCTTTTTATAGTTTTTATTCACATTCTTTTTCTTTGCACATTTCTTTTTCGTGTTTTAATTTTTCGTCAGCAACTTCTATTGTTCGATCAGCAAGAGTTCTTTTGGTGTATAAATTCATCAGAGAAAACATAACCATTGCGGCTAAAACTATTCCGGCGATATTTATTAAAAACATAGCTAAAGCACTGGAAATTAAACTCATTTTAAAATGAGCGAGACCAATTCCGATGGTGGCTAGTGGTGGGACTAAAGTTATGGCAATGGCGGTTCCTGGCAAGGCTTCGTTTATGTCGGGTTTTACACGGGCGAAGGCGGTGGTTGCTCCAGCGATGACAGCAATTAATAAATAAACAATTGATGGGCTGGTTAGGAAATCTATTTGGGAATTGATGACATATTCTTTTCCTCCGCTTGTCCAAAGCAGCCAAGTTAAAATGAAAGATACTCCAACACTAAAAACGATTGATTTTAGTAATACGTAAAATGATCGAGATATTAGTTTTCTGTCGTTCATGATTATTCCTAAGGCGAGAGACAAGACTGGTGAAAGTAGAGGAGCGATTAGCATTGAGGCGATGAGTACGGCGATGTTGTTGATTAGTAATCCGCAGGTTGCCATGGATACGGACATGATTACGAGGAAGAAGAATGTTGGTCGTGGGGTTGAATCTTCGATTAGGTCTTTGATGGCTTCGATTTTGTTTTCTTCGTTTATGTTTTCGAATAGTAAACTCATAATAATAGACTTTTAGATTGTTAGATTTGTAGAGATATTGTATTGTAATGTTTTTTTGAATTATAATTTTATTATAACATAAAGATTTTTGTTAGGAATTGGTTATTAAAATTTGTGGGGGCAGTGCCTTGTGCTTACTTATGCGGTGAATGAAAAGTTTTACGATGAGGGCGATTACGAGGGATCGCCCCTATTATTATATAGCCCGTGCGGCGAGCACTTTTTAAAGTATTAGAAAAATTTGTGATGTATTTATAGTGTCAGAAAAACTTATTGGGATTGCCACGTTTCTTCCTACAGTCGTTCCTCGCAATGACGTGCTTATGCCAAAATTGACTTTTTTGCTTTAAAATGCGAGAATTAAAATAGTAATTTATTAATTAGAAAAATAGTTTTTTGGCTATGAAGATACATATGCGTTTTGTTTTATTTTTTAATGAATGCGTATGTATATTTATAGCAACTTTGTTTAAAGTTTAAGATTCCGGATAAAATTTTCATTTTTCTATGAAAAACAAAAATTTTTCCGGAATGACAGAATTTTTTAAATTATTCAAAAAATAAAGTTAAACAAAAATTATTTTTCTTAACAAATATGATGGAACAAAAACAATGGTCACTTGAGGTGGCAGGACGAGAACTTATTGTGGAAACAGGTAAGTTAGCAAAGCAAGCAGGTGGAGCAGTAACAGTACGTTATGGCGACACACAGATTTTAGCAACAGCAGTGATGAGTAAACGTAAAGGTTTTACAATGGGATATTTTCCATTGATGGTTGATTATGAAGAGCGATATTATGCAGCAGGGAAAATCAAAGGCTCACGTTTTATTAAACGAGAAGGGCGACCGAGTGATGAGGCGGTTTTGACTGGTCGAGCGGTTGACCGAACGATTCGTCCACTTTTCGACATGCGAATGCGAAATGAGGTTCAGGTTGTTATTTCTGTGCAATCAATTGATGGAGAAAATGATCCAGATATTATTTCAATTATTGCGGCTTCACTGGCACTTTCTATTTCTGATGTGCCGTGGAATGGTCCTGTGGCGGCAACGAAGGTTGCTTTGATTGACGGTGAATTGGTGATTAATCCTACGAGAGAACAAAGTGAAGAGACTTCATTGAGCCTTACTTTGGCGGGAACTGAAGGTAAAGTTAATATGATCGAGGCTGATGCTAAAGAATCTTTAGAGGAAGATGTTGTTCGAGCGTTTGAGGCTGGTCATGCTGAGATTGCGAAAATTGCTAAATTTATTAGTGATATTAAAGCTGAAGTTGGTAAAGAAAAACGAGAACCTATTTTATTGGTTGGAAGTGAAGAGACTGAAAATGCGATTAAAGAGTCTTTGATTGAAAATGGTTTGGAGAAGGCTTTGTACGGAAATAAGGAAGAGATTGAAAGTCAAACTTCTGAAGTTAAGGAAAAAGCGAAAGAACAGCTTTTGGAAAAATTGGCGGAAGAAGAATTATCAAATTTTGATGATGTTTTGGGATTGGTTTTTGATGAAGTTTGTGATGGAATTGTTCATAAAAATATTTTGGAAAGTGATAAGCGTCCAGATGATCGGAAGCCAGAAGAGATTCGTCAGATTACTTGTGATACTGGTATTTTGCCTCGACCGCATGGCTCAGGTTTGTTTACTCGAGGAGAAACTCAGGCTTTGACTGTTACAACTTTGGGAGCACCTGGTGATCATCAGATTATTGATACGATGGAAGTTGATGAGAAAAAACATTATATTCATCATTATAATTTTCCTCCATTTTCTGTGGGAGAAGTTCGATTTATGCGAGGGCCAGGGCGACGAGAGATTGGGCACGGTGCTTTGGCTGAAAAGGCTTTGATGCCTGTTCTTCCTCCAACGGAAAAATTCCCGTATACTATTTTGTTAGTTTCTGAGATTTTGGAATCTAATGGTTCGTCTTCAATGGCGGCGACTTGTGGTTCTACTTTGTCTTTGATGCATGCTGGTGTTCCGATTATTCGACCAGTGAGTGGTATTGCGATGGGTATGATGAGTGATGCGTCTGGAAATTATAAGGTTCTTTCTGATATTCAAGGTGCTGAGGATCATTATGGTGATATGGATTTGAAAGTGGCTGGTACTGAAAAGGGTATTACTGCTTTGCAAATGGATGTGAAAATGGAAGGTATTGATGTTGAAATGTTTAAGGCGACTTTAAGTCAGGCGAAAGAAGGACGTGCTTATATTCTTGGTAAAATGTTAGAGGAAATTGCTGAGCCGAGTAAGGAAATGTCTCCTTATGCGCCTCGTATTATTACGATGTCAATTGATCCAGAAAAAATTCGAACGGTGATTGGACCCGGCGGTAAAATGATTAATGAAATTATTGAAAAGACCGGTGTTAATATTGATATTGAGGATGATGGTTCTGTGTTTATTACTGCAGTTGAGGCTAAGGGCGGTGATGAGGCTCAGAAGATTATTTTTGATCTTACTCGTGAGATTGAGGCTGGTGAGACCTTTGAGGGAACTGTTGTTCGCTTAATGGACTTTGGTGCTTTTGTTGAGGTTTTGCCTGGTAAGGATGGTCTTGTTCATATTAGTGAGATGGCTCATGAGCGGGTTGGTAAGGTTGAGGATGTGGTGAAGATTGGTGATAAGGTTAATGTTAAGGTTAAGGAGATTGATAGTCAGGGTAGGATTAATCTTTCGATGAAGGCTTTGATTGAGAGGAAAGTGGTTAAGAAAGAGGCTTAAGATTTTTTGTTAAACTTTAAGATTTTGGGAAAATTAAAAACACCTTGGCGGGAGCTGAGGTGTTTTTTTGATTTTAAATTGTTTATTTTACATTAAAGTCATTTGAAAATCCTTGATATTTTTTAAAGGATAATAGATAGAGACTTTCTAAAGTATTTTCAGAATATTCACGAAGTTCGTTTAGCACAGTATTTGTTGATGTTCTATCATCTAATATATTTACTGCATCATTTATTATAATAGGTAGTTGTTCACATAATTTTTTAAATGCAAATTTATCTTCTGTTACAATTTCATAAAATATATCAATTGAAATCCTTCTTATTTTTTCATTTGAAATCGATTCTCCATCAAGAGATATTTGCCATGGAATATTTTGACTATTTTTCGCAATTACTTCAACAAGAAAACATACTGCATTAGGTTTAGAATTAATCTTATGTTGCATTCGCATATATGTTTTTTGGGAAGATGATGAATTCATTGTGTTGTGTTTATTCTTCATTTCTACATAAATTTTTTCTTTCTCATTTATAATATCAAAGCCTTTTTTTGGGACATTCCAAAAATTGGTTATATATTTAAAAATATTTTGATGAAAATAGCCGATAAGATTTGTGTTGCTTTTATCAATTTGTCTACTAACTTCGTTTTCAATTCTATCTTCAATATTTTCCTTATAAACTCTTGAATCAAAGGTCATTTTGATTGGGTCTATTAAATTTTTATTAAAATCTTTTAAATCAATTGCAAATCTATACTTTTCCACAGTTTCTTTTACATGTTTTAATATATTTTCGTCTGATATAAAATCTAAATTATATTTGCTCATATTTTTTATTTTAACTTTAATAAATATTTTTTAATTTGTTTTCCGACTGCATATGCAAGATTAATGGGGACAGCATTACCAATCTGTTTATATTGTTGAGATACTGAACCTGTAAATTTCCAATTATCAGGAAATCCTTGTATCCTTGCAGATTCTCGAATTGTTAAAGGTCTTATTTCATCTGGATGACATCTTTCAGTTTGCTTTTGTGCGGGGCTACATAAAATTGTTAAAGAGGGTTCATTCCATGATAATTTTCTAGCTATTCCAGTTTTTCCACCTCCTAAATAATAACTCTTTCCCATATATTCTTTCGCAATTTCTTCTGGTAAATCACGCCAACATCCGCCAGCAGGAACTAATTTAAAAATATTTATTTTTTTTTCATTATATGGAGAATGTGGTGATTCTGGAACATTTTTTAAAACATCTTTTAATACAGGTTTTTTATTTGATGGTTTAGGAAATACAAAATCAGAACCTATTTTTTTATGTATATCATTTCTAACGCCTATTATAAAAACTCGCATTCTTTTTTGTGCCACGTTATAATCCCATGAGTTTAAAACTTGATATACAACATTATATCCAGCATTTTCAAATACCTTTATCATTATTTTTAGTGTTTTTCCTCCATCGTGAGATACTAAACCTTTTACATTTTCTGCTAAAAACATTTTTGGTTTAATTTCAGAAAGAATTTTAGCAAAATCATAAAATAAAGTTCCACGTACATCTTCTAATCCAAGTTTTCTTCCTGCATAACTAAAAGATTGACATGGATATCCTCCAGATAATAATGTAACTTCTTCTGATGAATTTAAATACTTTTTAATACCTTCCTTTGAAAATAATTGAACATCTTTATTTTCAATATTCCAATTAGGTCTATTCAGTTTTAATGTGTTTATGCTATGAGCATCATTATCTGTAATAAGAGTTTTTTTGAAATCAGCTTTTTCTAAGCCTAATGCAAGTCCTCCGGCTCCAGCAAATAATTCAACAACTGTTAATTTTTTCTTTTCTGACATTATTTTTTTATTAAAAATGTTTTATTTACAATATTTTAATTTATATTTAAATTATATACTAAAAAAATTATTGTAACAAATGAAAATAAAAATCATGCTATAATTAAAACATCATGAAAAAAACTACACAACAATTAAAAAAATACCACTCACCAAAAGTCTACAAAATCAAAGACAAAATCAATTTTATCATAACCGCAATATTACTACTAGAAATAGCCTTCGCACTTTTCCGCACCGAATGGACAATTTTATTCATCACAATCATAACACTCGTTCTAATTTCCTCAGTCCAATTTTTCACAAAAAAAACACAAAGTTACATTTACATACCAGAAGAGTTTCAAATCGCAACCGTTCTTTTTATTTTCGCAACCTTATTTCTTGGAGAAATTCACGGATATTACGAAAGCTTTTGGTGGTGGGATTTAGTTTTGCACACAGGTTCTGCGGTTGTTTTTGGATTTGTTGGATTTATTATTTTACTAGTTTTACAAAGAGGAGGACGAGTTGAGGCAAAAGCATTATGGTTGGCAATTTTTTCTTTCGCATTTGCGATGGCGATTGGTGTTGTGTGGGAAATTTTTGAATTCACAGCTGATCAACTTTTTAATTTAAACATGCAAAAGTCTGGTTTAACTGATACAATGTGGGATTTGATAGTAAATGCTTTAGGTGCATTATTTGCATCATTTGTTGGATTTTTATATTTAAAAGGCGAAGACAAGTTTTCTTTTTCAGTTTTGATAGATAGATTTATTAAAAATAATCCCCAATTTTTTAAAGAGTAAAAATAGATGAGTAGAATGGTAGATTTTTAGACAATTAGATCTGTAGAACAGTAGACTTGTAGAAATGTTGCATTGTAACGTTTTGAAATGAAAAAATATAAAAAATTTCAAATTATAAATTTTAAACTTTGATTAGAATTATAATTTTTTTAATTTTGCAAAAATAGTGTTTTGTGTTTGTTCGAGAAAAAATAAAAGAATATGTTATAATATAAAAAGTTATGAAAATATTTTTGTATCAAAATAAAAAATAAAATCTTAATATTAAAATAAAGTTATGGAAAATAAATTAGGAGAGTTTCAAGTTCACACAATGGGTGGGAGTAATATATCTGGAAATGCGAGTACAGGAAACATTAATTCTTCCAAATCCGCACAAAGTATTCCGAAGAAAGCTCAATCAAATTTGTATCAACGAAATCCTCTTTCTTCACAGCCTAAATCAAGTACTTTAAATAGTGGTACGCAAAGCAGTTTGAATAAACCATTTGTAGGAACGCCAACCCCTTCATCAGCGGGTAGTGGTTTTGGTCAAGTTGGTACAGGTGGAGGTTCTGGTGTTCCGGTTATGAGTGATTCGTTTGAAGAGGGTGAATTGTCGGGAAAATCTTCAAATAAGTTATTGAAAATAATTATAGGTGTTTTTATTGGAATTGTTTTGATAGGTGGAGCGGTTTTTGGAGTTTTTGTTTTAAATGATAAAAAAGGTGATGTTGTTGAAGAGGAGGGAATTGCGGATCAAGTGTTGATTGATAAATCGGATGTGGTTGTGCCTGAACAAAATGCTGAAAATAAAATTGACACGCCTTCAACAACTACTTTGAATAAAAGATATTCTGAAGAACTTCTTAATTATTTGATGATAGATACTGAAAGTGAGAATGTTTTATCTGACATTAAAAAAGAATTAGAGGCAGTTAGAACTAGTTTGCCTTCTCAAAATTTTTCAAAGCCAATTACTTTTGTTGTTACCAATAAACAAAGTAAGCCAATTTCATTTAGTGATTTTTCATCGCATGCTAACATGAATATTCCAGCTGATATTTTATTGACTTTGGAAGATAAATTTGAATTGTATGCTTTTAATGATTTTGATGCGGGTGTGCGTTTTGGTTTTCGGGTGGATGTGAAAAATGAAGCGACTTTAGTGGCAACTTTAGATTCTAATGCTTCAGCTATTCCTCCAGCGATGATGATTTTTTTCAAGGATTTTAAATTGGATGTTGCTCAGGAAATGATTTTTAAGAATGGTAGTTATAAAAATTATGCAGTGAAGTATTTGAATTTGAACGAAGCGGAGACTAGTTCTATTGATTATATAATTAATGATAGTCGTTGGATTTTGGGAACGAATCAGAAGACTTTGAGGGCGATTGCGGATAAGATTGATGGAAAAAGTAATTCTTCTTCTGATACGGATTCAAATATGGAAAATTCTGAAAATACAACTTTAAAAGCAGAGAGTTCTACAGAAGATAATTCAGATTCAATAATACAAACTAGTAGTTTTGATGAAATGGTAAATTAGTTATCACTAGTATTTTGAATTTTTAAAAGAACTAGTTTTGTGGCTAGTTCTTTTTGTTTTATTTATTTTAAAAATATTTCAGAATGATATGTCTGGGAGTAGGAAACGCATATATGCGTTCCCTACTACGAAATGAAGGAATATTTTAGAATTTCGAAAAATGTTGAATGGTGAAAAGTCCGTGCGGCGAGCACTTGAATTCTCTTAAAATTAAATATTTTCTTTAATTTTTTGTTGGACAAGATTGTAAGCATTTTTTCTAGCTTTAGTTTCCAAGGTAATTTTATAAATCCCTTCAGAAATCGGTTCACCAAATTCCTTTTCCGAAAGTTCACCGATCTTTTCTGCATCAATAATTGCAGTATAATTATTTTTTTCATCTTCATAAAGAATAATGTAAATCTTTCCGTCAGAATAATTTTGCTTAATTTTTTTCAAAACAGTGTAAAGATCATTTGTTTGAGCGTCTGTTATTTCAATTTCTTTTTTACTTAAAATAGTCCAAATTAAATCATTTTTTTCATCATTATTCAAATTTGCCATTGCTTTGCCCCACAATTTTATCAAAGAAAGTGGTTGAGTTTTATAAAGATGTTGAACGATGTTTTGTTGGTCAGCTCCTTTTTCGATTAAATAACTCGCCAAATTCATGGAGTTAGGCGTTGTGTTTTGTTTTTGGAAGCTGTGAGTCGCACTGATAATTCCTGTCAACAAACAATCAGCACAATCTTTTGAAATACTTTCTTTGTCGACTGATTGAAATAATTCTCCGACTATTTCGGAGATTGAGGAGGCGGTTATTTTTACAATATTTAATTGTCCAAATTGATTATTTTCATTTTTGTTGTCAATGTTGATTACAGGCATTTCGTAAAATAAATCGGGAACTTCATCATGGATTTTTCCAGCAGATTCTCGTTCGGTCATTCCCAAAGTTATAATTAAATTGTAGGGAAATTTTGCGGGCATGAAAGAAAAATCTCGTGAGTCAACCATTCCTTGTTCGGGCGTGATGTAAATGCGAAATTCGTCTTCAAGCCGTTCAGTTCTTGTTTTGAGAATATTGTTATATTTTGTTTTAAAACTTAAAATTAAATCTCGAGAGCCGGTGAGTGAATGGGTAATATTGGTGTTTTTGGGCATTTCGAGAAAATTGATGGATTTCTGATTTTCTTGCGGATCGATGTAGGCGAGGGTAGTTTGGATATTTTTTTGATCACAAAAGTGAGATAAGCCCAGTCCGGAGCTCAAAGTGTCGTAGTTTGGGTTTTCGGGTAGGATGATTAAAACATGAGTGCTTTTTAGTAATAATTTTGTGAATTGTGTGGTAGTATTTTGATTCATTGAGTCTTTTATAATAATGGGATGATAGGTAATGGTATCATTGGAAATTTTTTGTGTCAAATTTTTTTACTTTTGCATATTTTTTGTGCTCGCCGCACGGGCTTTTCGGGTTTGCCAGTGGCAAACCCCTACAGATTTTTAAACCCCCTAAGATATGTCATTCCGGAAATTTTTTTATTTTTGAATTTTATCGTAGAGACGTTTTGCCAAAACGTCTCTATTTGATTATGTGATGACAAAATGAAAAAATGTATAAGTTTTACGAAAAGGGATTTTAAAAAATGTTATTTGTGTTATAATAAATGTAATATAAAATAAATGTCAAGTTTTTTAAATAAAAATAAATTTAAAAATAAATTTAAAAATAAATCGTTTAAAGTAGCCACAAGGGTACTTGTTTTTTCTTGCTTTCTTTTTCTTTCTTGCAATATTGTTAATGCACAAGATATTAGTGACCCTAATATAAATCCTCCAATTAATGTTGACGGGGATAATGGATCTGCTGGAAGTAATCTAAATCCTGCTAACTGGATACCAAATATATTACTTTCTATTTTACAACTTATGGGTTGGTTTGTTAAAATAGCAGCTAATTTATTTAACGTAGCAATTAATCCTTCGCTTTTTAATGAGATTTTTGTAGAAAAAGGAAAAGTTTTGTATGATATGTGGAGTTTCATCAAGGATTTTCTTAATATCTTTTTTATTTTAATTTTGCTTTTAAGTGCTTTTGCGACGGTTTTTCAGGTTTCAAAATATCACATCATGAAAGGAAATATTCTTTTGTGGGTGGTTTTAATGGCTCTTTTGGTTAATTTTAGTTGGCCAGTTACTCGGGTGATTATTGATATGAGTAATGTTACGATGTATTTTTTTGTAGATGAGATGCTGGGTGATTCTGGTGGTACAGGTACTACGGCAAAATTAGGTGCATTATCTAATTTGAGCGATCTAATGGTTCCAAATAATTATGATAAAACAATTGGGGGAAGTGGGTTGGATATTTCTTATATTTTGATGGCAATAGTGGTTATGTTTATTTTTGCGATGACTTTATTTGCTTATGCGGGGGTTTTATTGATTCGAGTAATTGCCTTGACTATGTTGCTAATTTTTTCGCCAATTGGTTTTGTGGCAGCAGCTTTTCCGGCGACTAGTAAATATGCGACTCAATGGTGGGATGCTTTGTTTAAATATGCGTTTAATGGGCCTATTTTGGTTTTTATGTTAGTGGTGGCTATTAAGATGATGGAGGCTATTGGAAAAAGTGATATAGGTGAAAATAATACAAATCTTTTGGATATAATCGCAAAAGGTTCTACGACTAATTTTTTTAATGAAATTGCTACAAGTGCTACTTTTTTTGCGATTCCTATTTTTATTCTTTGGATGGCTTTGATTGTGGCTGGGAAGACTGATGGTGCTTCTGGTTGGGCAGCTAAAAAGGCTCAGGGGTGGACGAAGGATACTGGAAAATGGGCTGCTAAATATAGTAGAAAAGGTATGGCGACTGGTACTGATATTCTCGCTAATCAAACAGTTGGTAGGGCAACTCGTGGTGTGGGTAGCTTGATGTCAAAGTCAAGGCATGAGCGTGTACGTAAGGCGGGAGATGTTTTAAAAGAGAAAAAATTTACGCCTATTATTGCGGGGCAGGGTGTTTTTCAGGGGGGCGTTCAGAGGAGTAAGAATATGTTGACGAAGTGGGATAAGGAAAGACAAGGGGAGATTGCTGGCGTGAAAGCGGGAACTATGGAAACACTTGGAGATAAAGCAGCTATGCAAAATCTTGAAAATCAGCAAGTTTCCGAAATCAAGAAAGATCTTAAAGATAGAAATGTTGATTTTGATAGTATGGTTGAACAAGCTAAAACTGCGAAAGGTACTAGATTGAGAGCTTTGACTGAGACTATTTCAAGTCATAATCAATTACCTTATATTGATTCAAAAGATTATGGGAAGATTATGAATCAGTTAGAAAATGATACTTCTAAATCTGTTAAAGAATTAAGTAAATCTTTAACAGGAAGTCTAAGGTCTAAGGGTGGTGGTAGTGTTATAGTGAAAAACGAATTAGTTAAAGGCACTGATGCAAAGATAATTTTTGAAGATAATTTTAGTAAAATAAAAGGGAAAGATCTTGCTAAACATGGAGGTTTATTTACAGAAAAAGATGAGGAAACAAGAAAGCATATTATAGGAAATGCCTCTAAAAAAGGTACGGTTGCTAATGAGTTGAGAGAAGCTATGAAAGATTCTGAATTTAAACAAAGTTTTTTATTGAACGCATCAACGGCTGTTAAAAAAGGCGCTGTAGAAGCTGGAATTTTATTAGATGAAAATAGAATATCTGAAATAAAACAAAAAACTATTCTTACTCCCGAAGAAGACAGTATTTTAAGAAATCAAGAACAATTAAATGCAAGAAAATAAAAATTACAAAAAAGAAGAAAAATATTATCCAATGTTAGTTCCGATTAATTATGGTCGGACGGACAAAGATGATGAATTTTTAAATTTATGGGAGCGTTTTCGATCATTGCAAGAAAGCAAAAAAAACATTGTAAGTTCAGACAAACTTGTAGATTTTATCTATGGAGCATCTCAGCGTTACAATTTAGACGAGACAAAAACCGAAGAATTCTCACGGACAGTCCGACAATATTTTTTCAACGAAATACAAGACGGACAATTTGCCCGAAAAATCGCAGAACTTTGCAACACATCAAATGAAGAAGGATTAGAAATCCTAAACTCTATCAAAAACATCCAGCCAGAATTCGAAACAGAAACCAAAAGAAATTTAATAACAGGACAAACTTACACAGCGTCTAAACAAACCCCAACAGTTTCTCGACGGCAAACTACTAGGAGTCAAATGAGTAGTACAACCACTCCGCAAGTTTCAAACATAGTTCAAATTCCAGTTAGAAAAGCTTTAAAATTATATCCAAAATTAGAATCACAAACTTTAACTCAAAATCCAATTATTTCCAAGCCATTTTTAAAGCCAGTTAAACCGACGATTAAAAATTGGTTGACAATTTACGAGGAATTGATGGGGGCAGGAAAAAAAGGAGCGATTGATCGGGGAAATTTTCTTTTTCATTCGGAGGCGACGAAAAATTTACCAACTGAAGAACGACAAAAATTAGCTCAAGTGTTTAAGTCAGCCGATGAAAATTTAGATTTGAAAATTGATACGATCAAGGGTGAAATTATTTTTTCAGTTGTTTCTGACAAAAAAAAATATTCTGGTAAAAATCTTTCTGATAGCTCGATTGAGAAAAGTTTTGATAAAAATAAGTCGTCTGATAAATTTGATGAAAGTATTTTTGATGGTAAATTTGAAAAAAAGTTGGAGGATAATTTTGTGAGTGGTCAGTTTAAAAAATCTGTTAATACTTCTCAAAAAACTTTTCAACCTCAACAAAAAGTTGCTAACAATCCAGTTTTAGATTTTTCTAAACTTAAACCTAAATTTAAGTCTGAGTCTGACGTTGTTTCACAAGAAAATTACTTTCAAAAATTGACTCCTGATAATTCTTTATCACAAAAAAATAATGTGTTTGCAAAAAATCCGCAATCTTTTGTGAATGATCGCAATTCAAAAACAACTGATGCGAGTTTTCAGTCAGATAATTTTATTAACCAAGGGAATGATAATTTGAATAATTTTTCTGTTGATGGAGGCGTTGAGAAAGTTAGCAGCATGGGGAATGATAGTTTTGATGTGCCTAAACAAGAGGGCGATTCTTTAATTTCTTTGGATAATTCTGATGAGGAAAGTATGAGTTTTAGTTCCAGTCATGTTTTGCCGATTGAGAAGAAAGAGTGATTAGATTTGTAATAATCAGTAAGTAGATAATTAGATTTTCACTATCTCTCGTACATGTCATTCAGGATGACATGATTAAAAGTTTTGTGATTTTTGTAGTGAACGCACATGTGCGTTCACTACTACAGAATGAAAGAATGTTTTAGAATTTCGAAAAATGTTAAATGGTAGAAAGCCCGTGCGGCGAGCACTATTAAAATTTTTGAAAAATAAAAAAGTTTAGTTTTTAAGATTAAAAAGTTTTAAAATAATAATAATTTATAGTTATTGATGGATAGTTACTAATTTACTAAATTTGGATTTATGAAAATAATTACTTGGAATGTTAATGGTTTGAGAGCGGTGGAGCGGAAAGGTGAAATTCAAAAATTGGTTGAAAATGAAAATCCTGATTTTTTGTTTTTGCAAGAAATTAAGGGAAAAAAAGAGCAGTTTTCTGAATTTTTAACGGAAAATAAAATTTATTCTCAATTTTATCATAGTGCGGAAAAAGCTGGTTATGCAGGTACGGGAATTTGGGCAAAAAAAACTTTTTTGGAAAAATGTGATAATATTAATTTTGATACGGAAGTGCCGAAAAATCCAGTAGCGGATGAAGGACGAATTTCACATTTGTCTTTTTCTATAAAAAATAAAAAATATCATTTGCTTTCTATTTATTTTCCGAATGGTGGAAAGAGTGAACAGGCTTGGGCAGAAAAGTTGATTTTTTTTGATCGAGTTTTAGATTTTATGAATGAGTTGAGAAAAGATGGTGGCGAGGTAATTATTGGTGGTGATATGAATGTAGCTCATCGGGAGATTGATTTGGCTCGACCGAAAGCGAATGATGGGAGGATTGGTTTTCATCCTGAGGAGCGAGCGTGGGTTGATCAGGTTTTGAAAAATGGCTGGCTAGATGTTTGGCGGAGTAAAAATTTTGAAGTTGAAAATATATATTCTTATTGGGATATGAAAACGAGGGCGAGGGATCGGAATGTTGGTTGGCGGATTGATTATTTTTTTGCTGATGAGAAAATTTTAAGAAAAGTTAAGGAAATTAAATATATTTCAGAACAAATGGGTTCGGATCATTGCCCTTTGATGATAGAGCTATAGATAATTAGATTTGTAGATCATTTAGACAAGTAGATTTTTTGTGAATCTTTTAAGACGTATCCTGCTGAAAGATATAATTTGTTTAAGGGCAGAGCGTTTGAATACAAATTAATCTATTCAGTATTTACACTTTAAGTTTAAAGAAAATTTAAAGTGGATCTTTCTTTCGAGATCCTGAATAAATTATTTAATTTTTCTGCGAAAACTAAAATAATTTTTCAGGATGATGTGAGTTGGGAGTTTTATGTTTTTCCGTTCGGGATTCTTCACTTAATAAATTTATCTGCGATAAATTTATTCTGTTTAGAATGACAGGGAAACTTAAAGTATCTTTAAATAATTTTGATTTGTAAAATATTATGGCAAAAAAACGTGTGCGACATCATGTGAATCCTTTAGCGGATTTAACAGAATATTCATTTCAGGGATTTGAAAATAATAATCCTATTATTATTGATGTGGGGGCGGATCATGGTGAATTTATTGAGGGATTATTGAAAAAATTTAGTGATGAGAAAAATTTTATTGTTTTTGAAATTCGTAAACCTTTGGCGGAAAAATTGAGGGAAAAATTTTCAGAATATAAAAATGTGATTGTTTTTGATGGTGATGCAAATCGTAATTTTGAAAATATTGTTCGACCTTGTTTAGAAAAATCTGAAGTTGAAGAAATTTATGTTAATTTTCCTGACCCTTGGTTTAAGGCTCGACACAAGAAACGGCGTTTTGTGAATGAGGGTTTTTTGCAGTCAATTAAAGATTGGATGTCGAGTTCAACGGAGTGGATTTTTCAAACGGATCAGAAAAAGTTGTTTGAGGATACTTTGGAGGTTTTGGAAAATGTTGGGATTGATAGGATTGAGTTTTTTAAAAATTCTCTTTATGATTTGCAAACTAAGTGGGAAAAGGCTAAGATTAAAGAAGATTCAGAAATTTATCGGATGAGGTTTAAAATTTAGATTGGTAGATTTTTAGATTAGTAGATGATTAGGCTTGTAAAACTTACTGAAATTACTACGTCATTTTTGGGTTGAAAATTTTTAACCCCTACATTGCAATGATGAGGATGTTTTAGAATTTCAAAAAATGTTGAATGGTGGAAAGCCCGTGCGGCGAGCACTTTTAGTTTTTTAAGTTTTTAGATAAATTTTTTACTTTTAAATTTAATAATAAAAATATGAATATTACAAATGCAAAATTTATTCGGGGAGTGGTTGGATCGCATAATCTTTTGGTGGATGAAAAACCGCACATCGCTTTTATTGGGCGGTCGAATGTGGGGAAATCGAGTGTGATTAATATGTTGGTGAATCAGCGGAAGTTGGTTAAGTCTTCGAGTACGCCGGGGAAAACTCAACAGATTAATTTTTTTCTGATTGATGAGTGTTGTTATTTTGTGGATTTGCCGGGCTATGGTTATGCGAAAATTTCGCGGAAACGACGGGAGAAATTGCGGAAATTGATTTTGTGGTATTTTGTGAGTGGGGAGGCTCCGATTGGTAAGGCTTGTTTGATTGTGGATGCAAAAGCGGGGTTACGGGATTTTGATCGTGAGATGATGGGTGTTTTGACTGAGTATGATATTCCGTTTGTGGTGATTGCGAATAAGATTGATAAGTTGAATCAGAAGAATTTGCATAGGTCTTTGGTGAGTATTCAGGAGGAGATTGGTGATTGGGTGGAGGTTTTTCCGATTAGTGCGAAAAGTGGGAATGGGAAGGAGAAATTGTTGAAGGGGATTTTTCGTGGGGTTAGTTTTCCGGAAGTTGAGGAAATGGATGATGAGATTGTGAGGGATTGATTTTTGTGATATTGTTTTAGTATAATTAATTTTTAAAATTTATGAAAAAAATTGCTTTAGTTTTTATTTTAGTTTTTGTGTTTACTGGGTGTGGAAATAAAGAGGTAGAGAAAATAAAAGTGAATGACGATGAACAATTAGAAGAAATGAAAAATTTGATTGAACAGCAAAAAAATGAAATTGAAAATTTAAATCAAAAATTTCAAGAGATGGAAAATAATAATGCTGAAGAGAAAACTGGAAAGGAAAGTGTTAATATTGAAAAGGATAATGAAATCACCGAAGAAGAGGCTAAAAAAATTGCTTCTAATGTAACTTATTGTCAAGCTAATGCAAATAGTTATTCATTAGATAATTATAATAGATTAAAAAAAGGACCTAAACAAATGAAAGAGAAATGTGAAGAAAAAAATGAATTAAAGGAAGATCTTTGTAAGTCAACTGGAAATGAATGTGATGATGAGGATGATTGTGATAAAGTCTATAAAAATAACATGAAAGAAGTTGAGGAGTATAAAATTAAGTATGATGAATATCATCAAAAGTGTGATTAGTTAAAAATAAAAAACTGCTTTAAGACTAGCAGTTTTTTGTTTCTTTAACTTTTAAAATTTCCTCAATAAATCCTTGAATAAGTAAATTTTTTGCATCACTTTCCGAAACACCACGAGACATTAAAAAATAAAGCTGAGCTTTGTTCAAGTCAGAAACAGTTGCAGAGTGAGAGCATTTTACTTCATTTGGTAAAATTTCCAGTTGCGGTAAAGTAGAAACTTTTGCATTATCACTAATAATTAAATTCTGATTTTTTAAACTAGCTTGAGTTTTTTGAGCTTTTCTTTCGATTCTGATTTTTCCTTCGTAATCAAATTGTGATTCATTATCCAAAACAGTTTTAATTAAAAGATGACTTTCTGAATTTGGATATTTGTGATGTTGGTTAGTTTTTAAATTGAATTTATTTTTTTCTTTTCCCTGATATAATCCAAAGATAAAAACTTTAGCTTTTTCACTTTCAATAGAAAAAGTAATTTCACCACTTTTATTTTCAAAATAGAAAATGTGTTTGCCTGATTCTTTGATGGTGTATTTTGTTTGATTGTCTTCGGTGATGTTTTTGAACATTTTGGAAAGATTTATGAATTAAGATTTAAGAATAATTTAATTGTTTTTTTAAAATTCTTCAATATATGTCATGCTGGAAAATATAATTTGTTCAAGAGCGAAGCGATTGAATACAAATTAATTTATTTAGTATCTACACTTTAAGTTTGAAGAAAGCTAAAAGCAGGTCTTTCTTCCTAGATCCTGAATAAATTATTTCATTTTTCTGCGAAAATTAAAATAATTTTTCAGGATGATATAAATGAGAAGTCGTGGAAGCCCGTGTGGCTAGCACTTTTTTATCCAACAGATTTTTTCATTTCTAAATTAATTAAGCGGTATAACTCTACTGAATATTCTAGCGGAATTTTGCGAATAATGGAATCGAAAAAACCGTTGATGATCATAGCTTGAGCTTTATCTTTTGATAATCCACGGGACATTAAGTAAAATATTTTATCTTTGTCGATTTTTTCTGTGCTGGCTTCGTGGGCGATGATGGAAGTTTTATTTTCCTGATTGATTTTTGGATAAGTGTCAGATTGGGAAATGTCGTCCAAAATTAAAGCGTCGCACTGGGTATAATTTTTAGAATTTTCAGCATTCTTTTTTATATCGACTAATCCTCGGTAACTGGAACGTCCGCCGTCTTTGGCGATAGATTTGTTAATTATTTTTGAGATTGTGTTTGGGGCGAAGTGAATCATTTTTCCGCCAGTGTCTTGATGTTGGTTTTCTCCAGCGAGTGAGATTGAAAGTAATTCTCCACGAGCTTTTTCACCAGCTAAAAGTATAGCGGGATATTTCATGGTTACAGCTGAACCGATGTTGCAATCGACCCATTCGACGGTGGCTTTTTTTTCCGCTCGAGCACGTTTGGTTACTAAATTATAAATATTGTTACTCCAGTTTTGAATGGTGGTGTAGCGAACTCTGGCGTTTTCTAGAGCAAAGATTTCTACAACGGCGGCGTGTAGGGAATTAGTTGAGTAAGTTGGAGCAGTGCAACCTTCAATGTAATGGATGGAGGAATTTTTGTCGGCGATAATTAGTGTTCTTTCGAATTGTCCGAAGCGTTCTTGATTGATTCTGAAATAAGCTTGCAAGGGTAACTCAACTTTTACGTTTTCGGGAATGTAGATAAAAGTTCCACCTGACCAAACAGCAGTGTTTAAAGCGGCGAATTTATTATCTGTTGGTGGAATTAGTTTTCTGAAATATTTTTTTACAATGTTGGGATATTTTTTTACAGCGGTATCCATGTCGCAGAAGATGACACCTTTTTCTTCTAAGTCTTTTTGGATTGATTCGTAGACTACTTCACTTTCGTATTGGGCGGAAACTCCAGATAGCCATTTTTTTTCATGTTCGGGTACGCCGATTGCTTCGTAAGTTTCTTTGATTTCGGTGGGGAGCTCTTCCCAAGATTTTTTCTTTCCTTCGGTGGCTTTTAGAAAATAAGTTATTTCGTCGAAATTTATTTTAGATAAATCTGGTCCCCAATTTGGTAATTTTTTTTCTTGAAAAATTTTGTAGGCTTTTAATCGGGATTCTTTCATCCAGCTATCTTCTTTTTTGTAGTTGCTAATTGTTTCGACTACTTTTTTGTTTAATCCTTTTTTGATTTTATGAAAAGCGACTTCTGGTTTGGAGAAGTTATGGTTTTGATTGAATTGTAGGTTTTGGTTAGGCATTTTTAAAATAATTATCAAAGTCTTTTGGTAAATTATTTAAAGGTTTTGATTTTGAATAATATTTTGAGTCAAATGAAGTAAAGTCAACGCCTCCAACTTTCGTTATAACATTGAATTCTCCTAAAGCTTCGTCAAGAAATAAAAATCCTACTTGTATAAATAACTTTCTAGATTCATCTTTATAGTTTTTAAATAAAAGAAGAATTCCAACTTTGTTAGGGTTTTCATCTTTAAATAATAATATGTATTTAACTTCAGAGGCTTTTATTTTTGTATTAGCAATTTCAATATTGCTCAATTCTTTTCTTCTAGGTCTGAATTTTATAACATTGAAAAGTTTTAATTTAGGGGTTTGTTTGTGTAGTTTTTCAACAGAGATAAAAGCTGATTTTATTCCATCTGCACTTATAACAAAATTCCTCCTGTTATTCCTAATTGATCCAAATTCAAAAGTTAGATTGTTATCTATTTTATGTAATTCTATAGATAACTCGTCAAATATTTTTCCTTGATCTTTTTCAAAATTATAAATTTTTTCTTCATTTTTTTGAAAGTATTTCCAGAACCTTTTTTCTTTTTTTGAGTCAAATAAAAACATATGATTAATATTAATAATTATATTTTATCAAAGCCTTCTTTTTCTATTTTTTCTATTAATTTGAAATCTCCTTCTTTTATTATTTCTCCGTCTTTTAGGACTAGGACGTGGTCGGGTTTTAATTCTTTAAAGATCTTGTTTTGGTGGGTGATTATTACTAATGTTTTTTCGGTATTTCGGATAAAGTTTTTTAGGAAAGTTGAGATTGTTTTTATTGCATCAACGTCTACTCCTGTGTCAATTTCGTCGAGGAAGATATATTCTGGGTCGAGAATTGCCATTTGTAATAATTCCATTTTTTTTCTTTCGCCACCGCTAAATCCTTCATTAAGTGATCTGTCTAGTAATTCTTCGGGGATTTTTAATTCTTCGGCGTAGAGGGATATTTTTTTTAGTAATTCTTTGGCTGGGATGGATTTGTTTTTGGTTACGGCACGGAGGAGTTGTTTTATGGTTACGCCTGAGATTTCGGGTGGGGACTGTATGGATGCGAAAATGCCTTGTTCTGCTCGTTCGTTGGTTTCGATATTTTTGATTGATTTTTCGTTTAATTTTATTTCACTATTTTGGGAAATTGTGAAAAGGGGATCTCCCATGATTGTTTTGACGAGGGTTGATTTTCCGCTTCCATTTACACCCATGACGGCATAGATTTTTCCTTTTTGAAAAGTAGCAGTGATGTTTTTAAGGATGGTTTTTTTGTTGGCTTTTGTGGTTAGGTTTTTTATTGAAAGCATAAGTTAGTTTTTAGTTAGTAGAAAGTAGCTAATAGGTTTTTAGAAAGGTGTGTCATTTTGGATATGGTGAAAGGGTCATTTTTTGTAATGATGTGCCTTCTTTTATTTAAAGGGTTTTTTGGGAATTGGTCAAGGCTTGACAAGATGATGATGATGATGTATGCTTAGCTGTTATGGTATGAGATTAATTTAATTTCTATTGTAACTTGTTCTTTGAATGAATTGAAATGTGCTTCTTTTGTCAATTATGTTTTTTAGAGTTTTTTAGAAGATATAATTTGACAAGTAGAAGTATATTTTTAATTTTTTGTCCTAGGAGGGCAATATTATGACAAAAGCAATTCTTTTCTTTTTTCTGGCAATTTTTATGACTCTCGTTTCTTTTTCTGCCGTTGGGGCAGAGGAGAAATGTTTTACTAAAGATGTCTTGCGGTTGGAGTTATTGACGGGAGAAAAACCCTCATGTTGGATAAAAAAAGAACAGGAGGAGGCTGAAAGGAGAGAAGATAAATTTTGGGAAAAATTTTATCAGATTCTGGAGAATGAATCGGAGAACTCTAGGCCTAGGATGGTTAGCTTGAGATTTATGAAAGAGTTGGAAGAAAATTACAGAAGTATTTGTAATGATATAGAGGGGATACTTTCTGGAAGTTTTCTAACAGAAAAACAAAGAAAAGATTTAATAAGTTTAAGATCTTTTTTTTGTGAAGATCCAGCGGAATAATCCGCAAAAAGACCGGTTGACTAAATGCGTTTACGCTTTAGAGTCATCGGTCTTTTTTAAATTGTCTAAAAATTCTATGGTAAAATAAAAAAGAAATAAATTTTAAAAATAATCTTATGCAAAAAATAAATTTAGCAGTAATTTTTGGAGGAAAATCTGGAGAACATGAAATTTCACTTTCATCTGCTCGAGGAGTAATCAGTTCGTTAAATAAAGAAAAATACAACATTCAACATTTAGCCATAACCAAAAAAGGACAGTGGCTCGCAGGACAAGAAGCTGAACAATATTTAGAATTAACTGAAAAGTTTAAAATAAATAGTGAAGAAGTAGAAAAACTAATTTCCGAAAGCAAAAAGGATGGATTAGAAATTTTAATTAAAAAAGAAATTGATGGAGAAAAAATCGATGTGATTTTACCGATTTTGCACGGACCTTTTGGAGAGGATGGAAAACTTCAGGGAATGTTAGAAATAATTAATTTACCTTATATTTTTTCAAAACCTTTAGCTCATGCAATTGCCATGAATAAACCGAAAGCTAAAATTATTGCAGAACATGTGGGAGTTTTGACAGCTAACAGTTTTTCGTTTAATAAAAAAGATGAACTTGATGTGAATGAAATTATTGATGAATTAGATTTTCCAATTGTGGTAAAACCAGCGGAATTGGGTTCTTCTGTTGGGATGACGCTTGCAAAAAATGAAAAAGATTTGAAAGCAGGAATTAAAAAGGCTTTTGCGGTAGATGAAAATATTATTTTGGAGCGATTTATTTCAGGGCGGGAAATGACGGTTCCTGTGGCGGATATTAAAAAACCTGAGGCAGTGGCGGTTATGGAAATTATTGCACAGAAAGTAGAGTGGTATGATTACAATTCAAAGTATGAGGAGGGTGGTAGTCGGCATGTTTGTCCAGCGGAAATTCCTGAGGAAGTTGAACAAAAATTGAAAGAGCAGGCAGTGAGAATTTTTCAGGAAATTGGTTGTCGAGATTTGGCACGAGCGGATTTTATTTGGGATGATGAGAATGATCAAATTTATTTTTTGGAAATTAATACGATTCCAGGGATGACGCCGACGAGTTTGGCTCCAGAAACAATTCAGAAAAATGGAATGGAGTTGGGTGATTTTTTGGATAAATTAATTGAGAAACGTTTGGGTTAGTTTTTGAATAAGAGGACATGACCTCTTATTCATTTTAAAAAGCAAGATTTACTTCTTGCTTTTTTTTGATTAATTTTTGTGTTCGTCGCACGAGCTTTTGGGTTTGCCAGTAGCAAACCCCTACAAACAAACTTTTAATTTATCGCAGGGTAGGTGCAAAGCACTGTCCTTACAAAATTGAAAAATTTAATTTAAAATAAGTTGTAAATTATTTTTTGTGGAATATTTTTTTAATGAATTTTTGATTGATTCTTTTGCGTCGGTGTAAATTCTGATTTCTTGGATACTAGCGGTTCCGCGGATTTTTAGTAATAATCCACTTTCCATTTCGCTAACTTTGATAGCGTGTTTTCCGCTTTTAATTCCGTGTTTAATAAATCCAACAGAAATTTTTTTGACTTCTGGATTTTTACTTAATAAATCTACAATTTTTTCAGCAACAGGGATTATAGTGGTGTGTCGTCCTTTTATTTTTCCGCCTTGTCGGTGTCCTTTTGACATAATTATTTTTTCAAAAATTTATTTCTTGCTTCGTTATATTTTTTATAAACTAATTTAATTCTTTAAAATTTAAAAGCCCGTGCGACGAGTGCTTTTTTATTGGCTTAAAAATTACTACAATCCAATGAAAAATCACCTTCAGTATTATTTTTTATAACATTGTCTTTATGCTTAATGACAGATGAAAAAAAAGGACGAACTTTTTTTGGAGGACTTTTATGTCTGGCACAGCGAATACCAAATCTTTCATTATTTTTAATGGAATTATTTTTAATAGTAATTTCTCCAATTCCTTCAGCAGTTAGCAAAGCAATTCCACTTCTTAAATTATTTTCAATTTTGTTGTTTTCTATAATTAAAATATTATCTTCGATTTCTGACTCTACACCACTTTCACCATTACTTATAATTTCGTTATTTTTTATTTTTGCGTACATGTGCGGATGAAAGTCGATACCTTCTTCGCCATTATTAATTATTTTTGAATTTTCAATTTCAATATGACCATCTTTTAGATATAGACCTTGTTTCCTGCTACTTTGAATAATAGAATGACTGATTCTAACTAGGGGTAATTTTTCTAATTCTTTTTTTGTTTTATTTAAAATGACTTCTTTGGCAATTTCGTTTTCGTAATATTCTCGATTTTCGGTAGCTTCCATTTTTAATCCATATTTTGAGCAATTGGAAATATTTGTATTTATTATTTTTGTGGCGGTGTTAAATGGTATATAAATCCCGATGTGTCCATTGTTGATATTTAAATTTATTAAATTTGTATTATTGGAAACGGTGATGGTGTTGCTTATTTCTATGTTTGGATTATTGATGTTAACTTTTTTTTCTTTATTTATCTCTCCGATTAAAGTAGTATTTTTAGGAATAATTAAAACCTCCTGATATTCTCCATTTGAAATTATAATTGTCCAATTTTTTTCTAAAGATTTCTCGTTTCTTTTATTGAGAGCTTCTTGTATAGTTTGAAAAGGATAATTAATTGAACCTGTTTTTAATTCGTTATTTTTATTTTGATCGACGAATATTGTTTGAGCGATATTTTTTTCTAAATCGTTTGGGTATTTTTTTTCTAAGTAATTTTTTGTAGGGAAGAATGCTATTATTCCTAATATTATATATAGTATTATTCTAATGAAAGATGTTTTCATGTTTTTGATTTTTAAGGTAAATTAGGTTTTTTTCTATTACTTTTATTATATGATTAATTTGATGTTTTGTCTATTTATCAATTTTAAAATGTGTTAAGATAGACTTAAGATTAAAAATAATATTATTATGAACAAAAAAACCAAAGCAGTAATTTTTGATTTTGACGGGGTAATTGCGGATACTTTTGAATTTCATCGAAAGCATTTTAAAAAATATTTAAATTTATCTTTATCAAAAAAAGAATATCAAAATTTACATAAAGGAAATGTTTTCGATGGTAAAGACTTGAATGACAAAGAAAAAATAATTAGTGAAAATTTAGTTAAATATTTTAAATTTATTGAAAAAGATCATCATAACGTAAAATCTTTTAAGAGAATAAATGCTTTGTTGAAGATGTTAAATGAAAAATATAATCTTTTTATTATTACTTCAAGTAGCAAGGTAAATATTATAAATTTTTTGAAAAGAGAAAATGTGTTTGACTGTTTCACAGAAATTTTGGGAGTTGAATTTGATAAGTCTAAAGTTGTGAAATTTAATTATATTCTTGAAAAATATAAATTGGAAAAGGATGATGTTTTGTTTGTGACTGATACTTCTGGGGATGTGTTTGAGGCGAATAAGGTTGGTGTTAAATCGATTGCGGTTACTTGGGGTTTTCATGATCGAGAAATTTTGGCGGAGAGTGAGCCGTTTGCTTATGCGGATGATGTGGAGAAGGTTTTGGAAATAGTTGAGAGTAATCTATAAGGAATAATTTTATGCAAGAAAATAATTCAGAAGAAAAAACAATTAAGAGACCTTGGCAGGCGAATGCTTGGGTTGGAATAATAGCTTTATTATTTTTTGTTACTAGTAGTAGATTTTTGTTTTGGGATATAAGGCTTAATGATGTTTATGAGCCTAGTATTAATTATTTTAGTCACTTTATTTCAGATGTAACTTTAGCATTTTCTTTGTTTGTTAATCCATTTTCTATTATTTTTCTATTTTTAAAAATGATTGATTATGGAAATGGTTCGGTTTTTATTTCTATTTTCGTTTTGCTTTTTCTTTTTATTTTTTTAATGAAGGGACTTTTAAAAGGGATTAAAAGTTTTGTTTGGATAGTTATATTTATTTCGTTTATTAGATTTTCTTTTTTAATTTATTTTTTATTTAAAGAGTATTCAGATTTTGAACATCTATATTATCTTTTCTATACTCCGTTATTATTTTCTTTATTGTTTGTTTTTTTGATACTTCTTTCATATCTTGAAATATCTTGTCTAAAACATCCATTTTACAATCAAAAAAAGTTGAACAGAAAAGTTAAAAAGCCCGTGCAGCGAGTACTTTTTTGAAGGATGTGTTTAAATAATGGTTGGAGATTGAAAATGTTTTTTAAGTTTTAGACTAATTGCAAGTTGCAGATTACTAATTACCAAAACAATGACTTTATTACAAAAATTAACTGATTGGCAAAAGGAACAGGCTCGGATTGAGAGTTTAGAAGGTTATATGGTTTTGCCGTTTAAATCTTTGCAGGAAATTTCTCGAACTTTACCTAAAAATAATACGGAACTTTTGGCGGTTAAAGGAGTTGGTCCAGTTAAAGTTAATAAATATGGAAAAACTATTTTAAATATTGTAGCGGGAAAGGATATTGGTATAAATAATTCTTTGAACAATATTCAGGAGTTGGCGGGAAATTCTTTTGATGATGCTGATGTGATTAATAATTTTTTGGGAACTGGTGGGAGCGATGAGGTTGAGAATAATTTTTTTTCGGGGAAAATTGATTTGAAAAATGAATCGGTTTTTAGGAATGAGAATGTTTTTGAAAATAATGTTGATAATTTTAAAAATAAAATTGATCTAGAGACAGGGGAAATTTTAAGTTTTGAAAATGATGCACTTTCAGTAAGTGAAGCTTTGGATGTTTGTAATGCGTCTTTGATTCAGAATAGATTGCGAGTTCAGGGTGAAGTCATGAGAATTGATTTTCGTGAGCGAGTGATTTATTTTACTTTGAAAGATGGTGAAGATGAAAGTGTGGTGAGTTGTCTGATTTTTCGTAATAATTATGAGCTGAGTGGTGTTTCTTTGACGGAAGGGGTGGAGGTTATTGTGGAGGCGACGGCGGAAATTTATAAGTTGACAGGTCGTTTGAGTTTAAAAGCGAGTAGTGTTGAGCTGGCGGGAGAAGGTGCGTTGAAAAAAGCTTATGAAGATTTGAAGAAAAAAATGGATAGGGATGGTTTGTTTTCCTCAGAACGAAAGCGGGAGATTAAAAAGTTGCCACAGAGGATTGGTTTAATTACTTCTCGAGATGGGGCGGCGATTGGGGATTTTACAACTAATTTGGGAAGTTATGGTTTTAAGATTATTTTTTGTCATTCAAGTGTCGAGGGACAAAAAGCGGTTGGTGAAATTTTGTCGGCGTTGAAAATTATGAGTGAAAAGAATTTAGATTTATTGGTGATTGTGCGAGGTGGCGGGAGTTTGGAAAGTTTGCAGGCTTTTAATAATGAGAAAATTGTTAGGGCAGTGGCTGATTTTTCTGTTCCAATTATAGCGGGAATTGGTCATGAACAGGATGAGACTTTGACGACTTTGGTGGCGGATGGGGGTGTTTCGACTCCGACGGCAGCAGCTAGAATTGTTCGGGAAAGTTGGGATTTGGCGAAAGAAAATGTTGGTCAGCAGGAAAGTTTTTTGCTGGGTTCTTTTGAAAATATTTTGTTAGATGTTAAAAATAAGTTGAAAAATAGTTCGGAAATTATGATGGGTTTTTTTGATCAGGTTAATGATGATTTTGAAAATAAAGTGGGAAGTTTAAAAAATTGTTTTGATAATTTAGGTTTTAAAATTAAGGAGATAAAAAATGGTATTAAATTTTCGGAAAAATTTTTGCAACAAAATGATCCTGAGAGGCAGTTAAAATTAGGTTATTTAATTGTTCGGGATAAGAATGGTGAGATTTTGCGGAGCGTTAAGGGTGTTGGTGAGGGTGATGTGATTGAGTTGGAGTTGGGGGATGGTTCTGTGAATGCGGAAATTATTAAATAGATGGTTAGATTTGTAGAAATGTTGCATTGCAACGTTTTGGTGTAAAAGTTTTTAGTTTGTGATATTCTGAGATTCTGAATAAATTTTTTAATTTTTTAGGATGACATGTTTTGGATTTTTGTGGAAATATAATTAATAATTTATTTTAAAAATATGAAAAAAGATAAGAAAAATTTGAGTGAGTCTTTGAAAGATCTTGACGAAATTGTGGATTGGTTTGAGGAGCGGGATGAGGTTGATGTTGAGGGTGGTTTGAAAAAAGTTAAAATTGGGGTTAAATTGGTTTCTGAAATTAAAAAACAATTGAAAGATGTGGAGAATGAATTTGAGGAGGCTAAGAAGGAATTGGGGGATGGTAATTTATAGTTTTATCTATAGTTAAACACCAACTACAGATTCTTTTTTATTTAAGCTAAAAATAAGCATTTTAAGTCATTTTTTATATATAGTTAAACACTAACTGTAGATTTCCCTTTGGTTAAGCTAAAAATAAGCTCTTTACAATATATTTTATCCATAGTATAATACAAACTATGAATAAAGAAATATCTAAAATTATTTTTGAAACTTTAATACAAGAGGGTGTTTTTTTTATTTCTCAAATTGATGAAAAAAGTACTTTTTCTAAAGAAACTATTAGAAAAACTATTAATGAACTTATTGATAATGCAATTTTAGAAAGATTAAATTCAAGGGGTTCAAATGTTAGGTATAGACTTAGAATTGATGCTAGGGCTGTTTTTCTAATTTTTGATTATAAAGAAAATTTTTATATAGAAGATTTTGCTAGAGTTTGGGGGGTAAGCATTAATACTGCTAAAAAGTATATTAAAAAATTTGTTTATGATTTTGTTGAAAAAATTGGAAAGCCTCCGCAGAAAATAATATATGTAAAAGCTAAGTCTGAAATTATTTCTTTTTCAGATCCAGAGGCTATTGAAAAAAATTATGCCTACACAACTCCTGACGGACAATTACTGAGAGGCACTCAAGGTTTTATTTTTTGGGCGAAAAATAGATCTGGCAGAAAAGATATAGAGAAATTGGCTGAAGAATATGTTGAGTTGAGAGAAAAATATTATGGTAAAAATAATAAAGTTTTATTGATTGATTCTACAGATAAATTAAAAAATGTTTTTGGTGAAGATGTTTATCTTGAAAAATTATTTCATAAAGATTTTGATGCTTTGCCGATTTTTGGTAAAACTTATTTGAGTCAGTTAGTTAGAATAGCAAAATCTGGTCGTACAAATAAGGAATTAATGTTAAACATTGTGAATAAAATTCAAAATAGTGCTAGTGAAATTATTGATAAATATAATATTGATTGCATTGGTTTTATTCCGCCAACAGTGGCTCGTAAGACACAGTTAATGAAATTTATTTCTGAATATTTAAAATATTCTTGCAAGGAGTTGAGGATTTCTAAAATTAAAAGTTTGGTTGCGGTTCAGCAAAAAAGTTTACGTAAAATTGAGGATAGAATTTTAAATGCTAAAAAAACTATTGAAGTTAAAAGTAATTTTAAGTGTAAAAATGTTTTGTTGATTGATGATGTTACTGGTTCTGGGGCGACTTTAAATGAAACGGCTAAGAAAATTATTGATCAAGGGATTGGTAAAAAGGTTTATGGTTTTACGATTACGGGAAGTGCGAAGGCAGGGGTTTTTGATATTATTTCCGAGGCTTAGTTTGTAAGCACTGTTAGATTCAGTAGCGTTGTTTACATTTTTACTTTTAAATTGATTTATTTAAAATTACCTATCTAGTATTGAATTTTCTTTATAAAATTCAAATAGGTCTATTTTCTAAGCACTAGACACAAATTTAGATAGTTCTATAAAACACATTTGATTTTATAATAATTTTGACTAAATTAACTAATTTAAAATTATGAATAAAAGTGTAAACAACGCTGTAGATTCTTACAACTTATGTTATAATAAAAATATCAAATAGAAAGAAACAAAACAAAAAACAAATTTAAAAAAATGAATAAAACTTTTAAAGAAGATTTTACTATTGTAGTTGCGGGACAAGCCGGGCAAGGAATTCAGACGGTAGCTAAAATACTTTCTCATATTTTAAAACTTTCAGGTTATCATGTTTTTGTGACGCAAGAATACATGTCTCGTGTGCGTGGTGGAATAAATTCAACTACGATTCGAGTTTCAAATCAGCGACGGAACGCTCAGCTTTCCAAAGTCGATCTTTTTATTTCTCTCGATTCGACAGCGTGTCATCATTGTCAGCAAAGATTTTCTTCTGAGACTTTATTTTTAGGTGAGAAAAATTTGACTAATGAAAAACAGGAATTTCTGCAAATAAATTTTAATGAAATTGCTAATCGAGTAGGGAATCGACTTTTTGCAAATACGGTAGCGATTGGTTCTATTTTAGGCTTGATGGGTGTGAATGAATCAACAGCTAAAAATTATGTAAAAGATTATTTTTCTAAAAAAGGAAAGGATATCGTAGATAATAATCTGGAGGCTTTTCAAATTGGTTATAAGAATGGGAATCATTTGGCTTTTTCGAATGATATTAACTTTGAATTTAAGGAAAATCAGGAGGTTAAAGATGATGTTTTTCTTTCAGGTGCGGAAATTATTGGACTAGGTGCGTTGGCGGGCGGATGTAATTTTTGTTCATCTTATCCAATGTCACCTTCGACTAATGTTTTAAATTTTTTAGCAAAGCATGGAAAAGAAAATGGTGTGATTGTTGATCAGGCGATGGATGAAATTGAAGCGGTGAATATGGTTTTGGGTGTTTGGTATGCTGGTGGGCGTGGTTTGGTGAATACGGCG
Source organism: Candidatus Moraniibacteriota bacterium (assembly GCA_023133275.1). Taxonomy (GTDB): domain Bacteria; phylum Patescibacteriota; class Minisyncoccia; order Moranbacterales; genus JAGLWU01. Next base: position 62,028 of record JAGLWU010000020.1, read on the forward strand.
GGTGGTGGTTTTGCTTTGATGTGTGAAACGATTTCTTTGGCGGGAATGATTGAGATGCCGTTGGTTGTGCATGTGGCGGGTCGTCCTGGTCCAGCGACTGGATTACCAACTCGGACAGCACAGGAGGATTTAAATTTGGTTTTATACGCTGGTCATGGTGAATTTATGCGAGCTATTTTTGCACCTGGGACGGCGATGCAAGGTTATGAATTGATGGTAAAAGCGTTTGATGTGGCGGATAATTTTCAGGTTCCAGTTTTTGTTTTAACTGATCAACATTTTATTGATTCTCTATTTTGTATTGAGCGAAAGGATTTTGCGGTACGGTTGAGTGATAATAACATTGTGAAAACGGAGGAAAATTACAAGCGTTATGAATTGACTGAGTCGGGAATTAGTAAGCGAGGTGTTCCGGGTTGGGGCGAAGGTTTAGTTTGCGTGGACGGGGATGAGCATGATGAGGATGGGCGGATTACTGAGGACATGCAGTTTTTGAGAAAAGAGATGATGGACAAGAGATTTTTTAAGCGAAAGGAATTATTGGAAGAAGTGGCTTTGGTTCCGACGACGGAAAATTTTAAAGAAAGTGAAAAGGTGATTGTTTGTTGGGGTTCTAATTTTAATGTGGTGAAAGAAGCGATTGAGAGATCGGGTAGGGATGACTTGGGGTTTGTGCATTTTTCTCAGCTTTTTCCTTTTCATAAAAAGACGAAGGAGATGTTTTCTAGGGATAGGGAATTTGTTATGGTGGAGAATAATGCTTCGGGTCAGATGGCGGATTTGATTGAGAAGGAATTGAAAGTTAGGATTGAGAAAAGGATTTTGAAGTTTAATGGTGAGCCGTTTTGTGTGGAGGAATTGGTGGAGGGGTTTTTGGAATTGTAGATGATTAGACTTGTAGAGATGTTGATTGTTTACTTTTTAATTTATAAATTATGAAAGAAATTTTAAGGAAAAATAAAGAAAAAATTATAGTAAATTCAACTATTGGACTTATTGTTGTTTTACCTACAGCAATTGTTACACTTATTACTTCTAATGAAAAAGATTTGAGTTTATTTAAAACATTTTTTAATTTTAAAATACCCTTATGGGTTGGATTAGCTTTTGTATTTTTTATTGTTTGGTTTTTTAATTTTATGTATAAAAAAGAAGAGAAAAGAAAATTAGACGAAATATATAA
>JAGLWU010000021.1 GCA_023133275.1 Candidatus Moraniibacteriota bacterium
TGCGTTATTTTGTTGAATGTAGCAATTTGATATAAATAGCATTTAAAAAAACTATTTATTTAAAACATTCTTCCAAAAAACTATTGTAAATTCCTCCAGATTCAATACATTTTTGCACTTCTGGATCATCAGATACTTTTTCATTTCCTGAATCTGAAACATCAGACTCGCCATTGTAAAAACATTTCTCAAGTTGAGAATTATAAATCCCTCCTGACTCAACACATTCAGTTGCTCCCGTTTTATCATCTGACTTAACATTTTCTTCTTCAACAATTTTCTTATCTTTGTCATCAATCTCTTCGTCTTTTTCATCAACTTCAGTTAATTTATCAGAAGAAGGATTGTCTAGCTTTTTATTCTCTTCTGTATTTTTAATTTCAGCAACTTCACTATCACTCTTATCATTTTTAATTTCTTTTTCATTTTTAAAAGCTTCTTTAATTTCAGTAACTTTTTTTTCTTCTAGCTTTGTTGTGGTTGGCTCAACTGACTCTTCTACTTCAATAATAGATTTTTCTTCTTGTTTACATCCAGAAAATGTAAAAATTACTAGAAAAACAAATGCTACTAAACTTAGTTTACTTTTCATAAAAATTTTAATTAATAATTTAACTTTAAAAACCTTTCAAACATTTACAGCATCATAGCATAATAATTTAATAAAGTCAAATAAATTTAATCTTAACGTCCGTATAATTTTTTGTTTTTTTGAAATTTTTATATATCTTTTATACCAAAAAACTCAAGACCGAAAAATTACATCAACTATTGAAACTTTATTTTCTTTTAAAATCTTCTTAAATTCTCGATTAGAAATTTTACAATTTTTCTGAATCAATTTTCTCTTTCTCAATAACATTGGCAAATTAATTAAAATCCCCCACCATGAACGAAAAACAATTTTAACAACACTTTCACTTTTTTCAACTTTTTCAACTTTCGCCGAAACAATTTTTGCCGAAGCACCACTTCCCCGCACGACACTCAGAACTAACAAAATATAACGAATCGGCATAAACAATAAAATTTTTATCAAAGAAAAAAACGGTACATTTTTAATAATATTGAAATAATGATTACGATGAATATGAAAAGCCTTGAACGGCGAATAATTAATACCTGTCGCACTATGCACGTGATACAGCAATGCCGTCGGAACATACATCATTTTACACCCTGCCAAATGTAACCGCCACGCCAAATCAACATCCTCGTAATATGCAAAATAATTTTTATCAAAATATTCATCTCGAGACAAATCAACTTTCTCCAAAAATTTTCGAGTATACAAAGCTGCACTTGCACTTGGACCAAAAACTTTTTTGAATTTCTCAAACTGACTATTATCAAATTCACCTCGCCCACGATTCACCGCACTTAATTCAAAAGTCGTTAAAATTCCCGTCGCATCAATTTTATTCTTTTCATAAAAATTCATTAATTTTGGTTGAATTGCCATCACACCATCACTTTCATATTTTTGAATAGCTGTTCGCATTTCTTTTATATAATTTTCATCCGCCTTTACATCGTTGTTCAAAGTTATGATATATTTTATATTTGGATTTAAAAACGCCATTCTCATTCCAATATTATTAGGATTTGCGAAACCAGTATTTTTTTTCAAACGAATAATTGAAACTTGCGGAAAATTATTTTTTATAAAATTAACTGAGTCATCCGTCGATCCGTTGTCCACTAAAATGATTTGAAAATTTTGATCCGTCTGACTTTGCAATGACTGAAAACAAGTTTCCAAATATTTCTTACCGTTCCAATTTGCAATCACAACTACCGTATCAATTTCTAAATTTTCTGATTTAACTAAATTAATTTCCTGAATTTCATCAATTGCATTTTTCAAAAAGTTATAATATTCATTTTTATTTTTAGAAGAAGTAGTGTATTTTTGCAAAGCAGTTTCAAAAGCCTGTCTTCCCATTTTTTCACGCAAATTTTTATTTTGAATTAAAGTGATTAATTTTTTATACCATTCATTTAAATCACTTGCAATAAAACCATCCTTTCCATCTTGAATAGATTCTTGAAATGTTTGTGTACCACTCACCACCACAGGATTTTTCACAATCGCTGACTCAAAAAACTTCAACTCAGATTTTGACTCACAAAACGGATCACCAACCTCCAACGGTGCAATCGTAACATCACATTTTGCTAATTCATGAAAATATTTTTCTCGCCTAATTAAAGATTTCCGAGTAATTTGATTCTCATATTTTTCAAATTTCTTACTTATTTCCAAAGCTCCCACGAGATAAAGTTGCACATTTTTATTTTCTTTCAAAATTCGCAAAAGCACATCCGACACCACAGCAAAATCTCGATCATGCGATTTGGAGCCGCTAAAATATCCAATAGTTATTTTTTCATTATTTTTTTTAACATTCCTTCTCGCAAATTTAGCATCTGATAAATCTTTTTCGGAAAGTTTATTTGGAATTACAAAAACTTTTTTATTGTATTTTTTTAATCGCTCTGCCAAATAAGTAGTCGTAGTAGTCGCAAATTTAACTGCTGAATTTTCTAACAAAAAATTATTTTCTTCATATTGTTTTTTTTCTAACTCTGTTAAATTTTTATAAGCGTTTGTTTTTTGAAATATTTGTTTTTCAAAAGTTAAATCATCAGTTTCAAAAATTATTGTTTTTTTATTTTTTTCTAATTTTGAAATAAATTTTTCTAACTTTTCTGTTTTTGTTGCATGATGAAAAATGAAGACTTGAAATCGTTTTGCTTGTTTTTGTAAAAGCGGACTGGATTGATGAATTATAGAAACTTTAAATTTTTGGTTTTTTAATTCTTCGGCAATGTGAAAGACTCTGTGTAATGTACTTGCTCCAGAGGCGCCAGAGGCTACAAATAAAATTTCGCCTCGTCGCACCACCATCATTTTGGAAATTTGAAAAAGTCCTCGCAGAAACATGGATAATCCTGAGATCAAGCCTTCGTTTTTTACAATTCCAACAACTTTTCCAAATAGTATTGATATTATTTTCATGATTTTATTTTAATATTCTATTTTCAAATTTTTATAAAAACCCCAACTAGCCAAAACATGAACATGAATAATTTCACCACTTTTAATCTTTTTATCAATAATATTCTCCTGAACCCAATGATTCAACAAATCCTCTTCAGTAGCATCTCGATTCCCTTTCAAATCAGCCACTTCCAAATCTTCCGCCAAAAATACATACATAAAAGATTTTGAACGTCGATTATTCATCAAATACTTACCAATTTGAGTCAATTTATTGCTCTTATAACCCAATTCCTCCATCAACTCCCTATTAGCACCGTCTTCAATATTTTCACCACAAGGAACAAACCCACCAGGAAATTGATAAAGACTTTTTCTTATTGGATAAGAAAATTCTTTTTGCAAATTAATTTTGCCCTCTTCATTTCTACAAATAATCGTTACACAATCACCTTTATCTTCAAATAATAAATATTTACTTTTCGTTCCATTAGGTAACTGAATATCATCCTCGATCAAAGTTAATCGAGAATGTTCAAATATCTTTTTAGAATTTAAAGTTTTCCACATATTTTTTTAATTAAAAATTCACTACTCAAAAATCTGTCTCCACAAATATCTAACTTGAGCACTCGAGCTAAATTTTGGATCACGATCTTTCGGTTTAAAAACTTTTCTATCATCCGTAATAAATTCCCCTTTCGGCTTCAATTCATACAAAGTCAAAGTCCCAAAAACTTTTTTCTCCACGACATCCATCCCCACAACAAATTTCTCCAAATAATTTTTCGCATTAGATTGCGTACGAATAATAATAAAATAATTCCCCTCACGATATAAAGGCTTCAAATCACCTGAAATATGATCACGTGGAATATCACGCACATCAATCCGCTCCCAAAACGCCCGTTTAAATTCCGCCTGTGCATCCAAAAAAATCGGGTAATTATTTTCTTCATACTTACTGACCATATACTCAACAATTTCTTCCATCTGTTCCAAAGTCATTCGATTCTTCTCCTTCAAAATATGATCAGTTTTAATTCTCAAATCTGGATTACTTTTTGCCTGCGACAATTCATTGAAATACAAAAATACAAAAATTAAATTAGAAATTATAAAACCAGCAGTAATTAACCAAATAATAATTCGCAAATATTTATTTTTACTTTGCGAAACAACTTTCAAAACCATTCCCCACAAAACTAAAACTAACGGACCGCTGAGCAAAAAAAATCTCGGTGCTAAATCATAAGACAACGGAATGTATGCCATAAAATTAATCCCCAGCCATAAAAGAATTATTATTAAAAAGTTTTTTCTCTCATCTTTTTTTTCTTTCCAATAAAGATAAACCCCTGAAATTAAACCTAACAATAATATCACAAAAGAAATGATTCCTCTAAAAAATCCGTCTTTACAATCTTGATCACATTTAATATCCTTATCGCTAATTTGAGGCAATTCCGCTCGCTGATCGCCTGTTAAAATTAACCAATTATATTGTGTGTGTTCTCCACCATTTCGCACAAATTTTTCAAAAAGAGAGTGTTTATTAATTTCTTTTCCAGTTTCTGGATCAAGTATTTTTTTATCAGATTTTTTTAAAACAGCTGAAATAAAAGCCTTGTAATTTTCACCGTCAGTTTTAATATCGTTAATAATCAAAGGAATATTCAGAAAAATAAAAATCGCAATTGCTCCCAGCCAATATTTCAAAGCAATTTGTGGTCGTGTCCAAATAAGATAAACAACTGCTACAACTGGTGCAATCGTAAAAGCTAAAAAGTGCATATTACTCAAAAACGCCAAAGAAATACTTACCACCATCAACCACCAACCATTTTGTTTTTTAGGATTATTTTGAAAATGATTAGAAACACTTTCAACTTTTTTTTCAATAATGTTTAAACTTTTTGCGACAAACCTTGTAAATTTATTTTTGCAACAATCACTTTCTACAATAATTTTAAATTGCCTGAAAAAATTTAAAGTTCTACCTAAACAATTTTTATTCTTACTTGTAGCTTGCAATAAACTATACACAAAAGCTAGCATGAAAAAAGGCATTAAATTTGGATTCCACCCAAAGCGACTGTAAGTTACGAAAAAAATTGAGACTGAAAAAATTGTCATCAATGCTAAAGAAATTTTTTGATTGAAAAATTCTCGCACAAAAATATAAAAAAGTGGAATGGTCAAAAATGAAAAAATTAAAATTAAGACAATGCTGCCCACTGGAGTGTCGCCAAAAATTAATGCACTAACATATTCCATGTAATAAAAAAGCGGTCCTAAACGTAATGTTGTTTTGTCATCAGCAATGTCAGATCCTTTTGATTTAATCATTACATTCCCCGCTGCTTTTGGTCCTTGTAACGGAAGTTCGCCAACACCGTATTTTATCGCAGAATGGATAATTCGAAAATCTCGTGCTTGATCTAGCTGATAATGCATCCAGTCATTGAATTTGAATGCTCGCAAAAAAAATCCTAAACTTAAAATTACGATAAAAATTATAGCGATTTTATTTTTTTTGAATGTATTTTTTTTCATAGAAAATTTTAGTAAATTAATCTAATTATCTTCAATTAGAAAAACTTTTTTATAAACCAATTATCACAGTCAACATCCACTCTTGAATTTTCTTGAGTAACTTTAGGACAATCATTATCATTTATAATTTTGATGTCTAATGAATTCTCTATCTCAAAAAAAGGAATACTTACATTTTTAAAATTAATATTATTTATATCCTTTAATTTTACAAAAATTTTCTCTCCTTCAACCTGAATATTTTTAAATAATACACCATTAACTTTATTTTTAAATCCCTTAAATCTAATAATCGTCTTTTTCCCATTATTAATAATTTTAATATCACAAAACTCAATATTTCTCATTTCAGGCTCCTTAGTTGTTTCAGAGTCTTCACCACCATAACGAAAATTTATTTTTATAGCTTCTTTATCAGAATTTTTAATAAGAATATTTCTAAATACTACATTTTCTATTATACCACTTCTACCAGCTTTAGTTTTTATTCTTAAACCGTTATTAGATTTTTCAACTATCAAATCTTCAACAAATACATTTCTAACATCACCAGACATTTCACTTCCAATCGTAACTGCTCCATGACTTTCTTCAACGATATTATTTCTAATCACAATATTTTCGGATGACTTGCCTACTCTCCAACCATCTTTATCCCTTCCAGATTTTATTACAATTGCATCATCCCCGCTTCTAATATTGTTATTTTCAATTAATACATTTTTTGATGAATCTATTGCAATCCCATCAGTATTTGGAGCACTCGTTTCTATATTTACATTCCGTATAATCAAATTTTCTGTATACAAAGAATGAATTGTCCACATAGGACCATCCTTAACAGTAACATTTTCAATTAATACATTTTTTGAATTATAAGGCTGTATGAAAGAAGTTCTTATATAATCATCAACTTTACCAAAAATTCTATTTTCTACTGCGACATCTTCCAAAAACATATTGTATAATCTTCTTTTTGCCTCAGTTTCCTTTTCTTTAAAATCATTCCAACCATTAGGATTATTATTTTTTTGAATAATTCCTTTTCCTGTAATAGCTACATTCACACAATCAGGTATATATATCATGAGCGAAAAATTCATTAATTCCATCCCTTCATAACGAGTTTTTACAACTGGAATATAATCGGTTGGCTCTGAAGAAAAAGTAATTATTGACCCTTCTTCTAAAAATAAGTTAATATTACTTTTAAAGTGAATTGGACCATTAAGCAGCCATTCACCAACTGGAACTTTTACTGTCCCACCCCCTTTATTTGAACAATCTTCAATGGCTTTTTTAAAAGATTCTACATTGTGATTTTCAACTTCACTGTTAATTTTTATAGCACCGTAATCAGAAATATTACAAATATTATTTGGAAATATTGGAGAACTAATATTTTCAACAAAATCAACGAAAGTTAAATCTATTTCAACATATTTACTGCTTAAGTCACTATTTAAATCAATATCTTCTTTTGTAAACTTATTCTTAGTATTATTTATAAAAATAAAACAAAGTAAGCTAATTAATACAATTATAAAGTAAACTAAATAATTGGAATTTAAAAATTTTTTAATTTTTTCTTTTAGCATAAAAAATTTAATCATTTTAAAAATTAACTACAAAAACACATTAATATCCTTATTTACAAAAATAACATAAGAAATAATTAAAGAAAGAACACCTCCGTAAACAATTTGATAATTCAACGATTTAGTCTTATGTCTCACAGTAATAAAAGTCAAAATCAAAGGAATAATATAATACCTAAATTCAAATAACCAATGCAATGAAAGAAATAAAAAGGAAAAAGGAATAATTAAAGAATATTTATTCTTAATAAATGGCTTAGTAAAAAAATATCCAATTGCTAAAACAAAGAGTGAATATCCAAATATTGAAAAAAATAAATTCTCCTGCAAATAATACAACACCCAATTGTGCATAAATCTAAGTTTCACATTATAAACATGCGGTTCCAAAACTAAAGTTCTAACAAAAACAAAATACCCAGTGAACATCAAAACTAAAGTAATTATTGATCTTTTTAAATCTCTAAAATAAAAGTTATAAATCTTTTTAATATTAGAAATAACGACTGGAAAAAACATAAATGAAAATAATATTAGAAATCCATAAATATTCCCAAAATGAAGACTCATCGATGGATGTCTGGATTTATCACCTGTCGCTATCCCCTCATTGAAAACATAAAACATAACAAATAAAAACATAACCACAAAATATGATGCACTTTTAGAAATAAAATCCACAAGAAGACTCTTATTTATTTTTTTATCATTTTCAACAAAAATATCTAATGCCAATAAAGTCATTAACAAGCCTAACCACAATATATTATCCTGACGTACTAATAAAGATAATAATAAAAATAAAGCCGACGCATCATAACGCTTATATAAATAAAATACAAAAGCAGAACTAACGAGAACTAATGACCAAACATCCGTATAAACCAAAAAAAACAACGGTGCTAAAGTTGGCACTGATAAAATAGCTAATATTGTTCGTTGATTTTGCTTAAGTTTTTTATTAGCAAAGAATAAAACAATTGGCAAAAGTAAAGCTAAAATAACTTGAAAAACTCGAAGCCATTGATCGCTTGGATGTCCTTTTTTTGTTTTATAATCAATAAAAGGATCTGCAATCTTTCCTATAAAAGCTAGTGTATAATGATAACCTGGTATTGTTGTTAGCTGTTTAACGGGTCTATTAGTTTCTCCTCTGAAAATTCTTTTAACTTGCAAAGTGTGAGAATTTTCATCTGTAAATCTACCAGGTGCTAATTTGTAAACATACATTGCCCCACCTGTAATTAAAATTAGTGCAATCACTAAAATTATTTTTTCTAAATCATCTCTCATTATAAACTTTTTGATTTGCTCTATTTTTTGCATGTTTTTAACTTTATTAATTATTTTTTCTAATTTTAAATTATTTTTCTATTTTATCACATTCTGACATATTAACTACCTTACACGTTCTTATAACAAATTTTTTTACAAAAATGATTATTCTATAAAATTAGGTGTTAAATTTCTAATTTTTTATCCATATTATTCTGTATCCACCTATAAACACTAATCCGTCCTCGAACTAATGATGAATCCGTAACTTTCTCAAAATTATCATCAAAATATTCTCTCGCTTCTTTTGTAATAAAATCCCTATCATTATCAGAAAAAACCACCCAACCGCTCGGATTTTCACTAACGATTTCTTTAACATATTCAAGAGTAATTTTATGAACTTTCCCCTCTTTCTCAATATCCTCCACGCTCCGCTCAGAACCAAAATCAAAAACAGGAATATCCAACTTATTATAATAATAATTCCGAAAATTACGAGTAATCATTACGTCGCCCTTCTGATAATTTCTTTTCACATAATCAAAAACTTTCCTGTAATTTGGCGTGTCTGACGAAGAAGTTAAATGGTAAGTATTATTTTCTTGAAAAAAATAACTAACATTCAAAGTTAAAATTAAAAATATTCCAACAATAATTGACATCCATTGTTTTTCATTCAGTTTAATCTTTTTACTGAAAATTTTAATTGAACGAGAAGAAATTGTTTCAACAATAAATTTAGCTAAAACGAAAATTCCACTTGCTGTTAAAATTAAACCGAAACTTTGAATAAAGAAAATATATTGAGGTCCAACATTTCTCGCCCAGACAAAAACTGCTGCTAACAATATTGCCATAAAATTTAAAAATATCCACAATCCACTTTTCGAGATTTCTTTTTTACGCATTAAATACCACGATCCCATAAACATTAAAAACCACCCAACTACAGCATTCCCATAATTTAAACCAATATGATTAAAATAATTCCAATGATCCTCAAAGAAAACTAAAGTTTTTTTAAGCCATTCGAATTGTGTTTTCGCCGCTATAGAAAAAATCACAATAACAAAAATCATTCCCGTAACATAAAAAATGTAACGATTTAATTTATTCTTTTTTCTGTATTCAACAAAAAATCTAATCAAACAATAGACAAAAATCGCCAAAGTAATATTTCCAGTCAATTGATGTAAATGTGCAGCTAATAATCCAAAAAATAAAACTGGCAACAAATAAACCCACCTGAAATTAAAAAAAGACTTAAATAAAGTTTTTGTTTTCTGTTTACTTATTTCTATAAATTGAAAAATTGTCCAAGATAATATTAAAAATATCGGTGCAAACATTGAGTACATTCTGATTTTTCGATTTATTTCAATGGCTGGCACGCTCGTCGCCCAGAGAAATGCTGAAATTAGTGCGATCCAACGATTTTTTGTGAAACTTAATGTTACAAAATATAAAATTGCAATGGTAAAAATTCCCCACAACGCACTGACCAAACGAATTGTAAATTCTGTTGGTGGAAAATACTTAAATTTGTACAATTGACTAACTTGCCATCGGTAAACCCACGCTCTTTTGTCGCTTAATTTATTATCACGGACGCTTTCTTGATTGTGATTGAAATCCCATGCTTGCCACTCTCCTAGTTTGTGATAACCGTAAGTTGCGTTTACGTCTAAAAATTCATCAGCGACAAATGAGTTTTCTCCTAAATTATATAATCGTAAAAATGATCCTAATATTATTACTGTTAATAAAGCAACGTAAATATATTTGTAATTTTTTAATTCGTTTAAGATTTTGTTCATAAGTTTAAAAATTAATTTTTATAATTTTCCTTCCCATTCTTTATAAAACTCATCTAAATATTGTTTCATAAATTCATGTCTGTGTTCAGCAATTTTTCTACCAGTCTCTGTATTCATTCGATCTTTTAATAATAAAAGCTTTTCATAAAAATGATTAACAGTTGTAGAGTTTCCTTTTTTATATTCTTCTTTATTCATATTGAGATTCGACTTTATACTTGGATCATGAAGAGGACTATTTATATATCCTCCATAATTAAAAGTTCTTGCAATTCCCATTGCGCCCATCGCATCTAGTCTATCTGCATCTTGAACAACACCTAATTCAAGAGATTTAAAATTTTGAACATAACTACCTCCTTTGAAAGAGATATTATCAATAATCTTTCCAATATGATCAATAATCTCTTCATCAACATTAAGCGACTGCAAAAAATTTCTTGCTTTTTTTGGACCAATTGTCTCATCTCCATCATGAAATTTTGAATCTGCAATGTCGTGAAGTAACGCACCTAATTCAACAATAAATAAATTAACTTTTTCATCTTTAGCGATGTGTTTTGATAATTTCCAAACACGATAAATATGCCACCAATCATGACCGCTTTCAGCATTTTTCAATTCTTCTTTTACAAATTCTATCGTTTTATCTATTACTTTAGCTTTATCCATTTTTTTAATAACTTTTTAATTTAATTAAAATAAATTTCTAAAAATTTACTCAAATTCATTCTCAAAATCAATCTCTATTTTACCACCATTTTCCAAATCAGTGTAGAACATCTTAACATCCATTTCTCCATCCTCAATAATTAATTCGTAAAAAGATCCTGGATATTCTAAACTTTTTTTAGTTCCTGTAAAAGAATAATATTTAACATCATTTTTTTCTCTGAAATAATTAAATTCAATATGTCCACTAAATATTGCCTTGACATTATACTTTTCAAGCAACTCTATTAAATGTTCTCCATTCCCCACAACTCTATCAATTCCCTCACCTCTCCCCAAAGCAGGCTGATGTGTAAAAACAAAAACCTGTTTATCAGTTTGCAAATACGGTTCTAACCAAGTGAAAATATGATCAGGGATATGTCCACCAATCGAAGAATGTCCCGGCTCTGAAGTACTTTCATCAGGAAAAAAATTTGTATCCATAATTATAAAACGATAATCACCTTGATCAATAATTTGATTTTCACTTTCTAAATTTAACGTTTCTCGAAATTGCGTTTTAGTAACACTTCTCAAATCATGATTTCCCACCACAAGATAAACTGGTGAACCAACTCTGCTCAATTCTTTCTTTACTAATTGTATTCCCATAATGCTGACAAAATCTTTATCATTAGTTCCCTCAACAATATCGCCTAAATGAAAAATTAAATCTGGCTGGAATATTTTCATTTGTTCGTTAAATTCATTCAAAGGTTTTATGTTTTTTTCTGAAAGGTAACGAGGTGCGTCATCTGCTTTATTTTCTCGAACGATTCTTTTGGCGTGAACGTGGGTGTCGGTTATTATTCCGATTTTTATGTCTTGTTGGGTTTTGATTTTTCGTTCCCAAATTGGTTTTAGTTTTGGTAATGGGAAAAATCCTCGATGTTCGTAGTCGGGCGTGTCGTATTTATTGAAGTACCAAAGACTTGCTCCGCCAACTGGTATTAGGAATATGAATAATGTTAGGATTATTTTTTTCATGTTTTTTTGGTAATGTTTAATGTGTTTATTATATCATAGTTATGTTTTTTGTTTTTTTGGATAAAAAAAGTAGGCACTCAGAAATCTAAGTGCCTACATTATTCTTCCTCCTTTTCCTCAGCTTTACACACCAAGGAATAAAAACGAAAAAATAAATCAATAAACTGCCAATAATTTTATACTCTATGCTAAGAGCAATAAAAAACAACAGCCTCCCTTTATAAATCCAATAAAGAATCTTCCCTAACAATAGGAAAACGTTCTTCATTGTTGTTTTGACGTAAATCACGCCGCTCCAGAATTTCTTCCAAACCTTCCTAACTTTCTCAAAAAAATCTGAAATCTTCTTTCGGATTTTTCTTATAATTAGAATTAAGGCTTTTATTTTTTTCTTAACTCTTTTCAAAAAATCAAAAATTTCACTCCAAAATTTTTTTATCATTAAAACTAAAATAATAAAAAAAATGAATGCAAAAAAATAAATAAATATTTCTCTTTTAAAAAAGAAGATTAATACTCCTATCCCCCAAATAATAAAAAATATATTAGAATATTTTTTATGAAGATCTTCTTTCATTACATTTTCTCCTTCATTCAAGAGATTATCAATTAAAGCTGTCCCAAACCGATATTTTTTGATTTCCTGATTCATAAGAAGAATCTACATAACATCCAGCGAAAAGAAGAGCTATAACGATAATAACCGCAATGACATAACGGATGTTTTCAAACATAAATACAATAGCCCTGAAAAAAAATTTAATGATTTTTCCAATGCCAACAAATATGGAAATTATCACATTTATCGTACCGATTATTATAGGCCAAATTTGAACAATAGCCCAAATAATTCCAATAAGCAAGGCAAATAATAATGCTTCTGGTAAAAAAATACCAAGTGAACATACTATAAACAACCCTATCAGAACAATATAAATCATTCCGCTATTATTGTCTACAAAGTCTTTATTTTTTGCCAATGCTTTATTCATAGGCGGACCAAGTTGCAATTTATTGTTTTTCAAAATATTTCTCCTATAAATATTTTTAATTTAAAAGAACACAACAATTAATAATATATCCAAACCCAAAAAAAGTCAATAGCGAATCACCTCACAAAACACCCCTGCAAATTCCCACCACCCACATCACCAGCCCCAACAACATCATCCCCCAACATCAACACATACAATTTCAAAGTCCCAAAAGACCTCTCATCCACAATCATATGATTCACCAACATCTCATCATTAACATGCACCCCCGTCTTCTCCCGAACCAGCAAATAAAAATTCCCACCCGAAACAATCTCTTTTTCAAAACCGCCCCGCTTTACATAACACAACAACCCCTCACCCTCACTTTTAGAATTAACCAAATAAAAAATCGCCCGAGCATACCGATTATCACCCACCACAATTTTACCAACATCATTATTTCCGCTTTTATTTTCCGATTCCAAAATATAATCCGCCACATCCCGCAACTGACTTAAAATAATTCTGTCCGACCTTTTTAAAACAAGATCCCGACTAGATTCAATATTTTCCGTTCTCGATAAATGCAATTCCGTAAAACCAATTTTAATATTAAACAAATTTATCACTATAAAAATAATTGTTAATCCTATCGTAATAAATTTTCCAAATCTCCGAAAAACTTTTTCAATAAAATAAAAAACAGATCCCAGTAAAATCAAAAATGGCGGATACATAAAAAGAAAAAATCGTGGAGAAATTTGATAAGCTACCAAAATTAAAAACAAACCGCCCATCACTAACCACGGCAAAATTAAAAATATCGCCGAATGTTTTTTTCTGAACAAAGAGTTGCAATTCCTTGTTAAGTTTTTACAAAATTTCCTACTTCTTCTGAACAAGAGGTCATGACCCCTTGTTGAAATTCTGAAATATTCCTTCACACGAGAGAATGAAAAGTTTTTTAAATAAATTCTCACAGCAAATAAAGTTCGCCGAAAAAATAATTTGATCGATTTTCTATCTCTGCGCAAACCACTTTTTTTATAAACAACATAAAAATTCCTTTTAAAAATATAAAAGAAAAAAGTCGCCAAAGAAATTAAAAATAAAATTATTGCCAAAATTAAATAAAGTAATCTCTCCTTGCAAGTCTTATCACAAATCAAAGGAAAATAACCCTGTGTTTGTTTTTTAGTAATTAATAAATCCCGACCATGCTGATCGCCCGTAAAAATCGTGAAGAAAAAAGTACTACTTTCTTGAAAAGCTCGAAAAGTTTTTTCCGCTAAATCATGTTTATCATTTTTATCTTCCGTAACTGAAGCAATTAAACCTTTCGTATTCTTCCCGCCAGTTTTGTACTCGTTAACAATGACTGGAAAAAATAAAAGGATAATTAAACTTAATGAAATTAAAATCGTTTGCCAAGAAATTCGTATTTTTGAAAAGATAAAATAAATTATAAAAACCACAGGAAAACATAAAAACGCAATAAAATGAAGTTGTAATAAAATTGCTGTTGAAAAAATTGCGAGAATAAACCACCGAGATATTTTTTTATTTGCAAAAAATTTATTTACAAACCAATTCTTAAAATTTATTAAAAATTTATTAAAAAAATTGTGCTTGCCGCACGGGCAAAATACCTTTTCACAATCGTTCACTGATTTTCCATCAGCTTTTTTAAAATTAAAAAATAGTTTTTGATTGTAAAAACGTTTTGGCAAAATATCTTTACCTAAAAAATTTCCACACCGCAACAAAGAATACGCCGCCAACATTAACCAAAAAGGCATTGAATTTGGATTCCATGCAAATCGCCCGTAAATAATTAAAAAATAAGAAAAAGATGTTATCGTGAAAAGTAAAAAACTAATTCTTCTAGAAAAAAATTGTCGTGCGAAAAAATAGGATAACGGAATTGTTAAAATTGAAAATAGTAAATCTGGAAATGCAACAGCAACTGGCAAAGAAGTATTTTGCCAAAACATATTTCTTGCAAAAATCTTCGCAGAAAAAAATTGGAAGTAATAAAAAATAGGACCAAGTTGTAATTCTCGCCCTCGTGCTTGTGGACCGAGTAATGGCAAATCTCTCGTTCCATCGATCGCATCTGAAATTATGAAAACGTCTCGTGCCTGATCCAATTCAAAATGCAACCAATCTGTAAAATGATAAGTTCGTAAAAATATTCCGACAATGAATATCGCAATTGCTAAATATATTATTTTGTTTTTTGTGTTAAACATTTTTAAAATACAGAACCTTTAATTTTTTTATTAATTTAACAATTTCAAATTTTATAACTCTCAGGAACACAAGAATTTATAAAGAGTTTCCCAAAAGAAGTTACTTTTATGTCACTATTTATAAAGACTCCTACTTGCGTTTTACCATCATCGCTACTAATAATTTCCTGATTTCCATTTTGCCACACGCCTGCAATATTCAAACTATACAAGTGATCCATATAAATAAAAAAGTTCTCTGGAAATTGCAATTTATCAATGGGAAATTCATTTTTAATAATTTTTTTATTAAAAAACAAATGCTTATTATGATCAAACTCTGACTGTTGCCTTAATTTATATAATTGTTTCTTTTTCAAAAAATACAGGATTACAGCTTCATCATGAGATAATTGTTGTATAATTTTTGGAAATGCTGGATGAACTAATCCTTGTTTTGTTTTATCTACTGAATTAGCTAATAAATTTACAAACATATCACACAACAAAGTATTTTCATAAGAAAGTGCTAATCCTTCTAGTACTGGAACAACAATTTGAGGATGCCCCTTAATAAGATTTTTTTCTTCTACTTTTTCTGCAATATTTTTCAAATATCTCTCCCACCTACTACGATAAGCTGCAACATATTCAACTGGTGCCAACAAAAAACGCCCAGCTTTTACAGTATTACCTAAAGCCTTCCCTATTTCCTTCATGGCAGGACTCAGTCCATCATCATAGATTTTTTCTACAGGAGCTTCTTCAAGTATTTTTTTAGTAATTTCTTCTTCCATAAAAATTTATTTAAAAATAAACTTCAAATCCCGCAACGAACATTTTGCCCTTTCCTCTATTCCCAATTCTAACATAAAACACCTATTTACACTTACTTCATAACCATTATTATTCAACCTATTTTTTTCAACAAAGTTATCCTTATTTTTCAAATCTAACTCAATCAAAATCACAGTTCCAAAATCAATCTCCTCAACAATTTCAAATTTATCTTTTAAATCTTTCGGCAATTTCACTTTATTTTTAAATTTATCAGCCTCTCGCAAAAGAAAATATAAACCCTTTCTATCCAAATTTTCAACATTAATTTCAGTAACTGGCAATTCCTTTTCAATTTGCAAAAGATATAAAAGTGAACGAATATGATACGGGGAAGAATGTACATAGATATTCGAAAATTCATTTTCATCAAATCTATTTTCAATCACATCAGTAATTTTTTTCCACTGCTTATTTGTAACTAAATAATACGGCTCCAAAATAAATTCATTTATTTCAACATCTTTTTTATCATCATTATCAATCATTTTGAGCCAACTGAAAGATTGCCAAAAATTCAAAATTATTAAAAACAACATTCCCACAAAAATTATCTTTTTACCATATTTTGGAAAATACTTTTCAAATAAAATTATCGCAAAACCCAATAAAATAAACGGTACAAATAAAACAACCAGAAAATAACGCGAATCAACATCCAGCGACAACGGATAAAATAAAAATAAATAAACTACCTGCCAAATTAACATTAATAAAACAAAACGATTTTTCTGAATATTAATTTTAGAAAAATTATCTTTTAATTTAGAGAAATAATTTCTCGCAAAAAAGTAAAAACTTATCATTAAAAAGATAAAAATTAAAATTGCTTTAAAAATATTATTTTGTAAAACGCTGTTAGAAAAATTCTTTGTCATCAAATCATTTAAACCATCACTACTCTCAACTCTAATCGGATCACTGATAAAATTTTTCGACACTAAAATATTTGTATAAAATCTGGTGAAATTGTAAACATTCATGAAAGATTTTTTTGGCATCGTCGCTTGTTCATCTGAAGCATTTCTTCTGATAGTTGCCTTTAGAAATTCCTGTGTATTTTCTCCTTTGGTTAAAATGTCATTACAAATCAGAGGAAAAAATAAAAAAATACTCACTGATCCAAAAATCGCAAAATGTTTTAAAGAAATTTTTACTCTAGTAATTATAAAATATAGAAATAATATTATTGGCAATCCGATCAGTGCGACTGTGTGAAGTTGCATCGCCCAAGCTGTTGAAAAAGCGAATGGAATAATCCAAAAAGTTTTATTGTCTAAGTTTTTTAGAAGATTTTTAATTTTTAGGAACAAAAAATTATGACTTTTTATTATTTTAATTTTTTTATTTTCTGCTCGAGAATAACGTAAAAGAGAGTAGAAAGATAATACTAAAAAAAACGGAATTGAATTTGGATTCCAAGAAAAATATGTATATTCCACTACAAAAAGTGAAACTGAAAATAAGGCAATGAGATATAAAGAAATTCTTTTTGAAAAAAATTCTTTGAGTAAAAAGTAAAATGCTGGGATTGTTAAAATTGAAAAAATCAATTCTGGTAAAACCATTGAAAAAACACTCAAACCGAAAATTTTACTACTGATTAAAGCTGGTAAATAAAATAATGATCCTAAACGAAAAAATGTTCCGCCTGCTTTTGGACCGACTAGTGGAAATTCGCCGATGCCGTTAGTTAAAACTTTATCGATGATTCTGTAATCTCGAGCTTGATCGATTTCGAAAAAGATGTTGTTGCTAAAATTATAGGTTCGTAAAAATATTCCTACGCAACAAATTGCTATTAAAATTATTATTGTTTTATTTTTCATTCAATTCCCTTTCTATTTTGTGTTTCTCTACATCTTCACATTTTAACATGTCAACAATATCACCATATTCATAACAATTATTTTTATCTTTTGCATAATTAAGTTCATCATAATAATCTTCAACAAGCTGAAAAGTTTTTGGATCAGCTCCTTCTATTATGCTAGTTACAGCGTAAACGTTATTTTTATCTATTGAGTAAAAATAATTCAAAGATTCAAAAGTGTTTGAATCTGCATTTTTTATAATTTTATCTTCATGGTAAACAAAATTTTTATCTATTGAATAATTATATTTTAAAGGTTTAAAAGTCTTTGCATCAGCTTCTTTTATTTTTTGCATAAAATAAGAATCTAATTTATTATAGTCTCTTACATAAACATTGCTTTTATCAACTGCATAATATTTATGTATTTTCCTAAAAGTCAAAGAATCAGCTCCTTCTACTATTTTTTCATTATAATAAACACTACCATTTTTATACCCTACAAATTCTCTTCCAATAGAATAAGTAATATTGTTTTTTATATTAATAATTTCTCTCAAATTATAATAAGCCAGTAAAATAAAAATAAGCCAAACTACAATTAAAACTATATATTTATACTTTTTTAAAAATTTTTTCATAAAATTACTCTAAATAATTATTTCAATCACTATACCCCGAAACACAAAATCAATCAAACAACCACCCAAACAAACTAAATTTATTTTTCTCTTTCAAAACAAACTTATCAATATTTTCATTTAACTCTTTAATTTCTTTTTTATCTTCATTCAACAACTCAATCGAACCCTGATTTTCAGTCTGTCGCAACAACTCATCCAATTCATCAATATGATTTTTATAACTCTCAATTTTCCCATCCAATTCATTCAGTTTATCATAATCAGAACCAATCAAAAAAGTCTTCAACTTCGAACGATTTTGCACCGCTGTCTGAATAATTTGCCTATCGACCTCGTCCACTAAAAATTCATAATAGCCCTTTTCAATTTTATCCTCTAACGTTTCAGTTCTCAAAGCATTAAATTTCATCTCATCAGAAAATTTACAGGAGCTATGAAAATTACCCAGCTCATTGCCACGAATCAAATTTGCATTCATTTCCTCAATTGAGTCCGACCAATATTTTCCACCCGGCGATCCACCTCTCGGTCGAGTACAATTTATTCCATTTCTCTGATTATTTAAAATCGTATTATTGTTTATTTTAAATTCACCTGTCGCATCCGCATCTTTATAATATTGAAAAAGAATTCCGTTCGCCACATTGTTAGAAATAATATTATTAGAAATATCTATTTTAGTAAAACCCATCACAACTTCAATCCCACTTAAATCATTATTTTCAATTTTATTATTTGAAATTACGCCTCTTACATCATCTCTAATATCAATCCCTTCCTCAAAATTATCAGAAATATTTGAATTGGCGATATTAAAATCCCTACCTTTTTTAATATAAACTGCTTTAGCTGTTTTCGTAACTTTAGAATCTTCCAAATTAAACTGACCTTTTCCATCCGTCTCAATGCCAATTTTTCCCCCAGACACAATTATATTTTTGATCGTAACATTAGACCCATTACCAACCCATATATTTACCTCGTTTTTCAAATACGAATTTAAATACCATTCATCTCCTGATTTCTTTTCCAGAATTGACGAAATATTTTCTAATCGTGAATTACCCGCCATTATTATTTTACCTTTAATAATTGTTTTTTCTCGATCTTCACCAATTAAATTAGCATCTGAAAAAATTATATCATCTTCATAAACACCGTTGGCAACATGAATATTTTTCGCTCCACCTCAACAGCCTGTGAAATTTTTTTAAAAGGTCATTCTTTACTTCCATCACCTTGATAAAAATAATTAATGTCTACATAACAACCCTCTCCATTCAAAAAACAACAACATTGATTTGCTAAAATTGTTTTTGGAAAAATATAAAATAAGCTAAAAAAAATTACAAAACACAAAACTATTTTTTTTATTCATAAAAAATTATTAAATCATTTACTATTTACTCTAAATATACTAAGATTCATATAAAGACATTATCATTATATTAGAACAATAAATTTTATGCAAACAATTCTATTAAAAGTTAAACCACTTTGGCTAAACATTTCTCTAACATTATCAATCACAATAATTTTAATCCACAAAATCGATTTATTAAATAATTTAAGATTTTTAAACTCATTGAAAATATTTTATCTATTATTTTTAATTTCACTTTTTGGAATAATATTTTTAAAATTGTTGAAAGTTATAAATAATAAATCACTAATTTTACACACGCTTCCCACTCAAATTATTTTATTCATCGGAATTCATTCAACTGAAAATTTACATTATATTTTTAATTTACTCGTTGGCATATGGCTAATCTTCGGCGGAATTTTAATTGTAAAAAAAATTACAAAACAAAATAATCACCAAAAATCATACTCAAAAAGTTTCACCAAACAAAGTGTATTTTTTTTAATTTTAATAATTTCTTGCCAACTATTTTTTGCACTTTATCAAGTTGACAAAGCACTTTACATCGATGAAAAACTCTGGACTTACAGCAAAGAAAAACGAATTGAAAAATATTGGAATAACATTTTTGAACAAGATTGGAAAAATACCCGACCCAGCGACAAACCTGGAGTAACTTTAGCCATCATTTCTGGAATTGGATTATTTTGGGAAACACCTTCAGATTTTTTAAATATTGAAGAAAATAATTATTCAAAAGACGAATTTTTAAAAATGCTTTTCAGAATGAGATTGCCAGTAATTCTTTTTGCCTCACTAAATTTAATCATTTTTTATTTTCTGTTTTCAAAATTATTTAATAATAAAACTGGATTACTTACCACTACACTGATTGGACTTTCCCCGCTGTTGATTGGAATAAGTCGAGTGATAAATCCAGACGCTTTCAGTTGGATTTTAATGTCGCTCACAATAATCACTTATTTCATTTATCAAAAAAACAACAAACCAAAATATCTCTATGCAACAGGAATTTTACTCGGATTATCTTTACTCACAAAATATATTGCCAATTTGTTAATTCCATTTTTTCTAGCAGAAATTTTCATTCAAACAATTTTATTTAACGTAAACGAAAAAGATTTACCAAAAATTTTAAAGAAAAAATTTCTCAATTTTATTGAAATTATTATTTTAGCGTTAATCACTTTTTACATTCTTTACCCTGGAACGTGGGTCGCCCTAGACAGATTGTTAAAAGGAACATTGTGGAGTCAAGCTTTCGAACCATTTTGGAAACCGTTTATTACTTTCATATTTTTATTTACAGTCGATTTATTCTGGCTCAACTCAAAATTTTTCTCTTCAATTATTCTAAAGCTCCAAAAATTTAAAAAAGTTTTATTTTTTTCTGTGCCAACAATTTTTACTTTTTCAATATTATTCACTCTATTAAATGTTTACACTCAAATGAGTTTTATCAATTTTGAATATTTTATAGCATCACCAAAAAGTGCAGGTGGCGAAAGTTTAATTTCCGTTTTTTTCTCAGGATTTTATAGTTTAATTTTCGGCATCACACCTTTAGTTTTCTTCGGACTTTTGCTAACTTTATTTTTTGTTTTAAGAAAAATTAAGAAAAATAAAAACACTCTAAAAATTAATTTCCAAAATTATTTCATCTGGCAAATATTGTTCTTCATTTTTATTTTTTATCTATCTTCTGCATTCAGTGAAGTAGTTCCCATGGTTCGTTACCAAATTATAATTTATCCACTCACAATAATTTTAGCAACTTTAGGCTACACACAATTATTTGAAATGGAAAAACTAAAAAACTTTTCTAAAAAAATATTTCCAATCTTTTTACTTTTTGTTATTTTTACAAACTGTTTTATTTTATGGAATTTAAAACCTAACTTTTTTAGTTACAATAGTTTTCTACTCCCGAAAAAATATATTATTAATCCAAAAGATATTGGCGATGGAAATTATGAAGTCGCTCAATTTTTAAATAAATTGCCAAATGCAAAAAATTTAAAAATCTGGTCTGACAAAAATGGTATTTGTAATTTATTTATTGGAAAATGTTATTCTGTTGAACATCCTGAGGATTTTGAATTTCACGGTCCCGATTATGATTATTTTGTTATTTCTCGTGGGCGAAAAAGTAAGATTGTGAGATTGACTAATCAAAGACTTGACGGTAATCCTGATTATGAATTGCGATTGGATAGACTTTATTTTACCGACAAAATTTTAAAAGAGTTTAACCCAGGTAATCGTAAGGTTAATTTTATTCGTGTAATTGAGAGTGATGATGTGAAAGTTTGGGAAAAGTAAAAAATTACGTTAGAAGAAGCTATAAACTTATTTAAATGGTATAATAAAAAAGATAAAAAATTTAAATCTAAAAAATCATGGAAAAACCTAATTTCAAAAAAATGAGCAAATCAAAAATCACTAAAGTAATCGCAATAAGTTTCACTATAATTTTAGCAACTTCAATCATTTGGAAAATCCTAAATAAAAAAACCACCGAAACAAATATTGATTTATCTTTTGTCCAAAAAGTAGAAAATATCACGCCCCCAACTTTTCCAGATAATGTTTGTAATGTTGTTGATTATGAAGCAGTTCCAAATCTTACAAAAACATTAGAAACGGCACAATATTTGTCATCAAAAGAACAATTTGAAAAAATGATAAAAGGAGCTAAAGAAGGAGAAAAGCAAAATTTTCAAGCATTTCAAAAAGCCGTAGAAGACTGCTCAAATAAAGGTGGCGGGACAGTAAAGATTCCGGCTGGTGAATGGAAAGTCGGCGGACCAATTCATTTGAAAAGCAATATTAATTTACATTTAGAAGAAAACGCCGTAATTTCATTTTCAAGCAATCCCGATGACTTTTTACCAGTTGTGAAAACTCGATATGCAGGTTTAGAGCTGTACAACTATTCCCCGATGATTTACGCACTAGATTGTGAAAATATTGCCATCACCGGAAAAGGAACGATCCGCGGAATTACTGAACCAAATAATTGGAAACCTTTTATAAAAAATAAAAAGAAGGCTGAAAAACGACTTTACAAAATGGCAAATAATAATATTCCGCTTGAAGAAAGGATTTTTGGAACTGTGGAAGATTCACTGCGACCATCAATGATTCAACCTTACAATTGCAATAATATTTTGATCGAAGGAATAAAAATTGAAGAAGGTCCGATGTGGACACTCCATGTACTTTACACAAATAATTTAATTATTCGTGATTTAAATATTGAAACAAGAAGCACAAACAACGACGGAATTGTTATAGATTCCTCAACAAATGTTTTGATTGAAAATAATAATTTAGCGACTGGCGATGATGCGATTGCCATAAAATCTGGAAAAGATAGAGACGGCTGGCGAGTTGGAAAACCGTCAGAAAATATTGTAATCAGAAATAATAAAGTTACCGAAGCTCATGCTGGTGTAGCGATTGGTAGCGAGATGTCTGGTGATGTACGAAATGTTTTGATTGAAAATTTGAATGTTGAACAGGCTGATCGTGGCATTAGAATTAAAAGTCGAGTTGGGCGTGGTGGCACTGTAGAAAATATTCTTGTTCAAAATAGTATTATTAAAAATTCCGGAAGAAAAGAACCCCTTCAAATTAATTTTGATTACGGATCAAAATCTACCCAACCAAAAACTAAGAAAAAACCTGAAATTCGAAATGTCGAATTTAGAAATATTGAAATTGATAGTGATGCAGAAAATGCTATTGAAATTGTTGGACTTAAAAATCAAATGTCTTCTATTTTATTTAAAGATATTGAAATTAAAAATACTAATCAATTTGTAAGAGTTGATAATGCTGAATTTATTAAATTTGAAAATATTACTGGCGTTTTTTTCAAAATGAAGAATTCTGCCAATCTTGAAATTGTGAATGATGCTTGTCCAAAAGTTGAACAGGGAAAATCTGAAAATATTATTATTGACTGTAAAAAATAAAGTTTAATTAAAATTTTAAAAATATAGATTTTAACAAAAAGTCTGAAACTAAAAAAATTATAAACTTATCAAAAAAGTTTTTAAATAAACTAATATTCCCCATCAAATTATCTTATTGATTGCAGAAAAATTTATTGGATTTTCTAAATTAAATTTATTCAACTTTGTAAATCAAAAAAGAAGTTCCAACTTGAGCAATCGGTTTATACTTTAAAGTCCAACGATAAGAATTATCATCTGACAGTTCCGAATTATAAATAGAGCCTTGAAGATGATTCACAGAAATAGCATAGTAACCTTTTTCAATCGGACGTTTAGAATCCCACCACTCAATAAATCTATCCTCGCCTAATCTATTACTTGGTCGATCACCACCAAAATAATGCACATGAATTTTATCAATTTCAGGATGTTCATTTAAATATTTTTCAAGTCGTTTCAAGTCTTGCCCCCAATCAGCATTCGAATCAGTCATAATTTTATAACCATTTTTCGGACCGCCAACTGTTTGATTAAAATAAGAAATATAATAAGGATAAGCCCAAATCACCTCAGTAATCATTAGCGAAATCATAGCAATAAAAACATAACGAATAGCAATAATTCCCTTTCCATTGATTAACTTACTATAAATATTTACACAAACTCTGGCGGTAATTAAATAAATTAAAGGCATTATCGGAAATAAATGACGAAAACCAATATTTAAATTTCCCGTGATTGAAATGTAAAGATAAAAAATAATAAATAAAATAAGAGAAATTTCGGTAAAATTATGTAAGATATATTTTCGTCCGCCACTCAATGATTTTGTAATTTTTTGCGAAAAAAGTTTTAAAATATCTTGATAAATTAAAATCAAGAAAGTGCTAATGGCAAAAACATAAAAGAAAAGATGAAATAATGTCTGTTTTGTTATAAAAGCAACAGGAAAATAAGTAGGAAAAGATTGGTTAGCAACTTGTCCCATAAAATATGCACCATTGCCTCCAGCTACTCTATTTTTTACATACATAACGCCGTACACATAAGTTCCCAACGATCGAGTAAGTGAATTTTTGTTTGTTAAAATTATAAAATTAAATGCTTGTTGATCAATAATTCCATCATCAGGATTTATTTTTGCGGGTGTGAGAGTGGAGAGAACTTCCGTCGGCATATTGTAAGTAAATGGAATATAAGTAAGCCAAATTACAAAAAATATAGTAAATCCTATCAAAATACTTTTCTTAAAATAATTCAAAATAAAACGAAATTTGTGATTTTCTATTTCAAATAATTTAAAAATTATAAAAGTAATCAGTAATAATACAAAAAATATAACAAGAAGTATTGCTGAAAATTTTGTAATTTGGGCGATTCCTAGAGTGAGTCCAGTCAAGAAAGCATTTTTCCAGCTAGGATGCCGAACGAAAGATAAAAAGAAATAAAAAGCAAAAACCATTGCAGCTGCAATTCCGATGTCAGTGGTAACTAAATGATTATGTCCTAAAATATTTGGATCGAAAACACAAAGCAAAAGTGCAAAAATCCCTGTGGCTGTTCCGCCAATTTTTTTACCCCATTGAAAAAGTAGAAGAGCAAGTCCGATTGAAATTAAAATAATTGGCAAACGAGCGAAAAAAGTAATTTGATCGACATTATTTCCTACTTCGTGAAGGAGGTGATGTCCGGCTTGCCATTGTTTGTATTCTCCCCACTGATTAGTTTCGTTCCATAAATTTTGGCTAGTTTCAAAGTTTAAATTTAAAAATAATAATGGAATTCCTGAAAGAACTTTGACTAATGGTGGATGTTCAGGATTTAATCGGTAGTCGAATTCTGAAACGTAACTGTATCCAGCGGGAATGTGAGCGACTTCATCAAAAGTTAGTGAATCGTCGTTGGCTAATTTTACTGAAACGATTGTTAAAAAAAGTATTGCGAGAGTGATAATTATTTTATAATGCTTAGTGAACATATTTTTGTTATTTTTTATTTTGTTAGTTTTAATTTGTAATTTAATTATAACATTGTTTTTTGTAAAAATAAAAATCCGTGCCAGCGATGGTTCCGCCAGCACAGATTTTTTACCATATTTCTTCATTCCCATCTTCTGCGTTTACGCTACGTTTACGTTCATAACATACAGGACATATTTTTGTTTGAGGGATTTCTCCTCCCAAAAATATTCCCTCACATTTAGGACAAGTATAACTCGTAGCAGGTAACTCCTGAAAATACCCCCACCAAGTTACAGTCTCGCCTTTTTTATTTTTATACAAAATTTTATCTCCTATAATTTATAAATAAAAAAACATAAACAAAAAAACCGATCGATATCGGCTTATATTTACTAACAAGAAGTTTTAAAAAAGTATTTTTACAAACAAAAACAAGCCGACCTCTGATATGATCGCCACCACCAAACTTGTTTATCAATTGTCTGTTTATTCAAATTCATAATACCATCATACACAACAAAAAAAATCTCGTCAACCCAACATAAACAAAAAAAGACTGATCTCCCGCTTGAGACCAGCCTATTTTTACCAATAAAAAACAATAAT
This sequence comes from Candidatus Moraniibacteriota bacterium, assembly GCA_023133275.1. GTDB lineage: Bacteria > Patescibacteriota > Minisyncoccia > Moranbacterales > JAGLWU01. Next base: position 26,373 of record JAGLWU010000021.1, read on the forward strand.
CATTTTTTACAAACAACCTCTAGCCCCTACTAAAAACTAATCTCTCCAATTTAATCATTCTTTTTTCAAGAGCATTAAACTCATCTCGATCAACCTTTTCCGACAATTTATGTTTAATCTCAGTAACATCTTCCTGCAAAACATCAACCTTCTCTTCAACATTACCCAATCTATCTTTTACTTCCACCATATCAGTTTTTAAAATTGAAACATCTTTTTCAATATTATTCAAATGTCTATTAGTTATATCATTCTGATCAAAAGCAAGCTGAACTGTGCTAGTTAAAGCTTCAATCATAGATCCAACTTCATCAATATTATAAGTTTTTTTATTTTCTTTTTTCATATCTTTATTATAAAATATCTTATAACTTATTTTATTTTCTCTTATGCTTATAATATACCTCTAATTAAAATAAAAGTCAAAAAAATAAAAGTAAATTTTAAAAATCTACTTTTATTTTCACATTTCAATTGTATCTTTTTTACAAAAAACTAAATTAAATGAGCTTTAATCATCAAACGCCTATCATTCGTACCAAGTGGCCAACAAGTCGTCAACGTCAAAACCTGCAATTGAGTATTAGCAAAGATACGCGGATCATCATCATTAACTTCAAGCTTTTCACTCACCTCATATTCATAATTAAAAGTCTTTCCATTTTTTTGCGTAACCGTAAGCGTAATTTTATCACCAACATTTAAATTATTTAAATTTTGAAAAATAAAATTATAACTTCCTGCTGACCAAGAATAATTACTACTGTGCCCTGCAATGTAAGTATTTCCACGTTGACCCGGCATCGCTGTTTTCGGATAATGAACAACGCCACCCTCCAAATCTTTTTGCAAAGCATCCTCTGAACCATCATTCGATAAAATCACAGGAGCATCAATACCAATTTTTTTAATTTTAATTTCCACTTTTGGACGTACAGTACCCAAAGCCACTGGATCATAACCATTTTCAATTTCAGTTAAATCATCGTAACCATCACCGTCTGTATCAGCTTTATTTGGATCAGTGCCATGAGCTTTTTCCAAATCATTACTCAAACCATCATTATCAAAATCATCTTCATTACGATTTTCGTCATCCAATTTTACAGTTAAACTTTCACTAGATTTTTCATCTTTAACTATTTGAGCATCATCTAATTTTCCATCTCCAGTTGGAGAATTTCCATTAACAATTTCTTCGCCATCTTTATACCCATCGCCGTCAGTGTCGTCGCTAAATGGATTGGTTAAATATAAATATTCTTGTTCCAAAGTTAATCCATCATTATCTGCATCAGCCTGTGCGTCTTCCATTGAACTAATTGAAATTTGATAACGATCTAACCAATACGGTGAAATACCAAAATTTTGTTCAGCTAATTTATCCATCAGTTGAGTTGTCGTTATAGTTGTTTTTTTGTCTGTTTTCATCAAATTCTGCATCCGAGTGATTCCGCCTCCGAAAATAAAATACATTAAACTGAATACTATGATGAAAATTATAATTGTTGGTAAATATTTTTTCATTTAAAATAGTTATTGGTTTTTTAATACTAACCGTAAACTATAGCATTTTAAATGTTGTTTGTCAATAGGTGTATAATTTTAGTTTCATCTCGCTATCATTATGCTCGAAATACTAATATAAAAAGTTTTTAAGAAATCTGCTTAACTAAATTACAATTTTTTTGTCAAAGAAAATTTTTAGATTTTTTTGTGCTCGTCGCACGGGCTTTTGAGGTTTGCCAATGGCAAACCACTACAGATTTTTAAACTCCCTCAGACATATCATTCCAGAAAATAACTTTATAATAAAATGGAAAAATTATTTATCCGAAATCTATATTTTAAGATTTAAGAAAATTTAAAGCATAACATTCTTTCAGAATAACACACTAAAAAAATTTTGAAAAATCACAATCACTACCAAATATCTCAAATAAAGAAATTGAAAATAGTTAAGTCAATGATCAAATTTATTCCTCTTTTTTAAAAGTCAAAAGAAAAAGCCCAACAATTATTGCTCCCACGAAAATAATCAAAGTCATTGGCAACCAAGAATGTCTTGCAAAAAATCGATTTTCTTCTTCATCGCAAACATCTCCAATGCCGTCGACATCTTCATCTTTCTGATAACGATTTGGATTATTTGGACAATTGTCATCAGGATTCAAAACCCCATCACGATCAAAATCATCACACGCATCTCCCCGATCATTTCCATCAATATCCTTCTGATTTTCATTAGCAATTAAAACGCAATTATCAATTTCATCTGAAATACCATCCTCGTCAGAATCCGCTTTTTTGTAAATAGAATTTAAATTAATGGTAACATTATTAATTTTCAAAATATCTTTATTACTTCGCAAATTTGGCATTTCACCAGTTTCAACTTTTGTATAAATATCCGCATTGTAATAAATACTGTAAGACTTTTCAGAATAAGCTAAAAACCTAACAGATTTATTAACTTGCTGTAAATCAGTCGGATTAAAACTTATTTCTCTAATTCGCAAAGGTTGCGAGTACTCTAATTCAATCTTAAAATCTTTTGCAAATACTTTTGGAAAATTAATTGTACTAGATTTCATCGGAGATTTAGCAAAAATAATTTTTTCAGCTTGACTTTCCTTGTCGTAAATAGAAATTTTAATCGTCTTTGGTAAAGCAACATATTTGTCAAAATTAAAAGTCAATGAAAAAGTTGAGACATTCTTGTCCGCAGAAATATTTATAGAAACTTTACTAATTTGTCCATCATCAGAAACAGAATATTCTTCAAAAGTATCTTTATTCTCATCCACTAATTGTGAATCATATTTACTTTTAAAATTAACTTTTTTAACTTCGCTTTTGGAAATAACTAAACTTGGCACAAATGAATTATCTGAATCATCCACTGTTGCCACGCTATTTAAAATTTCTTTTTCAAAATTTATCGGAACTTCTACCACTGTTGGCACTTTGATATTTTGTTTTGAAACACTTATTACAGATTGAAAAGATTCTAACGAATTTTCCTCCACTTTTTTATCATTAACATCACTTTTTTTATTTTCAGCTAAAACCAATGAACTGAAACTAAAAAATATCAACAAAAAACCTAAAAAAATTTTATTCATAAAAACGTAAATTTAAATTTTATAGCTACACAAATTTTTATTTATTTCTTTTTTCTCTCCAAAAAAACTGTGCTAATCAATAATCCACCGACAATAAATAATGTGATAATTCTCTGCACAATATCCATCTCCCAAAATTCCACAAAGAATACTCGGGCAATCACAATTGCAAACAATAAATCTCCCACAATTCTCAAAGCCATATTACCACCTGTCTTTCCAACAACATAAAAATAAATTCCAACTAAAGTATAAATAATCAAAGAAATCATTATGGCGATTTCAGTATTTATGTTAAAAGATAGACAAATTAAATGTGCCACGATCCAAACTAAAACAGTCGCATACATTCCTCCAATCGCCAAAAATGTTCGCAAAACAAATCTTTGTTCGATAGAAATTGACTTATTTTTTCTGGCTGAAAAATATAATATACTAATTCCAATTAAAAACGTTGCCAAACAAATATAAAATACTACAAATAAATTTTCAGAATTATTTAAATGACTACTTACAGTAGGTGTTGGTTCTTTAATTACAGCTATATATTCAAACAATTCTGCAACATTGATTAAAGACATCACCGCTGGAATTCCAAAAATTAAAACGCTGGAAAAATTAATTGAAGGCAACTTTTTACTAAATGATAAAGCTATCCAAAAGATAATTACTAACGTAAATTCTGTAATCAAAGCAATAGTTAATGCAAAACCTTCTAATTCAATTGCTGTTGCCGTTGCTAATAAAGTTAACGAAACAACTGAATACATTGAAACAGGATGACGTGAAGCGGAAAATTTGTATAAAACGAAAGAACCAACTGCGAAAATAAATGCTCCCAGCAAAACAAACATACTTATCAAATCTTTAGGAGCTACCATGCCCATCCACATCAAGAATAATAAACCCGTCCCAGCTGAAACAAATAAGTCAGCAAAAGTAATTTTTTTGGATGACATTAAAGCAACTACGTTTGCAAAATAGAAAACTGCTGTAAATATAAAAGAAAAAACTAAATTGATAGTATCCCTGTCAAATCCTTTAACTACATAAAAAATCAAAGAATAAATAGTTACTACAAAAAGTGAAATCACTGTTAAAGTTCGCCACTTAGTTTTATAAACTGTCCATAAAGTTCCTGAAGTCAAAACGAAAAGATAAAGAAAAAATGTATTTATTTCAATCTTACCTAAAACAAAAACCGGAACGATTGCCCCTAAAAGATAAGTTACCACGCCGAAAGAAAGATTTTTTTGTTTCATCGACATAGCTGCTAAAAATGTCACCACTAAAAGTGAAACTACAAGTGCCGCCTCCACAGGAAAAAGCTCATAAATTACTACACCTGAAATATTTGCCACTAAAACAGAAATGCCTCCGACAATCATTAATACATTTCCTTGGACTTTACTTTTGAACGAACGAAATGCTCCGATAATTAAAAGTACAATTCCAAAAAGCAATCCTAGAAAAATCCTTCCCTCTGGACTAATCCAATCATTTCGAAAAGTGTAAGACACAAACCAACCGATTGCCGAAATTACCAAAAAAGCCCCGACTTTCATTGGCCAATCTTTCGCCAGCCAAATGAAAAACTTTGTGATAAAATCTTCTTCATATTTTTTCTCCACAAAATTATTTTCAGTTTCAAGACTCTTTTTAAGATTTTGTTGGATTTCGTGATATTCATCTTTTCCCTCATTAAATCCATCGCTAGAAATTGGTCGAGAAAGAAAACCTTTTTCAATATTAACGGGCTTCGTGAAATCTGAAATATTTTTAGTAGACATTTTACTTTCCGCAAAATTTTTTGCTTGTTTTTTAATTAAACTTTCTAGCTTATCTATTCTGTTATTTAAATTAGTATAAATTATGATTATCATTACACTAACCATAATTACCAATATTACTCCAATCATATTTTGTTATTTATTATAATTAAATTTTTTTATACTGTTCATCACACACTTAAAATGATTTAAAAAAACATACAAAAATAAAATTTAAAAAATTATTTTGTTAATTCTTTTTTTATTCTAACAAGTTCCATCGGTTCTGTAAAATTCAAATTTTCCTCGTCAAAAACTAATTCTTCATGTTCCGCACCTTGCTCAGCGAAATATTTAACAATCTCCTGAACACGATATTCCGGAGCACTCGCACCCGAAGTCAATCCTAAAATCTTTTTATTTTTAAACCAATTTTCATCAATCTCCCCCACTTCATCAATCAAATAAGTATTCACCCCATCATCTCGAGCCAACTCCGCCAAACGATTTGAATTAGAAGAAGTCTTTGAACCCACTACTAAAACTACATCCACATGTTTAACTAATTCTTTAACTGCATTTTGCCGATTAGTCGTCGCATAACAAATATCTTCCGCTGGCGGCTCAATAACATTTTTATATTTTTGCTTAATCGCTTCAATAATTTTTTTAGTTTTATTTATATTTAAAGTTGTTTGAGTTAATATTGCAATTTTTTCATCAGTAGAATATTTTAAATTTTCCACTTCATCAATATTATCTATCACTGGAATTTGAACATTCATTTTTTCCGCCTCACCCAAAACACCCAAGCCCTCCACATGACCATGATGTCCAATGTAAATAATTTTAAAACCTTCCTTAATATATCGAATTATTTCAATGTGAACTTTTGTAACCAATGGACAAGTTGCATCAATCACTTGAATATTTCTTTTTCTCGCTTTTATAAAATGTTCTGGCGGAGATCCGTGAGCACTAAAAATCGCCACTGTTTCTTCAGGAATTTCCGAAACTTTTTCTACTGTAATCATTCCTTTTTTTTCTAAATCTGAAACGACTGTTTTGTTGTGTACAATTTCGTGCTTGACATAAATTGGCGATCCGAAAATTTTCAGGCAATCTTCTACTACTTTTATAGATCGAGTTACTCCTGCACAAAATCCTCGAGGCTTAACTGTAATTATTTTTTCTATGTTCATAAAATTATATTTTTTAAAATTTAACCTTTTTTATTATACTACATAATTTTACTGAATAAATTTATTTCACTTAATTTAAGTGATCAAAAGAAGAAGTCAAACGAAAAATTTTAAATTTAACTATGATATAATAAAATCAATCTAAAAAATCCTAAACAAAAAAACCAATGAAAACCAATGAAAAAAATCTCCTCATCGTTGCCTTATTTGGAATAAGTTTTATCTTTATTTGGACATTTTCCAATTACCGAGAAATGAAACAAGAAAAAACCAAAATCGAAAACCAAAAGATCGAGAAAGAATTTATAAAAACCGAAAAAGAAACTGAAGCAGAATCACTCCCATCAATAACCCCAGCGAAACTAAAAATTAAAATGTTTAAAGAAAACCCCCCTCTGATTGTCGATACGAGAAGTAACATTCTTTACCAAAAAAGTCACATTCTTAACAGTATTCAATTAAACGATTTAAATCCTACTCAAAATAATAAAAATATCGTTTTAGTTACCAATAATGAAAATGATTCCACTCTCGTTTCACTTCACAAATCCTTGACCAGTGCTGGTAATCAAGTTCACATACTCACTGGCGGACTCGATGCATGGAAAAATTCTGGCGGAACAATAATTTCTTTTGGAGATCCCGAATCATTCATCGATCAATCTAAAGTGAAATTAGTAGAACCTCGTGATGTCAACAAAGTTCGTACTGAAAATCCTGAAAATATACTTATCATAGATGTTCGCCGAGAAGGAAATTTCAAGAAAAGTCATATCCCCAACGCAATAAATATCCCCCTTTTAGAATTAGAAAAAAAACATCGTGATATTTCCATGAAAAAAAATATTTATGTTTACGGAGCTGATGAATTAACGAGTTTTAGTGCAGGCGTTATACTTTATGATCTCGGTTTTTTTAATGTAAAAACTATTAACGGTGGTTTTATCGCTTGGGAAAAATATGAGTATCCCGTTGAAGCTAACAAATAAGAAGAATTAAAACTTTTTTGTAAAAAATAAAAAGTGCTCGCCGCACGGGCTTTTCTGAACAAGAGATTACAACTCCTTGTTGAAATTCTAAAATATTTTTGTTATCTAAATTTTCCGTTATTTAAGTTTACTGTCATTCTGAACGGATTTAATTCTTCACTACATAATTTTTATTTCATAAAAATTACTTCATTCAGAATGACAAATTAAAATACCAAAAAACAAAAAGAACTAGTTATAAAACTAGTTCCTGCAAAATCATAAAACCACTTATTTCAAAAGATACTATTCATCCTTTTCACTTGAATCATTTTTTATTTTAAGATGAGGATGTGTACTTTGAATAATTCTTTTATTCATCTTTCCAAATCTATAAGAAATTCTACCAGAAGTAATATCTCCTTCCCCAGATCGCTCATCATCAGCTCTCTGCAATTCCTCAGCATCACCTTTTAACTTTGACCAATAATTTTCAAAACTGCTCATACTATTTTTTCTCTAATTTAAATTTTAAAACTTGTTTAGAAGTGTTAACAATAGCCGTTTTAGTTTTTTCATCTATCACAAAAGAAACAGCATTTTTAATATCATCATGAGTAAACTTATCCATCAATTTTCCCGTACTCTTATTAAATTTATAAATAGTAGCCTCTTCCTTATTCACCAACCACAAATAATTCATCCTCCCTCTAATATAAACTAAATCACCAACCTGATCATTTTCCAATTTAAAATTATTCTTTTTATACTTAAAAAAAGCCTCAATCTTTTTATTATTAGAAACATAAATAGTTCCATTGATAGCAATATTTTTAATATTCGATGTGTCATACTCCTCCTTGAGCCAATTATTTCCCTCGCTAAAACCACCAACTTTTCGAGTATGTCGAATAATACCATCATCAGTTACAACATAAAGATTCGTCGTATATGCACCGACAGTTTTAACATTTTTATTATCAATATTTAAACTTTGACTTTCAAACTTTTTAGAAACTGGACTGAAAGAAAATAATTTATCTTTATCTGTAAGCAAAAAAACTAAATTCAAATCATCCATTACAGTCGCATGTTTTATCGCTCCAGAATCAGTCGGGAGAGAATATTTAATATTTTCATCATCCAAAATAATTACACTATCTTTCGTAATCGCCACATCATATTTATTCACTTTATCCGCATAAATCAAAGCCACTCCCTTGTAAATCTCCTCAGGATCATTTATATTCCCCTCAATTTTAGGCTCCTCAACAACATCAACAGCTGGTGCATTTTCATTATTTTCTTGATTACTATTATCATTTTCAGTTTGAATATTTTCACTTTCTTCGGTTGTTAAATTTTGATCTTTATTTTCCGTATCATTTCCTTTATTATTTATAAAAATCAATGGAACAGCCAAAATTAGAGCCAACAAAGTTAAACCAATAATTTTATTTTTTCCACTCACTTTTTTCCAAGATTGTTTTGAAACAGTAAAAAAGCTAAAAGATTTTTTATCAACTGACGGCTTATTTTTTTCTTGTCTCGATTTTGAATGCACATTTTTCACTTTTGTAAAAAACTTATTTGAAATTCCTGTAAATACTTTTTTCAAAGAAATGGAAGTTTTTCCAAAAAAATTAATTATTCTACCTTGAGAAGATTGTGAACTATTTTTATCTTTAGTTAAAACTGAATTATTTTTTTCACTTCGCCTAATTACGTCCAAACTAAATTTACCATCTTCACTATCATTAAACAGTTTTTCTTTTTTATTTTGAACAACATTTATTTTGATTGATTTTGAATTACGCTCAATTCCATCTCGCACGCCTATCTCCTTTTTCAATTTGACAATTTCATCATTAACATTAGCTGGCATTACTGAATCAATTTGAGTTTTATTTTCCTCTTTCCGAGATTCTATAAATTTTTTAATTTTTTTCCTTACCCTTCTAAATTTCTTTTTAGTACCTTCCTTAATATTACGAGTCAAATCTTTAAAACCATCAGAAATTGATGACCATAATCGATTAGTCCCCTCTTCATCTTCTTCACCCTGCAAATAAATATGCCCTGTTCTCTTGTCAACATATTCACCCGCCTCCTCATCTTCCATAGCAGATTCAGTTTCATCGTTAATTTTTTTGTCATTTAAATTTTCTTCTTTTTGTTGTTGCTCTTCAATTTCACCCTCAAAAACCTGAGCACTAAAAACATTATCAGGAATAGGCATTTCCTCTACTTTTTCCTCATTTGCTTCTTGAATAATATTTCTATTAATATTAACCTCGGCAACTGGGCTTATTTTTTCATTAATGTCGATTATAGAAGTAACTGCCATTTTACATTCATTGGTAAGAACAGTATTTATAAATTGAACAAAATTATCTCTCCCCAATCGCAAAGCATTTCTCTGTAATTCATCAAAAGAAATTAAATCTAACAGCTCAGGTGAAGTAATAATAATTTTATCACCAGCCATCAACTGACCACTTGAAATATCTATAAAAGTTTTCAATGGATGTTGTTTAGCTTCATCAGACGTTAACCCTTCGCTAATATCCATTATATTTTCTCCTCGCATCAGTAAAACTGCAGCTCCACCCGTAACACTAAAATACATATCCGTTTCATCAACTGCACAAACAGCACCATCAATTGATCCTAACCAATCAACATTTCCCACATTAGCAACTTCCGCTAAAGCTCGGTTGACTCTGTGAAGAGCTGTCTCAAAACTCTCAGCGATCCCTCGTTTCGGAAAAGCAAAATATTCTTTTTTAATTTCGGCGGTTAAAAAGTTTACTATATTTGCTGAAGATGCTGATGAATCACGAACGATAAAAAAACCTAAAAATGTTCCTAATTTTTTTTGAGTGAAATTAACGCCTTTATGTTTGAATTGTTCTACGTATGCTCTTCGTTTGGAATTTTGCACAACAAAAACATCGGATACTTCTGCATCTAATAAAGTGTTTTTTTTCTTTTGTGTTATTTGTTCATCTTTTTTCATTTTGTATTAGTCTACTTTAAATTATACAGAATTTTTTTGATCTTGACAAAGCCTGTTAATTATTTGAATGTTAAAAAATATAATAATTAAATTGTAACATAAAAAATTGACTTGACATAATAATAATAATATAAATTTACACTGGAGCTTTAGTTATCATACTAACTTTTACCAAAGAGGATGTTATGAAAACATTTACTAAAACTGAATATTTCTTTCAGCAAGTTCTTTTGAGTATCAAAGAGTTAAAAAAAAGAACTTTTAGCCCAGGTATTAAAGTGACGCGTTTTTATGAAAAAAATAAATGTACAGGGATCTCGATGAATTTCATCGAGATAAATGGGAGGCATGAGGAAATAAAAGAAATTGAAGAAAGTATTGAAATAAACTGTCCAATGAAATATTGGGAATGCAACAACGCATTTTTCAATTATCAAGGTTTTCATAATTCTCCAAATCGAAGTTATCCAAAATTTGGAAAAACCGAGGATGGAAGAAGTTGGGAATCACAACTTCAAGTTCCTATGTAGCTGACTACAACCAGCAAAAAGCCCGCAAACCTCGAAAGGAATGCGGGCATCTTTTATTTTTGAATCTTAAAAACTTTTTACTTTAAATTTCCTAACTAATTATAATCTTCCGAAAAAACTTTTTCCCAACTTTCAAAACTTTTTCATTGTCATTTTCAGAAATAATATATTTTACATCAGAAACTTTTTCACCATCAATAGAAACACCACCTTGTTCAATCTTCCGCCTCGCATCACCTTTACTATTTGCTCCACCAGAATTAACCAAAAAATCTAAAATACTTTCACCATTTTTAACTTTAAATTTCTCAACATCATCAACAACATTCTTTTCAATAAATTTCTTTCGCAAAAATTCCGTTTCGCCACCTGCAATTTTCTCATCATAATAAATAGAAATAATAGCTTGAGCCAATTTAATTTTCTGCTTCCGTTTATCCTCTATTTTTAAAATTTCCGCAACTTCGCCCAAATCAATCCGTGTACAATGCACAAAATAATCCTCAATAACATCATCAGGCATGTTCATAATTTTCTCACCCATCTCCCTCGCAGGATCCGTAAGATTAATCGTATTTCCCCAACTACTACTCATCTTCCGACCATCCATCCCAGAAATAATATTAGTCATTATAATATCTTGTGGCTCTTGATCAAATTTACCCTGCAAAGTTCGCCCCGCCAAAAGATTGAAACGCTGATCAGTTCCACCCAATTCAACATCCGCCCGCACAGCTACACTGTCATAGCCCTGCATTAACGGATATAAAACTTCACGCAAAGAAACTCGCTTCCCCGCGTCTAAACGCTTCTTAATATTATCTCGAGAAATAAATTCATGCACAGAAAAACAATCAGCATGTTCACCAATTTCTTTGTAACTCAATTTATCTAACCAATCTGCATTATAAACAACTTCAACTTTTTTAATGTCTAAAATTTTTGCCGCCTGTTCTTTATAGCTTTTCATATTTTCTTCAACCATTTCATGAGTTAACATTGGTCGCTCCGAATCTTTATCAGAAGTATCACCAATCACACCCGTCGCATTTCCAACAAGTAAAACAATTTGATGACCAAGTTTTTGAAAGTCTAAAAGCTTAAGTAAAGGCACAGCTCTTCCCAAATGCAAATTTGAACTTGTCGGATCAATTCCAAATTTAATTCTCAATTTTTCTCCAGACAAAAGTTTTTTTCGTAAATTTTCTTTTCCAATAATCTCATCCGCTCCCCGCTCTAAAATTTCATCAACTTTTTTTTCCAATTCTTTTTTATCCATACAATATCAATTAACTTATTTTCTAATTCGTAGAGACAAGGCATGCCTTGTCTCTACAGTCAAAAAACAATTCGAATTACCAATCTAATAATTTTCCACAAAAAGTTCAAAGTGAGCCTGCGAATGAGCACATGACGGGCATTCCTCTAAAGCATCAGTTCCCTCATGTAAATAACCACAATTTTGACATTTCCAAATAACTTTCTCCTCCCGTTTAAAAACCTTTCCGTTCTCAACATTTGCCAACAACTTCAAATAACGAGTTTCATGAGCCTTTTCAACTTTCGCGATATTTCGCCAAACCATCGCAATATCCACAAAACCCTCTTCCTCCGCAATATCCGCAAAAGCTGGATACAATTCCGTCCATTCTTCATTTTCACCTTCAACCGACGCTTTCAAATTTTCCGCAGTCGTTCCAATTTTTCCCGCTGGATAAGTTGCTGTAATTTCCACCATTCGCCCTTCTAAAAACTTAAAAAAACGTTTTGCATGTTCTTTTTCATTTAAAGCTGTTTCTGCAAAAAATACTGAGATTTGTTCAAAGCCGTCTTTTTTCGCCTGCTTTGAAAAATAGTCATAACGCATCCGAGCTTGTGATTCTCCTGCAAATGATTTTAATAAATTTTGCTCCGTCTGTGTTCCTTTTAAACTTTCCATAGTTTTATTTTTTAATAATTATTTTACTGTAATTAATAGTATCATCTCTTGAAAAATAAATAAAGAGAGAAAATTTCATTTGACTTATTTTAAAAATTTAGTTATATTTACTTATCATCAAAAAAATAAAAGGAGGCACATTATGGATTTTGGAGAATGGATCCTGCTCACTGTTGCAACACCAATAATAGCGTACACACTGTATCGTGTTTTCACTCTTAAAGGGTGAACTCCTGATGAATGTTCCTCAGGTGAAGAACAAAAAGACAATAACGCATGAGTTGCCAGCAGTTTGTAACACATGCATTTTTTAATTTATTTTCAAAAAAAGTGCTCGCCACACAGGTTTTTAAAACTACAAGCCCAATTTAAACAAACTTAAGTCACCACTTAATTCACTCTTTATCAAACTTTCAATATTAATATTATCAGCTAATTTTATATTAAAATTAAAAGTAAAATTATCTTTAGCCTCTTTATCATCTCTTTCAATACCTTCTATTATATCTACACCATGAGCTATAACATGAATATTATAAAATATTTCTCTACCATCTTTTGAAAAAAAATTATAAGAAATAAATCCTTTTTCCTCAAGATATTGTAAAGAATTATAAAGATTATAGAAGTTATTATCAGATATAATTAATAAATCCTTTTCTTCATCTTTCAATGGCTCAAATTTTAATTCATCTTTATCATTTATGAATTCAAGATCAAAATTTAAACTAATATCATTTTCAATCCCTCTTCTACGTTTACGTTCATAAAAATACAAAAGTAAATCACCCGAAATTTTCTTAATCGTTTTCATAAAATCTAAATTATTAATTACAAATTTATTTAATCACTAACTTTTCAATCCCCAGCATCTCTTCCCCAATCAAAAAACTCAACATCGCACCACCACCAGTCGACACAAAAGAAATATCCTCCCAATAACCACTCTCCGCCAAAGCCTGCACACTCTCCCCACCACCAATCAAACTAAAAGCATCTTTATTCCCCGCTACAAACTTAACCAATTCCCGAGTTCCAATATCATAAGGCTTTTCCTCAAATTTACCCATCGGACCATTCCACACAATCGTTTTCGCCTGCTCAATTTTTTCCCGAAAAAGCTCAATCGTTTTTGGACCAATATCCAAAGTTTCGCCCGTAAAATCCACTGGCAAAATAACCTTTTCCGAAAAATTAATCCCCTGTTCAATTGCTTCAACCGCCACTCGTCCACCAACCAAAACATAATTATAACTTTTTTCAAACATCTTAATCAAAGGTAATTTAGTCGCAATTTTTGACCCACCAATAATCGCCACCGCTGGACGTTTTTGTAAATTTTTAACTTTTTCTAAATTTTCAATTTCCTTTTGTAACCAAATTCCACCAAATGATGGAAGAATATCAGTAATTACATAAAGAGACGCATGTCCACGATGATCAACGCCAAAAGAATCATTCACATAAATATCAAATGGTTCAGCCAACTTTTTTGCAAATTTAACATCACCTTTTTTCTCGCCAGAATAAAAACGAACATTTTCCAAAAGAATAATTTGATTTTCACCATTTTCAATTTCACCTTTCACTTTTTCACCAATACAATCATTCGCAAAAAAAACTTTTCTTTTCAAAATTCTTTCAACATCGTCAGCAATTTGTTTTACCGAAAATTCTGGTTTAATCTCACCATCCGGACGACCAAAATGAGTCAACAAAGCAATTTTTCTCGCTCCATTTTCAATTAACCATTCTAAACTTTCTTTGGCAGCAAGAATTTTATGCGACTCAATCACATCACCTTTTTCATCAAGCGAAACATTAAAATCAACTCTCAATAAAACATTTTTTCCATTCACATCAGCGTTTTGTATTTTTTTAATATTCATAAATATTCTAAATTTAAAAAATTTATCATTAAAAATTATTTTATCGCTTTCCATAAACCATGCAAATTACAATACGCTCGAACTACAAAATCATCTGATTTGATAGCGAAAAATACCTCTGGCTGATCACCAACTTTCAAAAAAACTTTCTGATTTTCACCACCAGCAATAATTTCAATCCACTCAATAAAATGATCCTCTTCCATCGGATGTGCCACTTCACCAACTTTAATTTTAATTCCCCCCTTAATTTTTTCAACAACTGGAACATGCTTTTCAATCGTTGCATCTTCAATATTTTCAATCTGCAAATTCATCAGTTGATTGCAACAAACCAATTCCCCCACTCCAACATGATTAATTTGAACAATATTTCCACAAATTAAACATTTATAAACCTGATGTTTCTCAGTCATATTTTTATATTTTGAAAAATTACCATTTTATTATAACACAAACTTTTTACAAAAATTTTTAAATTATTTCCAATTGTGCTCGCCGCACGGACTTTTCACCATTTAACTTTTTTCGAAATTCTGAAACATTTCCGTAATATCTCTTGTCATTCAAATTACCTGTCATTCTGAACGTAGTAAATTTATTGCAGATAAATTTATGTAGTGAAGAATCCCCCACAGAGAATCATAAAACTTTAAAATTAAACAAAAAGTGAATTTACTTCATCACCTGATTTTTCCAATCCTTCGGCATTTTCTCAATCGCATAACGCAGAGCCGTTCGAGGCATAATTTTCTTATTTTTCAAAACAAAATCAAAAACTTCCTGAGAATAAATATTAGCTGCTTCTTTCAAAGTCCAACCATAACCTTTTTGAACAAGATCGTCTTCATCTTGAATATCAATAAAATATTGCGAAACTTCAAAAATATTTTTTAAATAAATTTTTTCTTTTTGCTTTATGGAATGAATAAAAATAATACTCGCCGCCCGTCTCACCCAACGATTTTTTGACCTTCTCCATTTTTCAGTTTTCAATAAAAGTTCTGGAAAGGTAAAAATTAATTCGCCAAAAGCGTGCGTGCAAAAATCATCACATTTACTCCAAGTGTTTACATATTTTTTCAACCAATTTTCAAAAATAATAAAATCTGACTTTTTAAATTCGTCTTTTTTCTTTCTCGCCCAAGTAAAAGTGATTGTTGATTCTTCTAAATAATTTGATTTTAAAAGTTCTTCGCAAAGATTAAAAATTTCTTTTTTATTTAAATCTTTTATTTTTTTCCAATGTTTGCTGGCAATTTTCCGCACAATTCCAGCACGCACACCATAAAGTTCAATCGGTTCTTTGAAAAATCTTTCTAAACCTTTCTTGTATTCTAAATCAATATTTTCTTTTAATTCTTTCCGAACTTTTTGTAAGTTTTTTTTCATTTTACCTAAAATAATTTAGTTTATTTTAAACTTAGGACGCTTTTTTCTTTTAAAATAAACTTCTTCATCTAATTTTGGCAATTCAACAATACCTTTCTCTAACTCTACATTATTTTTCTCCTCATTATTATCAACATCAAATATCTTTCTTTGAATAAAATCTAATCTTTTTAAATCTAAAGTATTTGAAGACTTAATTGCAGCCACCATACTTTCACACAAATCTTCATTTGGACTTATTTTAGCATAATCACTTATACGTCTATCGGAATCTTGACATTCGTAAATTTGTCTCGCCCCCCCCTTCTAATAATATTGGAACTTCTAGTTCTTTCCATCCAAAAGCATCTTTCCAATCATTTATTAATTGTTTGGAAAAATTATGCGATAGCTCATGAATCAAAGTTCCCTCAAAATTAGAAGCCTCTGGAATTCTATGAGGTTCAAAACTTTTTCCTGCTGGATAAATTTTTAATGAATTACACTTTTCCCAATTTTGCCCATTCATATCACTGCCAATATTTGGATTTATCTGCTGAATATTATCTAATAATATATATTTAATTTTTGACAAAGGATTTTCATCTTTCATTCTTGCAAATGCTTCGATTATATCTTCCAACTCTTGAATATGTCTACTTTCTAAAGTATTAGAAAAATTATATAATTCAATAGTACCAAAACTAGTTTTAATAATTATTTTTTCTCTTGGCTCACCTTTTTCTTTCCAGTAATCTTGTAACCACCAGTTGTTTTCTTTTAATTTTTCAATAACTTTTTTCTCTATAATTTTTCTAGGATCATCTGCGTCAGAAAAAATTTCAATAACATTTAAATCATCTTTGTCTTCAAAAACTTCCACTAGTTCTGGTTTGTATTTTTCTATAACTACATTTTCCATGCGTCTTTCTAAAATTTCATTCATAAATCAAAAATTATTCATTTCCCCACAACCACAATCACATCAACCCCATACTTCTTCGCAACATCATCAGACTCCTCCAACCTAACCTCGCCATACCCACTCGAAATATTTTTAGCCAGCACCATAACCTCTTTATCCAAACCACTTTTATAATAAACCACCACACCCGCAACATTATTATTAGCATTAGCAGCAGTCTTAATTTGATAATTTTTATTCTTAAAAATATTCGTCAAATCACCAGCAATACCAGATTTAGCACCACCATTTAAAACCTGAACTGAAATTTCAGATGGAATCACCAAATCATTCGCATCACTCTCAGCTTTATCATTATCATCTTCAACACTTTCACTATCTGGATTGTTAGAATCAACATTCGATTGATCGTCATTTTCATTCGTCTTTTCATTCTCATCAACTTCCTTTTCAACCTCATTATCAGTTTCATTATCTGTTTCCTCTTGATTATCTGACGCTAACAAATCATTAATGGAAGACTTATTCGTTGACAACTCATTACTCATTCCATACTGATAAAACCACCAAGCAACCAAACCCAACAACCCAATTATAACTACAATGAAAATTTTAATTTTAAAATTGATCGCTCGCACTTCATCTTGCATAGCATCATCAAAAGCATCATCGTCTTCATGCATCCACCTAATATCCATACCTCTCTTCGGTACACCACCATTCACAGATTGCTGTTGATTTCTCAAATCAATGTTGCGAGAAGATTTTTCTCTATTTAAATTTTCCGTTGATCTAACTGTTGAAGATTTTGTAGAATCACGAAAATTAGACTCCCTATTATTCACACTCTTTCTTTCAGAAATATTTTGTTCAGCCATTTGCGAAACATTTTTACCATCTTCACCTTTTACATTAACTTTTATTTGATTTAAAAATGATTTTTTTTGAACACTTTTTTTACCCTGATTCTCGAAATAATTTTTGTTTTGCATAAACGTATTTTTAAAAACTTTTTTAGGTCTTGGTGGTACCATTATAACATTTCCCGAGATTAATGTATACGGCGGATTTATTTTATTTTTATAAATCAACTCTTTCCAAGAAATTCCGTATCGGTAAGACACACTCATTATATTATCGTTCTGTTTAATTTTATATTTAACCCAAGAAATTCCACCCACCACATTACTCAAATCCTCTTTTTTTCTCCACATCATAATTAAAGCAAAAGACAAAATTAAAAGAACTGCAATAATTTCTCTCACAGGAATTATAAAATATGTAATTTTTTCACTAACAAACTCTTGAACTTTTTCTCCTTCACCCATTTTAATTCCACCTAATATCTCAACTTTACCAAACCACGGCATCAACACCTTAATATTATAAATATTACTTTCACCCGCTTTAGTTATCACATCCAGTTTGTAAAATTTTTCTTTATCAGAAGATTTTACTTTTACAAAAGTCTGATGACTTACTTCTAAATTATCATCACCGTCAACAACAAATTCAGCCAAATGTTCTTCTCTCCTACCCGCCTTCCACCAAGGAATAATATTAAACAAAGAAAAAGATCTTTTAAATGTAAAAGATTCAAATTTTACTTCACCAACTTCAACTTTTTCCACTGGAATTTGATAAATTAATTTTTCTTGAGCTAAAACTTTATCATCATATTTATCTTCTAAAACTGCCGTAACGTATGCTTGATGATTTTGTGCATCCTGAGAAATTTTAATAGTGAAAGGAATGTGTTCTGACGTACCTGCTTTTACAGTTAACGTTGTACTTCGATCGCCCTCGCACCATTTTTTTAAAGCTTTGTCATCAAAAGCCTTATCATTATTCGCTTTATTTTCATCGCATAGAATAGTAATATTACCACCATTATCTTTTAATAAATTTTGGTATTTTTCTGGCGGTGCATCGAAATAAAAAAGTGTATTAAAAAATAAATCATTACCTTCTTTCGCTTTCATTGTTTCGACTAAAGTGGTTTTTTCATCTGGAGCAATAAATAAGACAATGTCAATGTCGTCTTCGCTTTTATTGTGAACAATTAATTCTCCTGTGTGCTGACTGTCTGGCGAAACGGAAAAAATTAAATCTTTGAATTTATTGGTTCCTGATTTTATTTCTATTTTTTCGTTTTCTGCGAGTGCAAAATTGTTATTTAGTAAACAGAAAATGAAAAGAAAAATGATGAAAGTATTTGAAAGATATTTTTGAATTTTAAACATATTTAAATAAGTTTATTTTGATAAAAAAATTTTAAACGACTTATTTAAATAATAGTTTATAAATTGCCTTTTGTAAATTTATTTAAAGTTTTAAATCAAAAAATTCTACTTGACATAATAATAATAATAATAATAATGTAAACTTAATTGTTAGTTTCTGATTAAATAATCAGAGTAAAAAAATTCTAACTTTATTATTCTCTTTAAATAAATTGGAGAAAGTCATGAGAATGAAAGAAATGAGAGAATTAATCATTGTATTGCTTTGTCTATCAATACTATTCTTTTATAAGGAAAACGATACTAATCCACCTAATACTACAACAAAAAAAATATTCAACTCTCGCACATCAAATAAGTAAAACAAGCCTAAAGCATATAGATATTATGCTTTAGGTTCTTTTTTATTAAAAAAGAAAAATTATTTAACCTCTCAAAACTGCAAAAAGAATATAAGCCACATAAAGCAAAACAAAAAATATACCTTGCGATTTCTCCAAAACTTTCTTTTTCCCAATAAACATAAAAACAAAAAGAATAACGCTAACCAAAACTAAAAACAACGCATCAATAATATTATCCCCAGTAAACGCCAAATCCCCCACTGTTGCCGTAACACCCAAAGCAAAAAGAGCATTAAAAATACAACTACCCACAATTCCACCAACTACCAAATCAACATGACCTTTCCTCGCACCTATCGCTGACATAACAATTTCTGGCAAAGATGTTCCAATCGCCACAATCGTTAAACCAATTAAATTTTCAGAAATATTCAAAGAAACCGCGATCTCTGTCGCAGCTGAAACAACAAAATTTCCACCCAAAACTAACGCAAAAATTCCACCAATTGTATAAAAAATTGATTTAACTAAACTGATATTTTCTATTTCATCACCATTCTCACCAGATTTTTCCACGCTTGCTAAACCAAAAGTATAAACAATAAACAAAATAAAAAATCCCAGCAGAGCCAAACCATCAATTCTAGTAATTACATTTTCTCCCACACCCTCAATAAATCGATCACTTCCAAAAATAAAAATCATTATCGCCGCCAATAAAGAAAAAGGAATCTCCTTCCAAACCGTTCGCTTTTCAATCGATAACGGAACAATAATTGCCGAAATCCCAAGTCCCAACAAAATATTAATAACATTACTTCCCAAAATATTTCCAATAGAAAGTTCTGTCGATCCTTTCAAAACCGCACTAACATTTACAAATAATTCCGGTGCCGAAGTCCCAATCGCCACGATCGTCAATCCAACCACAAAAGCCGACATCCCCAATTTTACCGCAATCGACGCCGCTCCTTTAACAAAATAATCCGCTCCTTTAATTAAAATTCCAAAAGAAATTAAAACTATAATAATATTCAACAACATATTTTATTTTATAAATTAAAAATTAAATTGTGCTCGCCGCACGGGCTTTTCTGAACAAGGGGTCATAACCCCTTGTTTAACCCCTACAAAATTATACGACCCCCCGACCTGTCATTCCGAAAAATATATTTTCTTTCAGAGCGTAGTGATGAACTAGAAAATAATTTATCCGGAATCTATACTTTAAGATTAAAGAAAATTTAAAATACAATACACTTCCTAAATTCCGGATAATTTTTTAAGTTTTTCGTAGAAAAATTTAAAAAATTTCCAAAGTGACAAGAGGGAAAGCATCAGAAAAACTTATTAGGATTTCTGTCTGCCTGTTGCAATAGGTAGACTTCACTTCTTTATTTTTTCTTACGAAAAAATAAATCCGCCTATCTGCCAACAAAGGCAAGTTTAGAATGACATGAAGTTTCAAAGTTTTAAATAAAATTTAACAAAATCAATAACAAAAAACAACCTTTCCAAAAAATCTACTCCTTTTCAACTTGCTTAATCATATCACGAACCCCTGCAAAATCAATTTCCTTTTTAGAATTAGAAAACTTTTTCGGCTCCATGTGTTGCATCTGAGAAAAATTCAAAGGCTTATCTTTTGAAACATAAACATTTTCCTTAACTTCCTCATTTTGATTCAAATTATCGCCAGTATTTTCCCCTTGCCCTTTTCTTGAATCACCTTTTTTAACATCATCATTCTGATCTTGATTTTTAGTTTCTTTAACTTTAGCAACTGCCCTTTGATAATCTTTCAAACAATCCTTACAAAAAACTGGACGCTTTCCATCTGGTTTAAACGGAATTTCAATTGCCTCATCACAAGTATCACAATTAACTGGATAAAATTGTCGTTTAGGTTTTTGGACTTCAGTTTTTCTCTCTTCTCGAAGATCTCTTCGCTTTTCTGAAAAATTAGAATTTGAATTATCATTTGGAGTTTGTCGCGAAACCACTTTAGGCTTTTCATAAACTTTTCGTTCTGAAACTTGAGGCTTTGAAAATTTTGGAGTAAATTTCTTTGGTTTTGAATTTCTGGAAAAATCTCTGGTCTCTTTTACTCTTGAGCTTGAATATTGTCGATCTTCTCGTGAACTCGCCAAATCATCTTCTGATAACATCCCACTACTACGAGCAATTTTTTCCTCGACTTCTTTTCTAGGAGTTGCATATTTTTCTCGAGAAAGTTGAATAATCTGTTCCGTGCTATCTGATTCCAATCTTTCAATTGGTGGCAAAGTCGTCGCACTGAAAGCATCTCCAGCAATTCCATCAATCATCAATTTAAGATAAATATTATACTTCGGCAAATTCACAATATCATTCATCATAAAAACTGGTTCAAATTCTTTTTCTAAAAATTCTGCATCAAACGCTCCGACCCGAAAAGAAACAATCGTTCCCGCATTACCAAAAATAGCATCTCGAACCGTTTCATCCAACTGAGTAATATACTGATTCGCTAAAATTAAATTCAAGCGATATTTACGAGCCTCTGAAAGAATGTTCGCAAAAGATTCTGTCGCAAAGTTTTGAAACTCATCAACGTAAAGATAAAAATCTTTTCGATCTTCCTCAGGAGTGTCTACCCGACCCATCGCTGCCAACTGAATTTTAGTAATAATCATCGCTCCAATCAACGCACTGTTATCCTCCCCAATCCGTCCTTTTGACAAATTCATAATGAGAATTTTTTTGTCATCCATTATTGTTCGCAAATCAAAAGCTGATTTATTCTGACCAACAACATTTCGAATTACTGGACTGGTCAAAAACTGTCCAACTTTATTTTGAATTGGAGAAATAACTTCTTGTAAAACACGCTCATTCCATTGCGGAAATTCGTCTACCCAAAAAGAACGTACTACTGGATCAGTGATTTTACTCGATACTCTTTTCCGATAATTTTTATCTACTAAAATACGCATCACTCCCAATAAATTACTTCCAGGATATTCTAAAAGTGCTAAAAGTGCATTTCGTAAAATATATTCCAAACGAGGACCCCATGAATCTGCCCACAATTTTTGAAAAACTCCAATTAAGCCTGATGCAACTAATGGACGAAATTCTGGAGCGACTTTTTCCATCACGTTAAAAGCTAGTGGAAAATCTTGATCAGCGGGATTGAAATAAATTACATCATCTAATCGATCGCTCGGAATCATACTGATTAATTTTTCTGCTGTATCTCCATGTGGATCGACAAAAGCTACTCCGTGTCCGTTGCGAATATCTTGAATTGCCATGTTTTCTAAAAGGTTGGTTTTACCCATACCTGTTTTTCCGATTGCGTAAAAATGTCGACGTCGATCATCGGTTTTTATTCCAAAGGTTGCTTCTTTGTTTCTAAAATTTGTTTTTGCAAATGCGATTACTTCTGACATATTTTTGTTTTAACTAAGGATAAAATTATTTAATAAATAAATTTCTAATTGTTTTATTAAAAACCCCAAACAAATCATTAAAGACAAAATAAAAGAATAAAAATAAGATTTACAGAAAAAATGTTTTAAATTTTTATCTTTATAGTCAACAAATAATAAAGATAGTGAACCAAACAAAACAATAGGAGATAAATAAAAAAATATTACAAAAAATATAAGCCCTAAATCCAAATAATTTATGAATTTTTCAATTGCAAAATTATTACAATACATATAATTACTATCGCTTCCAAATTCTAAATAACATCTTCCTTTTTCAAATGCAAAATTAAAAATAAATAAACTACCTAATGATAAAAGTAATCCTGTAGTATAAAAAATACTAATTATATTTAAAAGTCTCTTGGTATTTTTTTTCTTAAGTCTTTCTTTAAATTTCATAAAACAAAAATTTTAAAATTAATCAAGTAATTATACCCCAAAATTAAGTCGTCGGCAAGTTAGTCGGGGCACCACCACGGCGAGCAGAAGAAAACTGAACACTCGGCGACACAATCGACATATCTGGCAAATGAAAAACCGTCGCCAACTCAGTCGTACTCAAATGAAAAGTTACCCCCGAATCATCCCGATCACGATACCGCTCCAAAATCCGCCTCATTCGAGAACCTTTCCGAGCATCAACATTCACATAATCCGCATAAGTCTTACTTCTATCTACAGGAATAAATTGATTAGTATGATTATCTGAAAATTCTTTAAGCATCGCACTTGCTCCTGCCACATTAATCATTGAAAAATTTTCCTTACGTCCAATGCAAAGTATTCTTGCCTTTACTGAAAACATCGACTTCGCAATATTTTCCTCCAAAGACGCAAGAGTTTGTTTTTCACCCGGAGTCAATCTAAATTCAAGAGGTTGTTCATCAGTCGCTGGAGATTCTAAAGAAGAAAATTCCACTGGACCAAAAAGAGCTGGGAAAATATTTTTAACAATTTCCTTAACGTCATAAAAAAAACGATCAAAAAAACCAAACTTTTCATTATTCTTTCCAAGAAATTCATCAACTGTTGTTTTCCCCCATTCATCAAACCATTGTGGTCTATCTGGCTGAACTACGTATTGTAACCAAAGATGCTGATTCGGTCCTAAAGTACTAATAATTTCCATATAATTTGCCAAAGGATCAATCATTTTCCCCGTAACATCCTCATCAAAATATTTATAAGTTTTAATTGGATAAGCATCATCTTTTAATAACGTCCAATCTGCTCCCCAAAGTGTCCACTCATCATTCGGAATTAAAGCAGGAATATTACCAGTATAATCATCCACCTGAAAAATTTCAACTCCTTGATATTGAGCGTACAAAGCACTTTCCACTAAATCCCGAAAAAAAGCTGGCGTACGAATATAAAAATGAGCCGCTCCTTCAGACCCCACAAGTTCCAAACTAAAATAAGGATTCATTTTTCCTAAAGCATATTGAGCAAATTTATTCATTCCAGCATCAGTCGCCGCCAATGCGTTAAAAAAACCTTCCATTATTTTTGGACTTTTTTCGACATCTTGAGGCGGAATAATTTCTAAAAGAATATCATTCTGCGTCATCAACCAACCAATCGCTGCATGTCGTCCCCACAAATTTTTAAAAAGAAACCATGAAAACGTTGGTAAAATTAAAAACCAAACTTTTCCAAAAATTAAAAATATTCGAATAAAAAAATCAAAAAATGACGATAGCTCGCTAAACATCTATTTTTATTTTAATTTAACTTAAATCTAAATTTATTATACAACATTTTTAACAATTAGTAGAGCCACAATTTGTAAAAACGTTTTACCAAAATGTTTCTACTTGTCTATTTTCAAAAAAACCTTATAATTAAATTATTCGTAATTTATATAAATTTAAAAGTTACGAATTTAAAAGTTATAAAATAATTATTTTAAAAAAATTATGAAAAAAAATAATCCAAGTCAGAAAGAAAAAGAAACAGTTTGCGTTGTAGGTTTAGGATATGTTGGTTTGCCACTAGCAGTTCGAACAAAAGAAAAAGGATATAATGTAATCGGTTTAGAATTAGATAAAAAAAAGATTGAATTAATAAATAAAAAACAATCGCCGATCGAAGAAGTGTATCTTTATGAAAATCTTCCTAAACATCCGATTCGAGCAACAGACAATGCAAAGGAAATAAAAAAAGCAGATATCGTTTTAATCTGCGTACCAACGCCAGTTGATGAATATTATAATCCTGATTTAACACTGGTTCAAAAATCTTGCGAAATGGTAGCTAAAAATTTAAAAAAAGGAGCCTTGGTAGTCTTAGAGTCAACAGTAAATCCGGGAGTTTCCGAGGAAGTTGTTCATCCAATTTTTGAAAGTTTCGGACATAAAATTGGTTCTGATGTTTTTATCGCCCATTGCCCCGAAAGAATTAATCCCGGTGATTCAAAATGGAATGTAACAAATATTCCACGTGTCGTCGGAGCTTTCACGCAAAAAGGATTGAAAAAATCTGTTGAATTTTACGAGGACATAATTGATGGAGAAATTCGTCCGATGAAACATATCCGTGAAGCCGAAGCTTGCAAAGTTGTAGAAAATTCTTTTCGTGATGTAAACATTGCCTTTGTCAATGAGTTGGCAAAATCTTTTGACGCCCTTGATATTGATATTAAAGATGTGATTGATGGAGCGAGTACGAAACCTTTTGCGTTTATGCCTCACTATCCATCTTGCGGAATTGGCGGGCATTGTATTCCAGTTGATCCTTATTATTTAATTGAGAGAGCTAAACGTGCTGGTTTTGATCATAAATTTTTGCGAACTTCTCGAGCGATTAACAACTCTATGCCAGCTTACACCGTTGAACTTTTACAGGATAAATTAAATGAAGTGAAAATGCCTTTAAATGGAACGAACGTTGGAATTTTAGGAATTGCTTATAAGCCCAATGTAGATGATGACCGAGAATCGCCTTATTATGACATTGTAAATGCTTTGGAAAAACATGGTGCAAAAATTCATTCTTTCGACCCGCACATTAAAGAAAAATCTTCAGTGAAAACTTTAGCAACATTATTAAAAAAATCTGATGCAATAATTCTTGTTACTAATCATAAAGAGTTTGATGAGATCAATGGAAAGTTGTTAAAGAAAAATAAGATAAAAGTTATTATTGACGGTAAAAATACTTTGAATAAAAAAGATATAGAAAAAAATGGTGTTGTTTATAAGGGGATTGGGAGATAAGCAAAGGAAATAATATCA
This sequence comes from Candidatus Moraniibacteriota bacterium, assembly GCA_023133275.1. Lineage (GTDB taxonomy): Bacteria > Patescibacteriota > Minisyncoccia > Moranbacterales > JAGLWU01. The sequence goes on from JAGLWU010000021.1 coordinate 52,409, forward strand.
TAAGAGCAGGTTTTACAACCTGCTCTTTTTTTAATATTTTTAAGATAAAATTATTTATTTATAAAAGCAATTCAACTTTCTATTTATAAAAATAAAATTAAGTTTATTAGCTTCTCAAAATATTGATTTTTAAATTTTATTTAAACTATAATTTATCTTTATAATTTTTTGACCAATACATAACGTCATTTGCATAATCCACACATACCTTACGAGAAAGACGTGACCCACAATAATATTTTCGTGCTGCATCGTATTCTCCACTTTTACTTGTAGCTCCATCATTTGCTAATTTTATTGCCATCGCCATTACACCATCAGTAAGACTCCAAGGATCTGCTGGGGAATGACCTGTGTATTTTTCAATTTTTAATTCATACCCTTGCCATGTTGTTGGTATAAATTGAGCCACTCCCATTGCTCCCCCATAATATTTTCCCTCTACACCACAAGAAACTTTTTTTTCTTTTGATTTATAATCTAAATCAGACATAATTCTTTTAAAAACAGGTATATCATAAGAATGCATATTAGCTTTTTTATAAGTACATCCACCAGTATAACGTCCCAGATCTGTTTCCTGAATTAATTCACCAAAAAGAAAAGCTTTGCGAACACCTGTTTTTTTACTAGCTATTTCAACTGCCTCCACAATATCCCCCGCTTCAACTGACTCACCCAACAAACCAGAAAGATCTGATTCAACAGCCGCCAATTTTGCATTCAATTCTGAAATTGTAGCATTTTTAGAAATTATTTGAGCTTGCGTTTGATTTTTTTCAGACACTAAAGAATTTTCTTGTTGCTTTTGAGACAATAAAAGTGTCTCTTTCTCTTTTTTTACATCTTCAATAGATTCCTTTTTATCTTGTGTAACACGCTTCGTTTCATTTATTTCATCAACTAAATTTAAAACTTCATTCCTCAAATTATCAAAACTATCAGAAGAACCTAAAAACTTAGAATTTCCTTCATTCTTAAAAGCTAAATAAACTGCCGATTCATTCTGTTGATAATAAAAATTTCTCAGCGCCGAAGCTAATGCCTCTTGATAAAGTTTATTTTTTTGATTAAGTAATTCAATTTGTTTGTTGTGTCGATTAATTTCGTGTTCTTTATTTTTAATTTCATCTTTGGTCTGTTCTAAAGATTGTTGAGTAGAATTTAAAGATTGTTGAACGATGTTTAAATCTTTTTGTAAGTTATTTTTTTGATTTTCTTCTTTTTCAATTTTATCTTCAATTTTATCTTTTTTTTCTTCAAGCTCTTCTTCTTTTTCTTCCTCCTCTTCTTTTTTCTTCTCAAGTTCTTCTTTTTGTTCTTCAGTCAATTCTGTTTCTTCGTCATCATTTCCAGCTAATGAAAAATGACTTACATTCAAAAAAGTGATTGAAAATATCAAAAGTAAAAATAAAATATATTTTGTTTTTTTGTTTAAGTTTTTCATTGATAAAAAAATTTTAATATTCTTAACTAAGTTCTATAATAACATGAATTTTAAATGAAAAAAAGCTTGACATAATAATAATAATAATATAAAATGAAATATTACGATTTCTTAAATTAGCGATCGTAAATAGTTTCTTAAAAATAAGAAATAAAGTTTTTCAACGATTGATTTATTTTTCATAAACAAATTCAATAGGAGTAAAAGATGAGTGAAATAAAAAGAGTACTCGGAAATCCAGACATTATTTTCAGAAAAATGATAAAAGAAAAAGGACATGAGAGGCTTATAAAACTCGCCATTGTAACTTGGTGTCCTAATGAAGCTGCAAAACCAGTAGAATTTCAATACCAAATTGTAGGTGTCGCCGATGAAGAAAGAAATAGCATCTCTCTTAAAGGACGACTTGTTGATAATTATGATTTGGCAGAACATCAAGGAACCAAAGCCTTTAAGGCAATAGAATTAGCTCTGATCAATTCATAATGTGATTTGATTAGATTGAGAAGTCAGACCTCAAAAATCTGACTTCAGTAATTAAGCATTTCAAATTAATTTTTGGAATATTTATAGCTAATAAAAAACCACCAAATTTACTCGGTGGTTTTTTATTTTTAAGAAGTTTTCAAAAAAGATTATTTTTTCTCTTCTTTCTTTTCACCATTTTCATCTCCCTCAGGCACATCTTCCGCAGCACCCTCAACTTTAGAAACATCAGCATCAACTTCCTCATCAAGAGATTCCATTTCAGCATCCGTTCGAGGCGGAGTTACCGAAGCAATCGTATTTTTCTCATCAAGTAATAATTTAACTTTATCACCAACTTTAATATCACTAACAACAATATGATCTTCAAAATCAACAATTTTACTCAAATCAACCTCAATTTCACTCGGCAAATCATCTGGCAAAGCCTCAACAACAACATGATCAAAACTCTTCACCAAAGTTCCACCTTTTTCCTTAACTGCTGGAGACTCCCCAACAAAAACCAAAGGCACTTCAGCTTCTGTAGCTTCATTCATATTCACCTGAAGAAAATCAACATGCCTAATTTCATCAGAAACTGGTTCAGCCTGAAAATCATGAATTAAAACATTCAACGCTTTTTCTTTACCAATTTTAAGTTCTACCACCGTATTTTTACCAGCTTCACCGAAAACTTGTATAAAATCATTTTTATCAACCCAAACAACATTAGATTCCATTCCGACACCATAAACAATTGCAGGAATACGCTCTCCTACTAATTTACGCATAGGTCTTCCTGTTTCCTCACGTTTTTCTGCATTAAGCACTATTTTTTTACTCATAATATTTTTTTAAAAAATTTACAACTGATTATTTATTCTACTTATTTTATTATTTTAAATTACAAATATCGCCAGTAGCCCCGCTAAAATCATTAAGATATTCATACATATCGATAATGTCGTCATCTGACACAGGAGTAGCTCCAAAAAAGTTTTTTGCTTCTCTGGCATTGACATCGGTTAAAACACCCATGGTTATGATCCCCATTTCATTTTGGGTGATAAAAAATACTATGGACGCTAGACATTTTTCACACGACACATAAATAGCTGTACGAGTTTTGTCTCTGCCGACTGGTTCGTAAGTTAAATTGTCTCGTTGTGATCCGCACACGGGACATTTTTTTGGTATTATGCGATCGTATTCTCGTGAAATATTCATAAGATTATTTTAATATATTTACAGAAAAAAAGCAAATTGGAAACTAAAGAATTACGATTTAAGATTTATGAATTATTTACTATTTTCATCATTTTTTATTTTTGACTGCAAAATTTTAAAAACTTTTTTATTATAAAACAAACCTGGAAGAACAGTTAAAACACTCTCCGAATTTTCATCAGTGTATTTAATCTTAATTCCAAAATGTGGAAGCTTATTTCTAGAAATATCTTTTATATCCTCGTACTTCAAAATTAAATTTTTAAAAGAAGATTTAATAATAATAAAATCATCATAAATCGACAATTCTGCAAAAGAATCTTGAACCGAAGCCCAATTTCCAAAAATACAATTAACCCTATCCTTAAATAATGGTATTTTACCTTCTTCTATTTCTAAAAGTTTTTTTCTTCTAGAAATAAATTTATAAATAAAAAAATACTCCTATAATAACTAAAGATAATAATTCAAATAAAATTTCCATAAATATCATTTTTAAAATTTATTCCTCAATCTCCCGCAACTTCTCAATCAATTTCTTTTCCTTTCGAGAAAGTTTAGTCGGCACATCAACAATAACCTTAACCAAATGATCACCTCGCCCAAACCCACGCAACTTCGGCACACCCTTCGAACGAATACGGTAAATCTCACCAGATTGAGTCCCTGCCGGCACTTTCATCTTCACCGAACCCTCAACCGTCTCCACATCAATCTTATCCCCCAAAGCTGCCTGAGCAAAACTCACATGAACCGTACTATTAATATCATCACCATCCCGTTCAAACCTCTCATCTCGAACAACAGAAATCGTAACCAATAAATCACCCGCAGGAGCACCATTTTCACCCGCCTCACCCTTACCGCCAACCGCCAATGTTTGACCAGAATTAATCCCGGCTGGCACTTCTATTTTTTCAGCAACTTCTTCCTTATGTCGACCATCACCACCACACTGACTACATTTTTTATCAAAAGTTTTTCCTTTGCCTTTACAATCATGACACACAACATTTTGAGCAAAATTTCCCAACATTGTTCGCATCATTTTTTTAATTTTTCCACTACCTTTACAAGTTTTACAATTTTCTTCTTTACTCCCAACCTCACCACCATTCCCGCCACATTTTTTACAAACAATTGCCTTATAAAGTTTAATTTCTTTCTGAACACCAGAAATCATTTCCGCAAAAGTAATCTCCACCTCAACCTGAATATCTCGTCCTCGCGACTGTCTCCCACCGCTTCCACCACCACCGAAAATATCTGAGAAAATATCACCAAACCCCTCTCCGCCACCAAAATTAAATTCAAAACCACCATCTTGACCTCTAAATTGATTAGGATCAAAACCGCCACCCTGACCACCACCAGCACCGTTGAAAGTTTGACCGAACTGATCATATTGCGATCTTTTTTGCTTGTCCGACAAAACTTGATATGCTGAATTAATTTCCTTAAATTTAGCCTCATCACCGCCCTTTTTGTCAGGATGATGTTTATGAGCCAATTTCCGATACGCCTTTTTAATTTCATCATCAGACGCTCCCCGATCAACTCCTAAAATTTTATAATAATCTTCTGCCATATTGTTTATTTTAAAGTTTAAAAAATAATTGTGCTCGCCGCACGGGCTTTTCTGAAACAATGGATCATGACCCCTTGTTGAAATTCTAAAAATTTTCTGTCATTTTTACTGTCATTCTGAACGGAATAATTTTTATAAAATAAAAATTATGTAGTGAAAAATCCCCCACAGAACACCACGAAACATTCACTTTCCTCTTCACAAGTTTACTACCAATCTATCATAAATAAAAAAAATTAGCAATCTCTATGTTCGAGTGCCAATTTATAGTCTATTTAAAAAATCAAAAAAGTGCTCGCCACAGAAACTTTTGAAAATACAAGTCAATTTCATGATTTCAAAATATTTAAAAATTATATCTTCCTAATTTTAATTTTTAACATCCAAATAAGCCCTCCTAACCGCCAAATTAATTTTTGTCGGTCGAAATTTAACATCCAAATAATTCTTAAGCTTTCGCAAAAATAAATAAATATTCAAATAAATTTTCCAAAAACCCTTACCGTGTTTACGAAAAAATAAAATACCTGATAAAACTAACCAATAAATTTTCTGCGACTGATTTTCCTCGCTTTGCTCTTGATGATAAACTTTTGCACTCGGAACAATCAAATTTTTCAATTCAGCTTTTTTCACTCGCAAAGATAAATCTGCATCCTCATAATAAAGAAAAAAAAATTCATCAAATAATCCAACTTTCTCAAAAACTTTTTTACTAATCAACATCGCACAACCTGTTACATATTCTGTTTCTTCTACATCTGTGTAGGGAACGGTTTGAAACCGTTCCCTACCAAACACGACTTGAAACCATTTCCTACCAAACAATGATATACAATCAAAATGTTCCGCCCTCATTTTCCACCAATTTATTTTTCCACCACAGAACCAAATATTTTTATATTTTAAATCTGAATAAATCACAGGACTTACTAATCCAATTTCACTTTCATCTTTAATAGAATCAATCAATTTTGAAATTGTGTTTTTTCGCACCAATGCATCATTGTTCAAAAGAAAAACATAATCTGCGCTATTTTCAAAAGCAAATTTTATACCAACATTATTTCCCGCTCCGAATCCGAGATTTTTTTTGTTTTTAATAAAATAAATTTTTGAAAAGTTTTTTTCACTTGAACAATGGGTTGCAACCCATTGTTCAGCTAGATTTAAAGAATTGTCAGTAGAATTATTATCCACTAAAATTATTTCTAAATTTTGATAATTTGAATCAACTACACTTTTAATAGTTTTTAGTAAATCTGTTCCGCCATTGTAATTTAGAATTATGACAAATATTTTTGGTTTTTTTGGAATTGTACTTGACATAATAATAATAATTTAAACTTACTTATTGGTGATAAACTGAACATTAACAAAAACATTAACGGAGGTCATCATGTCATCTGATTATCCAGAAATTAATCATAATCTCGGAGAAAACGGCTACGTCATCTACGGAGAAACATACTCCTCTTTCATTAAATATGAATATCAGCTAATACTAGGTATGATATTTACTTGCTTTGTAAGAGAGGGTTCATGGTCATTGAAGGTGAAATGGTCAGATAAAATTATAGAACCTGGCCACATCTTAAATACCACAGAAATCCCATTTATTGATGTATTATTTGATTATCCAGTTATTAATGATTTTCTTGGATCCCAACCTTATGTGCTTCATTGTTTTAAAAGTTATGGATACAAAAAAATACTCAAAGAGATGGATAAATATCGATTGATCTCATATACTAACAAACCAACAATTATGACTATATATATATATCTCCTCACGTAGCCCGACTCTATTTTGAGAATTTCTTCAAAAGACCTGTAGATAAGAATCTCATTTTGGAACCTATCAGAGTCTAAACCTGCACAATGTTCACGCCACCAACAAAAACAGGTCTTGCAAAATCATGCGGAACCCGTTTTTAAATTTCCTAACTCTTAATCCCCAACCTCTTTTTCGCAATTTTATATTGTTTAGAATTCAACTGACCTGCCTCACGCATTTCCTCGATTTGCTTCAACATTTTTTCCTTGTCTTCCCCACCTTTCTGACCCATCTTCCCAAACGCCTGAGCAAAAACTTCTTTCCGTTTTTCAGGACTCATTTTTTTCAAACCTTTAATTGCCATTTTTTGCATCATTCCCAATTTTGGCATTCCAGGCATTTCTCCTGCCAAAATCTGATCAATCATTTCATCTGAAATTTCTGGAAGTTGTCCTCCCATAAAATCTTCTGCCTGTTTTTTAACCTGCACTGGATCAATATTTTGATCTTTTTTCTTCTTAAACAAATCTGTTATTCCCATATTTTTAATGTTAAATTATTAATTCTTAGTTACTATTTCTTATCTTTCTTATATCTAAAAATGCTAGCAATAAAAGCTGTTGCCACGAACATTGATGAATAAGTCCCTGCAATCACACCAACTAACATTGCAATCGCAAAACTCTGCAATGACTCACCACCGAACAAAATAACTGATACCAACACAACAACCACCGTAAGCGAAGTATTCATTGATCTCGCCAAAGATTCATTCAACGAACGATTCAACAACTTCTCAAATTTTCCAGTCTCTCGTGTACGAATAACATTTTCCCGAATACGATCATAAACCACAATCGTATCATTCACAGAATAACCTAAAATTGTCAGCAAAGCCGCAACAAATGGAATTCCAATTTCAATATTGTAAAAATAACCCAAAAATGCAAATACTCCCAACACAATAATTATATCATGAGTCAACGCCAATACCGCTCCAATACCATAATTCCAAGATGAAACAGGAAAAGAAACTTTACGAAAAGCTATAGCAATGTAAATCAGAATAGCTATCACCGAAAGAATAATCGCTTTGAACGCCCCGCTTTTTAATTGTTCAGAAATAGTCGCTCCGATAAAATCAGTTCGTAATTGCTCAGCCTGAGGATCGATTTCTCTCACTGCCGTTAAAACTCTTTGATTAAATTCTTCACTCGCTTGTTTGTATCGAATAATAATGTGATTATTATCACTCTCTTGCAAAGTAAAACTTTCATTGCAACCATCTTCACCTATGATTTGACAAACTTTTTCCGTATCTGGCATTCCAATACCATCTGAAATTTTAAACTCAGTCAAAGTTCCACCAACAAAATCAATTCCTAATTTTAAGCCGAAATTTGAAAGTGCAAAAATACTTATTCCAATCAAACCAGCTGAAAAAATGTAAGTAAACTTTCTCTTATTAATAATTTGCAAAAACTTTTTTTCTTTAGCATTTTCAATTTCAACCTTTTTCTTAAAACCAAAAATTAACCAAGTATTATTTTCTAACCAATCTCGAGAAATAAATTTAACAATAATTTTCACTAAAACAATCGCCGTGAACATTGAAATCAACACACCAATAATCAAAATTAAAGCAAAGCCTTTCACAAAACCAGCGCCGATCATCATCAAGATGAAAGATGTAATAATCGTAGAATAATTACCATCACGAATAGATGACCACGCACGTTCAAAACCTTCGTTCACTGAATATTTCAAAGATTTTCCTTTTTTCAATTCTTCCTTGATTCTTTCAAAAATGAGAATATTTGCATCCACCGCCATACCAACGGATAAAATAAGTCCCGCAATTCCTGCTAAAGTTAAAGTAATTGCCATTCCTTGAGGCATCGTTCCTGAAATTTTAAAAATTGAAACAATGGTCGTTGCATAAATCATCAAAGCTACTGCCGCCACAACACCAAATACTCGATAATAAAAAATCATGTAAATCATCGTCAAAATCAAACCGATCAATCCAGCTTTCAGTCCCATAGCCAAGGATTCCATTCCCAATGATGCTCCAATACTCTGCTGTGAAACTAATTTAATTGGCACTGGCAATGCACCCTCATTCATTCTTTTCACTAAATTTTTTGCCTCTTCAACCGTAAAATTTCCACTAATCACCGCTTGACCTGTTGTAATTTCATCGTTGACAACTGGTGCACTTATTACTTCATTATCAAGAAAAATAGCTACCGTTTTTTCTAAATTTCGTTTTGTAATTTCTGCAAAAAGTTTTGTACCCTCATCATTAAATTCTAAACTAACACTTGGAGTACCTAATCCAACTCCGCCACCAGAAAAACTAACATCCGCTCGCTCCAAGTGTTTTCCATCCAAATCAGTCGCTTTATATTTTTCTGGAACTTTTTTAAAAAAATCTAAAGAATATAAAATTTTTGCTTTAATTTTTTTTTCTTCTCCCTCACCTTGAGTCTCTAATTTCTTAACAAGCAAATAACTTTCGTCTGTTTCAAGTATTCCATTGTACACAGAACCATTATTTAAATCATCTGAAAAAATAACATCATCAATAGAACTTGATAATTGTCCTTTTTCAAAAAATTGCAAATCCTCATCAGAAATATTTAAACCAATCTTTGTATTTTCTTCATTGTAAATATCATCAAAATTCTCACCATTATTAATTCTATCCAAAACTGCTTGAGCATTCTTTTTTACAAATTGCTCATTCACAGAAACATAAATTTTCTTTTCTTCCTCCAATTCTTCCTCAGTTTTTTCCTCTCTAAATTGTAAAAATGGAGTTTTATCAATCACATTTTTCACATCTGCAACATCCTCCGCTCCAGGAAATTCTACAATAAGAAAATTCTGATCACCACGTTTTGCATGCTGAACAACTGGCTCACCAACACCATAAGCATTTACTCGCCGCTCAACAACCGCTTGCACAGAATCAATCGCTTCACCTTTTTTATCATCAGGAACTTGCGACAAATCCATTTCATATTCAAGGTGTAATCCTCCCTGTAAATCAAGTCCCAAATTAATTTGAAATTTATCTAAACTCTCTTGAGCTTTCGCGGGTAAGTATGGTATTTTCGGCACTGCAATTCCGCCCACCAATATTGCGAAAAGTACCACTAAAATAAACTTTTGTCTAATTTTCTTATTCATATTGTTTGTAATTTATTAAATTTCTTTGAAAAAAATTCTGCTTTATCATAAAACATTTTCGCAAACTATCTTTTGTAATTTTAACTAAGATGAATTTAAAAATATTTATCACACGATAAAAACAAAACTCGATAATTTCAAGCTTTTTTTATTCTACTATAAAAACTTAAGATTGTCATATTTTGTGCTCGCCGCACGGGCTTTTCAACAAAAGGTCATGGTCCCTTGTTGAAATTCTAAAACATTTTTGTTATCAAAATTTTAGGTTTGCCACTGGCAAACCCCTACAATTTTTTATCATTTAAGTTTCTTGTCATTCTAAACGGATTTATTTTTTCTTTAGAAAAAATAAAGGAATGAAGATTCCCTCACGAAAAATCATTAAACTTTAAATTTACTAAAAGTATCAGAAAAACTTATCTAGATTCTTCACTTCATAAATTTTTTTACAAAAAATTTATTTCGTTCAGAATGACAGGAAATTTTAAAATTTAATCTTCTCCTCCACAAACTCCAAAATTCTATCTTTAAAAACATCTTTATCAAACTTCTCCGCAGATTTTTTAATAATATTTTTATCATAAAAATTCTCATTATCCAAAAATCGTCGCACACCATCCGCCAAAACCTCAACCGTCGGAGCATTAAAAAACTCTCCCGTAACACCTTCCTGAACAATCTCCCTCGCTCCACCTTTCCGCAAAGCAATCACTGGCAATCTAGCATTCAACGCCTCCACGCACACAATTCCAAAATCATCCTCAGACGGAAAAATAAACGCCCGAGAATTATTTAAAATTTTCTGTTTTACCTTTTCATCCACCCAACCTAAAATTTGAATATTTTTACCAGCAATTTTTTCTAAATGTTTTCTCTCCTCACCATCACCAATCACAATCAACGGCAAATTTAATTTATTAAAAGCTTTCACAGTCAACACCACATTTTTATAAGTAGAAAGCCGAGAGATAATCATGAAAGGTTTTTTTGAGTTTTTTCCGCATCCTCCCTTTTCTGAACAAGGGGTCATGACCCCTTGTTCATCAAAATAATTTTCTACAAATTCAACTGGTGGATAGATAATTTCTGAATCACGTCGATAATATTTAGAAATTCTCGCTTGAGTGTATTTTGAATTTGCAATTAAAAAATCTGGTCGCTTACTCGCCTGTGCATCCCAAATCCGCAAATAACTTAAAATTTGTCGCACAATAAAATTACTTTTAAAATTTTTATTTCGCTTTAGATATTTTTCATTTTCATCCCAAATAAAACGCATTGGCGAATGAATGTAAGCGATGTGTTTCGTGTCAACTCGAGTTACAATTCCCTTACTCCACGCTCCCGAACTGGAAATCACCAAATCAAAATCTCGCAAATTGTAAGTTTCCACTGCCGAAGCGTAAAAAGGTAAAAGCCACCGATGATGTTTTCGAATAAACTTTGGAAATTTTTGTAAAAAAGAAGTATGGATTTTTTTGTCTTCAAACATTTTCTTCATGTTTTTTTCGTCATAAAGCAAAGTGTAAATCGGTGCTTCGGGAAATATTTCGCAAAGTGTTTCTAATACTTTTTCCGCCCCTCCTTGATAAATTAAAAAATCATGAACAAGAGCAATTTTTAAGTTTTTAGTTTTTTTTGGATTTGTACTTGACATAATAATAATATAAAATTCAATATTAGCTAACTCCTCACAAAATTGAGGAAAATTGTTCATTTAAAGAAAGAGGGAGATATAAAAAATGGAATTATTAAAAGAAACTATAACTAATACCTATTGGGAATCAGGAAAAAAGGGATTTATCGCTTATTTGTTCACATCTTTCAGCATTATATTTCCGATTGTAATATGGTTAATTTCTTCTGAAATTTCTTCTGCAGAATCCTGTGGTATAGCGGGAATATCACTTGGCATTGGTTTGCTTTTATCCGCAACAATTATAGAGCAAAATATGTACAAAAAAGCGAAAGCTGACTGAAAAAAAGTGTCATTCAATCAATCAACATCCTCGAAAGTATACTCCAAGGCTATCTTCCTGCAAGATAGCCGTTTTTATTTTTAAAAGTCTGTTTATCTAAAACAATCTATCTATCCCATCCGCAAAACTTTTGCCATTAACTTCGCACAACGATCCCAACTAAATCTCTTAATATTCTCATAGCCCCTATTAATAACATCATTCCGCTTTTCCTGATCACTAATCAAAACATGAATCTTCTCCGCAATTTCCGCTGGCACGTGAGGATCCGCCATCAAAGCACTTTCCAGAGCCGTCTCCTTCAACGAAGAATGATCAGAAGTAACCACTGGCACACCAACTTGCTGAGCTTCTAAAATCGGTAAACCAAAGCCTTCGTACAAAGTCGGAAAAACAAAAACCGAAGCATTTCGTAAAAAAGCCCACTTCTCTTGATCAGTCACAAAACCAGTCAAAAGAATATCATCCTTATATTCATGTTCTTCCAATTCCTCTTCAATATATTTCCAACCAAAACCAGTCTTTCCCGCTAAAACCAATTTATGAGGCATACGAAAATGAGTCTTTAAAATCTCAAACGCTTTTAAAATATTCACAATATTCTTCCGCTCCTCTAAACGCCCTACAAAAAATAAATACTTTTTTCTTTCCAATCCATTTCTTTGTAGTAAAATTGTATCGTAATGTTCCTCACTTTCGCAAACAGGATTCACACCTTCATAAATTACCCGCATTTTAGTTTCAGGTACTTTGTAATAATCAACCAAATCCTTTTTCGTATTATTCGAAACACAAATAATTCGTTTTGCCCACTTACAAGAATTTCGAATTCCTCGCCGCATTGTTCGATACTCTTTTTTAGAATAAGCCTCAGGATAAATTTCATATTCAATTCCGTGAATAACCGTTGTTGTATTTTTTGGATGAATTGGCGGAACAATATGACTAGAAATCAAAAGTCGATCTGGCCAATGAAAAAGAATTTCCCAAGAAAGTCGCCAATAAGTCCAAAACCGTCTCGCCGCCAATTCCTTAACCTCCCAATTCGGTGGTAAATTAAAATCAATATTCTCCTCAGTCCCTTTTCGCAAATACAAAATGACCTGTTCATCCAATAAATACTTTCTCAAATGTTTAATAAGTTGATAAGAATATTCCTCAATCCCAGTTCGCTCATGAAGAAAAGCTTTCGAAGCATCAATCGCAATACGCATATTTTATTTTTATTATTTAGATTTATATATTATAGCAAAGAATTGAATATAAATTAAGTGTATTTCGAAAAAAAATATACTGTGCTCGCCGCACGGGCTTTTTAGGTTTATTGATGGAAAGCCCCACTACAATTTTCAAAATTTTAAATTTCCTGTCATTGCGAGGAACGACCGTAGGGAGAGATGTGGTAATCTCAGTAAGATTTTAAATATTCTTTTAGTTTAAAATAATATCCTAAAATTCATTCTCATCATAAAAACAAATAATAAATCATTCGCAAAATAAAACTCAAAGTCAAACATCCAATTCCAGTAAAAGTAACTAAATGTTCTCTTTTTACAACCTTAACAACTTTTCTATCAATTCTATATTCCTCGACAATTCGATCATGCACTTTAATCACCATAAAGGCAATCATTACACCACCAATTAACTCTAGTAAATCAATAATGATTAAAAATATATTCATAAAATTATTTAGTTAAATTGTTGCATTCGGACATATTAACTATTTTTCCATATTTATAACAATTATTAGCATCTTTAATGTAAAAATGATTTAAAATTTTAAAACTTTCTAAATCAATTCCTTTTATTTTAAATT